>NZ_JBQEOF010000015.1:0-153531 GCF_052044995.1 Roseateles sp. 22389
CCCTTGTATCTTTCGTTTTGAGAGTACACACAGGTTTGTTTTGGCAGTTGTCCACAGCCCGTCTGCCCTCTGGGATACCTAGCCCGTGGGAGAGCATTTGGCGTGGACGACTGGCCGTCTGTTGAGCAAGCCCGAACAGTTGCTGGACGGCCGACATGCACTGGCGTGCTCGGACCTCGAATTTGCAAGGATGGGAAATGGCAGGCGCACCTGAACTGATTTTTGTTGGTATCGATGTTTCCAAAGCCACGCTTGAGGTGGCCTTGAATGACAGGGACAAGACGCAGACCTTCAGCAACGATGAGCCCGGTTTGAAGTCGCTGTTGGCGATGCTCACTGAGATGCGCGAGCGCGTGGGAGTCGTTCTGCTGGAAGCCACCGGTGGGCTGGAGCAGCCGGCGGCGGCGATGCTGTGCGCGCATGGTTTGGCCGTCATGGTGATCAATCCGCGCCAGGCGCATGACTTCGCCAAAGCGATGGGCTACCTGGCCAAGACGGACCGCACGGACGCGAAGATGCTGTCGCAGTTTGCGCGCACGCTGCATGCCAGCGACCGGCGCGAGCGACTGCTCTACAAACTGCCCACGGACGCGCAGGAGACACTGCTAGCCATGGTGACGCGGCGCAGTCAGCTCGTGGCCATGCGGGTGGCTGAGCACAACCGATTGGCGAGCATGCACGCGTCGCAGCGCAAGAGCATTCGCACCATTCTGAAGATGCTGGACCACCAAATCGGAAAGATCGATGACGATGCGGGCGGCTTCCTGAAGGAGCACTTCAAGGACAAGCTGGAGTTGCTCAAAGGGCTCAAGGGAGTGGGGCCAGGCACACAAGCGATGCTGATGGCTGCGCTGCCCGAACTCGGCCAACTCAAGCGACGCGAGATCGCCAAACTCGTGGGTGTGGCGCCGTTGAACAACGACAGCGGCACATTCAAGGGTCGGCGCTCCACCTGGGGTGGACGGGCCAATGTCCGTTCGGCGCTGTACATGGCTTCGCTCAGCGCTGTGCGTTATGACCCTGTCCTCAGGAGCTTCTACGAACGACTGGTGCAAGCGGGCAAGCCTAAGAAGGTGGCGCTGACCGCCTGCATGCACAAGCTGCTCACCATCATCAACGCCGTCATCAAGTCCGGCACCGCTTGGCAGCCCTCTTATCCACAGCCCGCGCTAGCCTGATTAGCGCTTGACTTGGAACACAGTTGCTCTCCCGCAAGCGGGAGAGGGGGTAAGACGGAGGAGAGCTCAGCGTGGCTCAGCGGGGCTCGGTGGGCGTCTGCATCGCCTGGGCGACGACCGAGAGCGCCACGATCTCCGGCTGCTTGCCCACGATGCCCGGAATGCCGATCGGGCAGGTCACGTGGGCGAGTTCGGCCGGGCTGAAGCCCCGTGCCTCCAGCCGGTGCCGGAAGGTCGCCCACTTGCTCTTGCTGCCGATCAGGCCGATGGAGGGCAGGTCGCGGGCCTCGCGCTGGCGCTTCAGGCACGCGGCCACGATGTCCAGGTCCTCCGCGTGGCTGAAGCTCATGATCAGCACCTGCGAGCCGGCCGCCAGCGTCGGCACCGCGCCCTGCACCGGCTCGGACTGCTCGGCGCGGACGTTGTCGGGCAGCGTCTCGGGGAAGACGCCCTCGCGGCTGTCGATCCAGTGGACCCTCACCGGCAGCCGGGCCAGCAGGTCCACGATCGCGCGGCCCACGTGGCCGCCACCGAACAGCGCGATCGGCCGCCAGCCGCTCTGGTCGCCCAGGCGCTCGGCGAGGCCGGCGATCGACCGGGCGTCCAGCCACTCGAAGCCCAGCCACACGACACCGCCGCAGCACTGGCCCAGCGACGGCCCGAGCGCGAAGCGCTGGCGCGCCTCCATCACCCGGCCCGCCGCAAGTGCGGCGCGCGCCTTGGCGATCGCATCGAACTCCAGTTGGCCGCCGCCGATCGTGTTCACCACCTCCGACGCGGTCACCGCCATCCAGGCCCCGACCTCCCGCGGCCCGCTGCCCTGCAGCGTCTCGACGCGCACCAGCACCGCCGGCTCGCGCGCGAGCTTCAGGGCCAGGGTCTGCCAGGGCCGCATCGGTCGCCTCAACTGCCCCGGTAGGTCGAGTACGACCAGGGGCTGGTCAGCAACGGCACGTGGTAGTGCGCCGCCGGGTCGGCGATGCCGAAGTCCAGCGGGACCTCGTCGAGGAATGCGGGCTCGGGCAGCTCGACGCGCTGGCCGCGGAAATAGGCGGCGACCTCGAACACCAGCCGGTAGCGGCCCGCGCGCAGCGCCTCGTCCGTCAGCAGCGGCGCGTCCGCGCGGCCGTCGGCATTGAGCCTCAGCGCCTGTAGCAATTGCGGCCCGCCCGCTTCCAGCCGGTACAGCCGCACCGCCATGCCGGCCGCCGGCCGGCCGTGCATCGTGTCCAGGACGTGTGTGGTGAGCTTGCCCATCGGCGCCTTCGATGAATGGGAGGAATGAAAGCGCAAAGTGTATACACTCCGGGACACACCGCCCACCCCAACATGAACGCCCGCGACCTCGACGCCAGCGCTTCCGTCACCGAGCGCATCACCGCCGCCATCACGCAGGCCATCGTCGAGCGTCGCCTGATGCCGGGCACCAAGCTGGTCGAGCAGCAGCTGGCGGACATCTTCGACTGCTCGCGCACGCTGGTGCGCCAGGCGCTGAACCAGCTCAGCCGCGACCGGCTGGTGAAGCTGGAGCCCGCCCGCGGCGCCTTCGTCGCGCAACCCAGCGTCGAGGAGGCGCGCCAGGTCTTCGAGGTGCGCAAGATGCTGGAGGCGGCGATGCTGACCCACCTCTGCCAGCGCATCACACCGGCGCAGATCAAGCAGCTGCGCGCCCACCTAAAGCAGGAGCGCGACGCCATCGGCCGCACCGACGTACCGGGTCGCACGCGGCTGCTGGCGGACTTCCATGTCGTGCTGGCCCGCATGCAGGGCAACGAGGTGCTCGCGCAGTTGCTGACCGACCTGCTCTCGCGCAGCTCGCTGATCGCGCTGATGTACCAGAGCTCCCATTCCGCCGCCGAATCGCAGTCCGAGCACGAAGCCATCGTCGACGCGCTCGAGGCCCGCGACAAGCGCGCGGCGCTGAAGCTGCTCGAGGCGCATCTCGGCAACGTCGAGGCCAACCTGCGGCTCGATCCGCGCGTGCAGGACCTGAAGTCGGTCCTCCAACCCTGACCCCGCCCCATCCATGAAGCCCGTCGTCTCCCCTGGCTATCCCCGCGACCTCGTCGGCTACGGCGAACACCCGCCGCATGCGCAATGGCCCGGCCAGGCGCGCATCGCGGTCCAGTTCGTCCTCAACTACGAGGAAGGCGGCGAGAACTCGGTGCTGCACGGCGACGCCGGCAGCGAGCAGTTCCTGTCCGAGATGTTCAATCCGCCCGCCTTCCCGGCGCGCCACCTGAGCATGGAGGGCATCTACGAATACGGCTCGCGCGCCGGCGTCTGGCGGCTGCTGCGCGAATTCGAGAAACGCGCGATGCCGCTGACCGTCTTCGGCGTGTCGATGGCGCTGGAGCGGCACCCGGAGCTGACGCGGGCCTTCGTCGAGCTGAACCACGAGATCGCCTGCCACGGCTGGCGCTGGATCCATTACCAGCAGGTCGACGAGGCCACCGAGCGCCAGCACATGGACATCGGCATGGACATCATCCAGCGCCTGACCGGTGAGCGGCCGTCGGGCTGGTACACCGGTCGCGACAGCCCGCACACGCGGCGCCTGGTCGCCGACTTCGGCGGCTTCGAGTACGACAGCGACTACTACGGCGACGATCTGCCCTTCTGGCTCAACGTCCGCAAGACCGATGGCACGCTGGCGCCGCAGCTGGTCGTGCCCTACACGCTGGACTGCAACGACATGCGCTTCGCGCTGCCGCAGGGCTTCAGCCACGGCGACGAGTTCTTCGAGTACCTGCGCGACAGCTTCGACGTGCTCTACGCCGAGGGCGCCGAGGCGCCGAAGATGATGAGCATCGGCATGCATTGCCGGCTGCTCGGCCGGCCGGGCCGCATGCGCGCGCTGCAGCGCTTCCTCGATCACGTCGAGAAGCATGACCGCGTCTGGATCGCGCGCCGCGTCGACATCGCCCGCCACTGGCGCGCGACGCATCCGTTCGATGCGGACAAGGCCTTCGTCTGGGGCTGAGGCCCCGGATCCTTCGAGTCTTCCGAGCCGCCGATGAGCACCACCGCCGTTCCGCCCTCTCCCGTCCTGTCCCTGCCCGCGCTGAACGCGGCGGGCGAGGACCCCTTCGTCGCGCTGCTGGACGGCGTCTACGAGCATTCGCCCTGGATCGCGCGACGGGCCTTCGCCACACGGCCCGCCGGGGGCTTCGCGAGCCTCGCCGCGCTCAAGCATGCGCTGGCCACCGTGGTTCGCGAGGCCGCGCTCGACGAGCAGCTCGGTCTCATCCGCGCGCACCCGGAACTCGCCGGCAAGGCGATGGTCGCGAAGTCGCTGACCGCCGAGTCCACCCACGAGCAGCGCACCGCCGGCCTCACCGCCTGCACGCCCGAGGAGTTCGCGCGCCTGCAGCAGCTGAACGCCGACTACAACGCGCGCTTCGGCTGGCCCTTCATCCTGGCGGTGCGCGGCCCGCGCGGCGACGGCCTGTCGCGCCAGCAGATCATCGACACCTTCGCGCGGCGCCTGAACGCGCATCCGGACATCGAGCGCGCCGAGTGCCTGCGCAACATCCACCGCATCGCGGAAATCCGGCTCAACGACAAGTTCGGCGTCGTGCCCCAGCTCGGCAACCAGGTCTGGGACTGGGCGGAATCGCTGGCGCGTTTCTCCGATCCGGGCTTCGCCGAGAACGGCCAGCTCACGGTGCTCTACCTGACGCACGCCCACCGGGCGGTCGCGGCGCAGCTCGCCGACTGGATGCGCGAGTGCGGCTTCGACGAGGTCGGCATCGATGCCGTCGGCAATGTCGTCGGCGTCTACCACGGCCAAGACCACGGCGAGGGCCACGGGCAGCCCGGCGAGGCGCCGCGCCTGCTCACCGGCAGCCATTACGACACGGTGCGCAACGGCGGCAAGTACGACGGCCGGCTCGGCATCCTCGTGCCCATGGCCTGCGTGCGCGAGCTGCATCGCGCGGGCCGCCGACTCAAGCACGGCATCGAGGTGGTCGGATTCTCGGAGGAGGAAGGGCAGCGCTACAAGGCGACCTTCCTCGGCTCCAGCGCGCTGGTCGGCCGCTTCGATCCGGCCTGGCTGGACCAGGCCGACGCCGATGGCGTCGTGCTGCGCGACCTCATGCGCGACGCCGGCCTGCCCGCGACGATGGACGCCATCCAGGCGCTGCGTCGCGACCCGGCGCGCTACCTCGGTTTCGTCGAGGTCCACATCGAGCAGGGCCCGGTGCTCAACGAGCTCGACCTGCCGCTGGGCATCGTCACCTCGATCAACGGCAGCATCCGCTACGTCGGCGAGGTGCGCGGCCTGGCCTCGCACGCCGGCACCACGCCGATGGACCGGCGCCGCGACGCCGCCGCGGCGGTCGCGGAGCTCATCCTGTATGTCGAGGAACGCGCCGGCGCCGTGCCCGAGGTCGTTGGCACCGTCGGCCAGCTGCAGGTCCCGAATGGCTCGATCAACGTCATCCCCGGCCGCTGCCGATTCAGCCTCGACCTGCGCGCGACCACCGACGCCGCGCGCGATGCGCTCGACGCCGACGTGCGTGCGCGCCTGGCGCAGATCTGCGAGCGGCGCGGCCTGAGCTTCACGCTCGAACGCACCGAAGCCGCCGCCGCCGCCCCGAGCGACGCGCATTGGCAGTCGCGCTGGGAGCGGGCCGTGAACGCCCTGGGCCTGCCGGTCCACCGGATGCCGTCGGGCGCGGGCCACGACGCGATGAAGCTCCACCAGGCGATGCCACAGGCCATGCTGTTCCAGCGCGGCCTGAACCTGGGCATCAGCCACAACCCGCTGGAGGCGATCAGCAACGACGACACCGAGCTCTGCGTGCGCGCCTTCCAGGCGCTGCTCGACGGCCTCTGATTCCCGTCAGGTCGCCGCGCCAGCTCGCCCCCTCCGATCGTCCGCCGCCCCGCCCTCCAGGCCGCATCACCTTCCGTCATCGCTCCGCGCTTCAGGATTGCCACCCCCATGACCGCTTCCCCGCCCTCCCTGCATGACGCGCTCGACGCGTGGATCGACGCCCACTTCGACGACGAGGTGCGCTTCCTGCAAGCGCTGGTGCGCGTGCCCACCGACACGCCGCCCGGCAACAACGCGCCGCATGCGGAGCGCACGGCCGAGCTGCTGGCCGAGATGGGCTATGTCGCCGAGCAGCATCCCGTGCCGCAGGCGCAGGTCCGTGAGTACGGCCTGGAGTCGCTGACCAACCTCATCGTGCGACGCCGCTTCGCGGACGGGGGGCCGGTGATCGCGCTGAACGCGCATGGGGACGTCGTGCCGCCTGGCGAGGGCTGGACACACGACCCGTACGGCGCCGAGGTGGTCGACGGCCGGCTGTACGGGCGTGCGTCGGCGGTCAGCAAGAGCGACTTCGCGACTTACACCTTCGCGCTGCGGGCGCTGGAGGCGCTGGGCGCGCCGCTGCAGGGCGGCGTCGAACTGCATTTCACCTACGACGAGGAATTCGGCGGCGAACTCGGCCCGGGCTGGTTACTCCGGCAGGGGCTGACGAAGCCGGACTACCTGCTGGCGGCTGGTTTCAGCTACCAGGTGGTGACCGCGCACAACGGCTGCCTGCAGATGGAAGTGACGGTGCACGGCAAGATGGCGCATGCCGCGATTCCGGACACCGGCATCGATGCGTTGCAGGGCGCGGTCGTGATCCTCAATGCGCTGTATGCGCGCAATGCCGAGTACCGGCGAACCACGTCGCAGGTCGAGGGCATCAAGCATCCGTATCTGAATGTGGGCCGCATCGAGGGCGGCACCAACACGAATGTCGTGCCGGGCAAGGTGAGCTTGAAGCTGGACCGCCGGATGATTCCGGAGGAGGACCCGGTGGTGGTCGAGGCCGAGATCCGCGAGACGATCGCGACGGCGGCGGCGGCGTATCCCGGCATCGAGGTGGACGTGAAGCGCCTGCTGCTGGCGCGTTCGCTGAAGCCGCTGCCGTCCAACCGTCCGCTGGTCGAGGCCTTGCAGCGCCACGGCGAGTTGATCTTCGGCGAGCCGATTCCCACCTCTGGCACGCCGTTGTACACGGATGTCCGTCTGTATGGCGAGCACGGCGTTCCTGCGGCGATCTATGGTGCGGGTCCGCGCACGGTGCTGGAGTCGCATGCCAAGCGTGCGGACGAGCGGGTCGAGTTGTCGGATCTTCGTCGTGCGACGAAGGTGGTTGCCCGCACCTTGCTGGACCTGCTCCAGAAGCGCTGACCGCCGCCTCCCAGGCCCCTCACCGTACGCCGCGGTGTCTGAGGCGTGCATGGCGGGGGCCGGCGGCGAAGCCGAGCGTTCCATCTGACTGGAGCGCCGTCTGTGTGAGCGACGCGAGCCGAAGGTGAGCAGAGCGAGTTGGCGCGTCCGCTCGGCTTCGCCGCCGGCCCCCGCCATGCATGCTCGCCCGGTCCTAGAATCCCCCGCGTCATGCGTCTGCAATTCCCCTCTGCTTCCACCCGCTGGATGGCCGTTTTGGTCTTCTGGTTGGCGGCGGTATTGCCTGCCGCCTCGATGGCGGCGCAGGCGTTGAGCGGGGAGTTGGCGCCGTGGACGCAGATTTGCCGATCCAGCGTGGTGGGTCCGCGGGCTGCCGAGTTGCGTGAGGGGTTGGCGGGCAGTGGTGTGGAGGATCAGGATCACGTGCTGTTCCAGCACTGTGCGTTCTGTCATCTGCATCAGGATGCGTTGCCGCTGCCGCCGGTGTCGGGTGTGTTGGCGCTGCGGGTTGAGTTGCGTGAGGGTTTGCCGGAGCGGTTCTTCAGCGCGGCGGTGACTGCGCATGTGTGGCGGAGGGCGCCGGCCAGGGCGCCGCCTTCGGTGGTTTGAGGCCGCTGCATCGGTGAGGTTCTGCAGCAGGGGGCACCGCGACGTGCGGGAGCTCCCACCCTCACCCCTCCCTCTCCCGCCCTGCGGGAGAGGGTGAAAAAAGGGGTTGGGAGAGCCCGACCGTGGGCTCTGCAGGCAACGGCTTTTCCGGTGCTCCTTCATTCCGTTGGAGTCCCTTCATGCAAAGACATTTCCGTGCGCGCCGCCTGCAAGTCGGCGTGCTTGCCCTGCTTGCGGGCGCCTGCGCCGCCACCGCGGCGGCAGACGACACTGCGCGTCGCACCGCGTCCCCCAGCACCGACCGTGTTGACGACGCCGAACCGGGGGCCTGGTCTCTCGGCGTAGCCCGAGTTGACGACACCGGGCTGCGTGCCGCGTCCCTCGGCGTCGTCCGGGTCGATGGCGCCGCGCCGACCTCCCTCCCCAGCCGCATCCCCACGACGATGGAGGGCGTTTCGGGCGAGGACATCGCCCGCGACATCAACGCCACCGATGCCGAGGACGCGCTCAAGTACCTGCCCAGCCTGCTGGTGCGCAAGCGCTACATCGGCGACTACAACCACGCAGTGCTGTCCACGCGCGCCTCGGGCTCCGGCAACAGCGCGCGATCGCTGGTCTATGCGGACGGCATCCTGCTGTCCAACCTGCTCGGCAATGGCGCTACCTTCGCGCCGCGCTGGGGGTTGGTGTCGCCCGAGGAAATCAGCCGCGTCGACGTCATGTACGGGCCGTTCTCGGCGGCGTATCCGGGCAACGCGGTGGGTGCGGTGGTCGACTACCAGACCCGCATGCCCACGCGCTTCGAAGCGCACGCGCGGGTTGGCTACAGCCATCAGCCCGATGGCCTGTACGGCGCGCGGCGGAGCTACGACGCGAAGCAGGCCAGCGCCTCGATCGGCAGTGCCGACGGCGCGTTTGCGTGGTGGCTGCACGCCGGTCGCACCGACAGCGAGGGCCAGCCGCAGACCTTCGCGACCCGGCCTGTGAGCAGCGCGACCGCCAATCCGGCCGCGCCGGCGGTGACAGGCGCGGTGCCAGGCCTGAACCGCGTCAATCAGCCGTGGCTGCTGCTCGGCAGCGGCACGCAGTACGACACCGTCCAGGACCAGGCGAAGCTGAAGCTGGCCTACGAGCTGGCGCCGGGCCTGCGGGCGCTCTATGTCTTCGGGCTGTGGAGCAATCGCTCGGATGGCCGCTCGCGGAGCTTCCTGATCGACGCCGCCGGCCAGCCGGTCGACCACCGCTACGGTGGCGGCCTCACGCAGCCGGTCAACATCGACGGCCAGGGCTACACGCTGGCCGCGAGCGACTTCCCGCAGACGCGGGATGAGCTCGAGCACCGCATGCATGCGCTGTCGCTGAAGCGGCGCGTCAGTGACGGGCTCGGCTGGGAGCTGTCGGGCAGCGTCTACGACTACCTCGCCGATCGCTCGCGCGCCTATGCGCCGACGCAGAAGGCCAGCGACGGTGGCCGCCTCACCGACCAGGCCGGCACCGGGTGGAACACGCTGTCCGCCAAGCTGACCTGGACGCCGGCGGGCAGCGATCACGCGATCGACGCCGGGCTCTCGCAAGAGCGCTACCAGCTGCGCACGCGGGTGTTCGCGCTCAGCGACTGGCGCTGGGGGGCGGCGGGCGCGCAGACCTCGCGCTTCGAAGGCGACACGCGCGTGCGGGCCGTCTTCGCGCAGGATGCCTGGAGCTTCGCGCCGGACTGGACCGCGGTGCTGGGCCTGCGCGGCGAGCGCTGGCAGGCTTTCGACGGGCTCACGCAGGCCGCTGCCGATGCCACGCCGCATCGGCACGATGACCGCACCCGCACCGCTTGGTCGCCGAAGGCGGCGCTGTCCTACGGCCTCTCCGAGCACTGGGTGCTGAAGGCCAGCACCGGACGCGCGGTGCGCTTTCCCACGGTGAGCGAGCTGTTCCAGGGCGGCTTCGACCCGGCCGGCAACTTCATCAACAGCAACCCGCTGCTGAAGCCCGAGCGCAGCTGGACCAGCGAGCTCAGCGCCGAATTGACGGGCCGCGGGCGCGACAACCTGCGGATCACGCTGTTCCACGAGGACAGCCGGGATGCGCTCTATTCGCAGATCAATCCGGGCGTGAGCACCTCGACCAGCACGGTGCAGAACATCGATCACGTGCGCACGCGCGGGGTCGAGCTCAGCGGCACGGCGACGCTGCCCCAGCGGGTCACGATGACGGGCAGCCTCACGTTCGCGGACTCGATCATCCTGGCCAACAGCGGCTACGCGGTGGTGCCCGGCGACACGATCGGCAAATGGCAGCCGCGCGTGCCGCGCTGGCGGGCGACACTGCTGGCGCAATGGCAGGCGCGGGACGACCTGAGCCTGAGCCTGGGGGCGCGCTATAGCGGCAAGCAGTTCAGCACCCTGGACAACAGCGACGTCAACGGCTTCGCCTACATGGCGGCGAGCAAGTACTTCACCGTCGATACGCGGGCGCAGTGGAAGATCGACCGCCAGTGGACGCTGGCCGCCGGCGTCGACAACCTCAACAACTACCGCTACTGGAACTTCCATCCGTATCCGGGACGGACCTTCCAGGTGGAAGCGAGGTGGGATTACTGAGGGGCTGCCTCAACCAGGTGGCCACAGCCTCGCCGTGTGGATGATCCGCGCGATCCAGAGCACCTCGTCTTCCACGCGATAGACGATGCGGTAGCGTCCCTTGACAAAGGTCTCTCGAGTCTCGAAGTCTTCCCCTCGCGTCCCCAAGCCGGGCTGGAACGCCAGCAGGGACAGCTTCCTGAGGAACTCCTTCCGCATCTTTCGAGCGGCGAAGGGGTTCTCGTGGAAGATTCGAATGAGGATGTCGAAGAGTTCTGTCTGGGCAATTCGGCTGAAAGCGACCTTCACCGTTTCGACGGGAGGTCCTCGGACCCCGCCGCTCCGAGAAGCTGGTCCAGCGACTTCTCGACGTCCTCCCACGAGACCGTCTCGCCGCGATGGATCTCGGCCAGGCCGGCCTCGATCATGCGGAACTCCTTCGCACGTTCGCTGGAAGGATCGTGGTACTCGGCTGAGCTTCGGAACAGCGCGGCGCGGATCATCTGCTCGACCAGTTCGTCGACCGTGAAGCGAGCGCGCCGCGCTCGCTCCTCAAGTTCGCTTTTCAGTTCCGCTGCAATGTGAACGGTCAATGCGGAGAGCTTGCTCATATACGGACTGAAGTCGATGCGCTCAAGGAGGGCGTTCATTCTGCACCTGCACTTTCCAACAAGGAGGAGAAGAGCAGTCTGAGCGCGCTGGCGACAACCCGGATTCAGCCAGCCGCCCAAAACGACTGGGACCAGTCAGCGCTCGCCGAAAGTCGACCACTTTGAGCCAGCCCCTCACGCCACAGGCCGGCGCGGTCGCCGCTCGCCGACGCCCTCCGAGCCCCTCGGTGTTTCCCCGCCCTGACCAAAGGCACCCCCGGGTGGGCCGGGCACAATGCCGGCCCACCGCCCCGCCCGGCCACGAGCCACGCGGGGCGGCTCCCCGACTCTCAGGAGCACACCGCATGCATTCCCGTCTCACGCTGACCGCCGCACTGGTGGTCGGACTCGGCGCCAGCGCGGCCGCCACCGCGCAAGCCCCCGCGCCCGCCGCTGCCTCCGCCACCGCCTCGCAGGGCCTGAGCTACCCGGTCACCCGCAAGGTCGAGCAGACCGACAACTACCACGGCACCACCGTGGCCGATCCGTACCGCTGGCTCGAGGACGACAACAGCGCCGACACCAAGGCCTGGGTCCAGGCCGAGAACGCGGTCACCGACAAGTTCCTCGCCGCGATGCCGCAGCGCCTGCCCGCGCGCAAGCTCTACACCGACCTCTACAACTTCGAGAAGTTCGGCGTCCCCTACAAGGAAGGCGGCCGCTACTTCTGGACCCGCAACGACGGCCTGCAGCAGCAGGCGGTGCTCTACACCGCGCGCAGCCTGAAGGACACGCCGCAGGTCGCGCTCGATCCCAACACGCTGTCCAAGGACGGCACCGTCGCCCTGACCGGCGGCGCCGTGTCGCGCGACGGCAAGCTGATGGCCTACGGCACCGCCGGCGCCGGCTCCGACTGGCAGACCTGGAAGGTCCGCGACCTCGACACCGGCAAGGACCTGCCCGACACCATCGAGTGGGTCAAGTTCTCCAGCGCGTCCTGGACGCCCGACGGCAAGGGCTTCTTCTACTCGCGCTACGACGCGCCCAAGGCCGGCGCGGCCCTCACCGGCGCCAACTACTTCCAGAAGGTGTACTACCACCGCCTGGGCACGGCCCAGTCCGCCGACGTGCTGGTCGCCGAGAACCCGGCCGAGAAGGAATGGGGCTTCAACGTCGAGGTCACCGACGACGGCCGCCTCGCGCTCATCAATGTCTGGAAGGGCTCGGCCCGCAAGAACGGCCTGATGCTGCTGCCGCTGGACGGCCAGGGCGGCTACGCCGGCGCCAAGCCGGTCCCGCTGACGCTGAGCTTCGATGCGGAGTACAGCCCCGTCGTGCTCGACGGCCAGCGCCTGATCGTCAAGACCGACAAGGACGCGCCGCGCGGCCGCCTGATCGCGATCGACCTCGACAAGGACTGGACCGCCAAGGATCCCAAGACCTGGACCACGCTGGTGCCCGAGACCAAGGACGCGCTGACCGCCGCGAGCGGCGTCGGTGGCCACCTGGTGCTGAGCTACCTGCAGGATGCCTCGACGCTGGTGCGCGTGCATGCGCCCAGCGGCAAGCATGTCCGCGACCTGCAGCTGCCGGGCGTCGGCACCGCCGCCGGCTTCGGCGGCAAGTGGAACGATCCCGAGACCTTCTTCAGCTACACCAGCCTGACCACGCCGGGCGAGATCTGGCGCCTGGACGCGAAGACCGGCCGCGCCGAGCTCTTCAAGCGCACCCAGACCGCGTTCGACGCCAGCCAGTTCGAGAGCAAGCGCGTCTTCGTCACCAGCAAGGACGGCACGAAGCTGCCGATCTTCATCGCGCACCGCAAGGGCCTGAAGCTGGACGGCAGCAACCCGACGCTGCTCTACGGCTACGGCGGCTTCAACGTGCCGATGACGCCCGGCTACGGCGTCACCGCCGCGACCTGGATGAAGATGGGCGGCGTCTACGTGCTGGCCGTGCTGCGTGGCGGCGGCGAGTACGGCGCCGGCTGGCACGAGGCCGGCACCAAGCTCAAGAAGCAGAACGTCTTCGACGACTTCATCGCCGCCGGCGAGTACCTGGTCGCCAACAAGTACACCCAGCCGGCCAAGCTCGCCATCAACGGCGGCTCCAACGGCGGCCTGCTGGTGGGCGCGGTCGTGAACCAGCGTCCGGAGCTGTTCGGCGCGGCGGTGCCGCAGGTCGGCGTGATGGACATGCTGCGCTTCCACAAGTTCACCATCGGCTGGGCATGGACCTCGGACTACGGCAGCTCGGAGAACGCGGACGAGTTCAAGGCGCTGCTGGCCTATTCGCCGCTGCACACGATCAAGAGCGGCCCCGGCGTGCGCTACCCCGCGATCCTGGTCACCACCGGCGACCATGACGACCGCGTCGTGCCGGCCCACAGCTTCAAGTACACCGCGACGCTGCAGGCCGCCGAGACCGGCCCCGCGCCCAAGCTGATCCGCATCGAGACGCAGGCCGGCCATGGCGCCGGCAAGCCGACCTCCAAGATCATCGAGGAGCGCGCGGACATCCTGGCCTTCATCGCCAACACCTTCGGCATGGACGTCAAGTGAGCTGAGGACCTCCGCGTCCCGATCGGCGCCGGTGCGCGCGCCACGGCGCCCTGCCAGCGGAAATGGCGGTGAAATCCGGCCAGTTGTTTGGCCGGATTTGGGGCCTGTTCTTCGCGGCTCGCCGGCGCGCCCGGCGGCGATGATGCGAAGCATGAAGACACGCCGCACGCCCGCCTGCCCGCAGACCACGCTCCCGCGTCCCTGCTCGCATCCCTGCCCGGCCAGGCCCGCCCCGGCGCGGTCGCGACGCGACTGAGTCCTCCCCGATCCACGCGCCCAGGCCGCGTCCCCTCGCGGGTCGCCTCATGGCCGGCGCGCACGCGCTTCCGAATCGCCACGCCGCAGCGCCACGCCCTCGCAGTCAGGGTGTCCAGGCGGCGTCCCAGCGCTCTTGCCCGGCCCTTCGCACGAGGGGCCGGGCTTCTTTTCTTGCGGCGCTCAGCGCTTCTCCAGCGCGTAGGCGCGCACGTGGTCGCCAGGCTTGGTGCCCGTCGACCCATGCCCACCGGCGACCACCAGCAGGTACTGCCGCCCGTCCGCGCCGAGATAGGTCATCGGCGTGGCCTGGCCCCCAGCGGGCAGACGGCTTTCCCACACCACGCGGCCGTCGTTGACGTCGTAGGCGCGGACGTAGTCGTCCATGCTGCCCGAGAGGAAGGCCAGGCCGCCGGCGGTCATCAGCGGTCCGCCCAGGCTGGGCACGCCCAGGCGCAGCGGCAGGGGCAGCGGCGAGAGGTCGCGCACCGTGCCGTTGCGATGGCGCCAGACGATGCGGCCCTCGTTCAGGTCGACACCGGCCACCGTGCCCCACGGCGGCGCCTGGCACGGCACGCCCAGCGGCGAGGTGAAGGGCTTCATCCGCGACGCGAAGGGCGCGCCGAAGTTCTCGTTCAGCGCCGGCAGCGAGCCGCTGGGCGGTCCCTCGTCCTGCACCAGCTGCGAGCTGTCGTCGCGGCGCGGCACCAGCTGCGAGGTGAAGGCCAGCACCGCCGGCGTCGTGAAGGCGATGCCGCGCACCGGATCGACGGCGATGCTGCCCCAGTTGAAGACGCCGAAGTTGCCGGGGTTGATCAGCGAGCCCTGCGTCGACGGCGGCGTGAAGCGGCCCTCGTAACGCAGGCGGTGGAAGGCGATGCGGCACCAGAGCTGGTCGAACATCGTCACGCCCCACAAGTCGCGCTCGCGCAGCACCGGCGGGTTGAAGGAGATCGCCGAGACCGGCTGCGTCGGCGCGGTGAAGTCGCCCGCCGCGGCGCCCTGCGGTGCCGGCGTCTCGGTCACCGGGAACACCGGCCGGCCATCGCGGCGGTCGAGCACGAACAGCTCGCCCTGCTTGGTCGGCTGCACCAGCGCCGGCACCCGCGTGCCGCGCACCGTCAGGTCCACCAGCACCGGCTGCGCGGGCACGTCGTAATCCCACAGGTCGTGGTGGACCGTCTGGAAGACCCAGCGCAGGCGGCCGGTCGCCAGGTCGAGCGCCACCACCGAGGACGAATGCCGCTCCACCGCCGCCGAGCGCTTGCCGCCCCATTGGTCGGGCGGCTGGTTGCCCATCGGCAGGTAGACCAGGCCGAGGTCCTCGTCGACGCTGGCCACCGACCAGCTGTTGGGCGAATTGGCCGTGTAGGTCTGCCCGGCCGGCAGCGGCGCGGTCGCATCCGGGTTGGCCGAGTCCCAGTTCCAGACCAGCGCGCCGGTCTCGATGTCGTAGGCGCGGATCACGCCGGACTGTTCCTTGACCGACGCGTTGTCCAGCACCGTGCCGCCGACGATCACCAGCCGCCGCGTGACGACCACCGGCGAGGTCGAGTAGTACGCGCCCGGCTTGGCGTTAGGCATGCCGGCCCACAGGTCGACCGCGCCCTGCCGGCCGAAGCCGGGGCAAGGCTTGCCGGAGGCGGGATCGAGCGCGATCAGGCGCGCGTCGGCCGTCGGCATGAAGAGCTTGGCCGCGCAGGCCGGCGCCCGCGCGCCGGCGGCGGCCATCGGATCGGGCGGCGGCTGGTAGGACAGGCCCCGGCAGGTCAGGTGCTGCAGCGCGAGTTCACCGCGCACCTGCGGATCGAAGCGCCACAGCTCGCGGCCTGTCGTCGCGTCCAGCGCCAGCACCGTCTGGTGCGGGGTGCAGAGGAACAGCCGCTCGCCGACCTTGAGCGGCGTGACCTCGAAGGTGGTCTCCTTCGGATCGCCGGGCCGGCCGCGGACATCGCCGGTGCGGAACTCCCAGGCCAGCTTGAGGTCGCCGACGTTGGCCGGCGTGATCTGCGCGAGCGGCGACCAGCGCTGGCCGAAGCCGGTGCGGCCGTAGGCATGCCATTCGCCATCGGGCACAGCCGCGGCGCCCGAGGCCGCCACGCCCGGGGGACGCGCCGCGCCGTTGGCCGGCATCGTGCCCTCCAGCACGTGCAGGTCCCGCGTCCAGGACACGACGGCCACGACGACGAAGGCGCCCAGCGCCGCGGCCAGCACCAGCGCCGGCGGACTGCGCCACGCGACGCGACGCGGATCGTCCACCGGCAGGTGGCGGCGCATCGTCGGCACCAGCGCCAGCAGCACCGCGCCGAGGACGAAGGGCACGCCCAGTCGCGCGCCCAGCGGCCACCAGTCCAGGCCGGCCTCCCACAGGCTCCATGCCAGCGTGGCGAGGAAGTAGAGCGCGTAGCCGAGCACCGCCTCGCGCAGCCGGCCCCACATCAGCGCGCCGATGAGGGCCCAGGCCAGGCCCGACAGCGCATAGAACCAGCTGCCGCCGAGCGAGGCCAGCAGGCCGCCCGCGGCCAGCATGACGAATCCGAGGACCAGCAGCACCACGCCGAGGACGCGGGCGAGCCAGGGCACCGGGGCGGGAACGGGGGCGAGGACATTCGACATGTCGCCGAAGCGGCAATCGACATGCCGATTGCCCACGGCCGCTGTGGACAAGTCGTGGGAAAAGCTGAGGCCGGCGCCTTCAAGCCCTTGATCCGCCAGGACCTTTCTTGCGCTGCCTCAATTTCAGGCAGCGCCTTGCCGCAGCGGCCCCCGGAGGAGCTTCACGCGCGGTTCACGCCGCCGTCGACCTCGAGCCGCCCTTCGACGCGCAGCAGCGTCTCCAGCGCCTGGCTGCGCAGGCCGTAGAAGCGCTTGATCTCGTCGAGCTGCGACAGCAGCTCCGCGCGCCGCGCCGGGGACAGGTCTTGCGGGCGCTTCACCGCCAGCACCATCTTGTTCTTGCTGGTGTGCTCCAGCGCGATGAACTCGATGACCTGCGTGTCGTAGCCCATCAGCTCCAGCAGCAGCGCGCGCAGCGAGTCGGTGACCATCTCGGCCTCCTGGCCCAGGTGGATGCCATGCTGCAGCAGCGGCCGCAGCGCGGCCGGCGTGTTCATCTGCGGCCGGATCTCCTTGTGGCAGCAGGGCGCGCACATGATGATCCGCGCGCCGCTGCGCAGGCCGAAGTGCATCGCGTGGTCGGTCGCGATGTCGCAGGCATGCAGCGCGACCATGACGTCCAGCGGCTGGTCGCCGCGCTCGCGCACGTCGCCATGCTCGAAGCTCAGTCCCGCCAGCCCGTGCCGGGCCGCGGCCGCGTTGCCCAGCGCCACCATGTCCTGCTTGAGCTCCACGCCCTGCACCTGCGGCGCCAGGCCCTGCGCGCGCAGCCAGTCGTGCATCGCGAAGGTCAGGTAGCCCTTGCCGGAACCGAAGTCGGCCACCCGCACCGGGCGGTCCGCGCCGGCCGGTGCGTCCAGGCCCGCCTTGCGGACCGCGGCGCCGAAGATCTCGATGAACTTGTTGATCTGCTTCCACTTGCGCGCCATCGCCGGCACCAGCGCGGCCTGGCCCTTGAGCTCGTGGGTGACGCCCAGGTCGCGCCAGAAGGGCTGCGCCATCGACAGCTCGCGCGGCTTGGCGCGGTCATGGCCGCCGGGCGCGATCGAAGCGCCCTCGCCGCCCGGGCCGGCCGGGCCGTCCAGGCCATCCGCTTGCGCCGCGGCCTTCTTCCCCACCTGCAGCAGCGGCTTGCCCTTGCGGCTGAAGCGCAGCTGGACTTCCTCGCCGAGCGTGTCCAGGTGGGCCTGCTGGAAATCGCGGCCCAGCAACTGCTCCAGCAGCGCCAGGCCTTCCTCCAGCGGATGGTTCTTGGTCACGTCCTTGGTCTTGTGGCGCCACAGGAAGCTCAGCGCGCGCTCGCCGCGCAGTTCGATGTCGCGCACCGTCAGGCGTTCGATCGAGGCGTCCTCGCCCTCATGGCGGCCCAGCAGCAGGCGCTGGAAGCGGCGCTCGGCCAGCGCGGTGCGCAGCAGGCGCAGGAAGCGCTGGCGCTCGTCGGGCGCGGGCGTGTCGGGAACAGGGGAGCTGAACAGGGGATTTCCGGCGGACATGGGGCCGGATTGTCCCCTGTCCGGCTCAGGCCGGCCGGTCCAGGACCTGGCGGGCGCGCTCGAGCGCCTGCATCAGGTCGCTCACCGCCAGGCGGCGGCACAGCGCGTCGACCCGCGTCCCGTAGGCCGCCTCGCTCAGGCCCAGGGCCTCGGCCTGCTGCTCCGGGCGCGGGCGGCCCAGCAGGCCGAAGAGCAGTTCGGCGTCGGCCTGCGGCAGGTCCAGCGCCTTGGCCAGCATCGCGATGCTGGCGGCCTCGTCGGCCTCGCGCAGCACCAGCAGCCAGTGGCCGTCGCCGATGACCTCGGGGTCGGCGGCCATCAGCGCGAAGCTCAGGCGCTGGCGCGGCGCGCCGGAGGGCGGCGCCACAGTGAGCGAGGACGGCGGCGCGCCGGCCCGCCGACGCAGCGCCTCGCGGTGCAGCCAGGCCAGCACCTCCGGCGGCAGGCGCGCATGGTCCGACCACGGCGGCGGGAAGTATGCGCCCATCAAGGCCCGCGCCTGCGGCGTCTGCCAGGCGCAGTGGCCGTCGCGCTCGCGCACCGTCATGCTGGCCGTCGGCCGGCGCGGCGCCGCCGTGCCCGTGCCGCGCGCCGGGCGCAGCAGGCGCTCGATCCGCATCAGCAGCTCGCTCATGCGCACCGGCTTGATCAGGCACTCGGCCGCCCCGGCGGCCAGCAGCGCGCCGATGCGCGGCGGGTCCTGCGGCCGGCTCAGCGTCAGCACCGGCGCCGGGCCCGCGGCCAACCGCCGCAGCAGCGCCAGCGGGCCGTCGCCCGGCAGGTCGGGCAGGGTCATGTCCATGATCACCAGCGCGGGCCGCGCGCCCAGGCCGTCGACCGCCGCGATCGCATCCGCGGCGCGGAGCAGCTCGTAGCCGCTCTCCTCCAGCACGGCGGCCAGCGGCTGCACGCTCAGCGCCTGCACGACCAGCAGCCGGATGCGGGCGTCGGCGCCGGTGCCAGCGCCTGTGCCATCACCCATGCCCGAGGAGCCAGGAGATCCGGTGCCTGTCCCGGAAGCGCTGGCATCGACGGCCTCTTCGGTGCGGGCGGGCGGCATGTCGGCGCGCGGCTGGGAGGGTCGAGGTGGCGGGAGCGGCAGGGACGGCATGCGTTCCACCATACAAATCCCATGCCCGCTTCTCAAGGGGACGGGACCGGGCCGAAGCCTCGAATTCCAGGGCCTTCGCCCCGGTCGCGCGGCGATCGGCCCGCCAGGGGCTGACGCACAATGGCCGGCGCCATGGACGATACCCCCGCCTCGCCCGACGTCGACCCGACCGCCCCGCCGCCCGACGGCAGCGCGGCCGCGCCCGCCGCCACGCCCGCCCCCGCCGCGCCGGCCGCGCCGTGGGAAGGACCGTCGCCGGACGTCGTCGCCTGGCTGCTGGTGAACTGGCACAACAAGCATCCGCTGGCGCGTCGCATCGGCATCGCGGACGTGCACACCGTCGGTGCCGTCGCCCTGCCCTTCATGGCGCAGGCGCTGCCCAAGGAACCGAGCCTCGAGGCCGCCACCGCGCCGCCCCAGAGCGCCGCCCCGTCGCCGGCGAAGCGACGCCTGCCGTGGCAGCGCAAGGCCGCCGCGAACGGGCCTCGGCCGGCGTGGGTCGATGAATTCATCCCGGGGCTGAAGACCTCGGCGGTGGCCGCGATGGCGCTGGACCACGGCTTCACCGCCGCGCCGGAGGAACTGCCGCTGCGGCGCGTCGAGATCGATGAACGCGCGCTGGCCGCCGACGCGAACCAGGCTGGTGCATGGCCGATGGAATTGGTGCTGCTGAGCGCCGCCTTCGATGCGGGGCCGGCGCGACGGCGGGTGCTCGTCGGCCGGCGCGACCGGGTGCTGGGTCGACGCGCGCTGGATCCGGCGCGGCTGGGCGTGGCCGGCAGCGTTGCCGCGCTCGTGCTCATCGCCGCGGTCTGGGCGCTGTGGCCGTCGTCCAAGCCGTCGGAGGAAGAGCGCGCCGCGCAGGCCGCGGCCGAGGCCGCGTCGGCGGCGTCCGCGGCCCTGGCGACGCAGGCGGCTTCCGCCGCGTCGGCATCGGCATCGGCATCGGCATCGGCGCCGGCTGCCGCGGCGTCCGAGGCACCGACGGCCGCGAGCGCCGCCGCCTCGCAAGTCGCTCCCTCNGAAGCTTCGGCCGCCTCAGCCACTTCCGCCGCTGCGGCGTCTTCGGCCCCAGCAAGCGCCGCGCCGGCCGCCACGGCGCCGAGCGCAGCCGTGATCCCGAGCATCCGCCCGACGCTGCAAAGCGGCGTGGAGCGGGCCCAGCGCGAGCAGGCGGCGGCGGCCGCCGCGAAGGAGAGCCCGGCGCCGGACGCCGGCAAGCCGGCCGCCTCGGCGCCGGAGGCCGAGCGCCGGGTGAGCGTGGACGACGCCGGACTGGGCAACCTGATGAAGCGCGACGCCGCGCCCGGCGGCAAGCTGGTGGCGCTGGTGGGTCAGCCGCAGAAGAACAAGGCCGATGCCGAGGCCCAGCTGGCGCGCATGCGCGAGATGATCGGCCAGACGCTGGGCGGCAACGCCGTGCCCAATGGCGAGGTCTTCCAGACCAAGGACGGCTGGCGCGCGGCCGTCTGGCCCTTCGGCAGCCGCGAGGAAGCGCAGCTCATCAACGCGACGCTGCTGGCGCGCGGCATCCGCGGCACGCGCGCGGTCGATTTCTGACGCGGCGAACGACAACGGCGGCCCTCGGGCCGCCGTTCGCGCTTCATGCACCGCCGTCGGCGGCCTCGATCAGGAGCGGTAGTCCGCGTTGATCGTCACGTACTCGTGGCTGAAGTCGCAGGTCCAGACCGTCGTCTCGGCCGGACCGCGGTTCAGGTGGACCCGCACCGTGATCTCGCTCTGCTTCATCACGCGCTGGCCGTCCTCTTCCTTGTACTCGGGGCGGCGGCCGCCCTTGGTCACGACATGCACGTCGTCGAGGAACAGGTCGATCAGGCCCTGGTCGAGGTCGTCGATGCCGGCATAACCGACCGCCGCCAGGATGCGGCCCAGGTTGGGATCGCTGGCGAAGAACGCGGTCTTCACCAGCGGCGAGTGCGCGATCGCGTAGGCCGCCTTGCGGCATTCCTCTTCGGTCTTGCCGCCCTGCACCACCACCGAGATGAACTTGGTCGCGCCCTCGCCGTCGCGCACGATGGCCTGCGCCAGCTGCTGCGAGACCGCCACCACCGCGTCGCGCAGCGCGCGGCCTTCGGCGCTGGTCAGCGAGGTGATGCGATCGTGGCCGGCCTGGTGCGTGGCGATCAGCACGAAGGAATCGTTCGTCGAGGTGTCGCCATCGATGGTGATGCGGTTGAAGGACAGGTCGGCCGCTTCCTTGACCAGCGGCTGCAGCAGCTCCGGCGCGAGCACCGCGTCGGTGGCGACGAAGCCCAGCATCGTCGCCATGTTCGGGCGGATCATGCCGGCGCCCTTGGACACGCCGGAGATGGTGACCGTCCGACCGCCGATCTTGAGTTGGCGCGAGCAGGCCTTGGGCAGCGTGTCCGTGGTCATGATGCCGGCGGCGGCCTCGCCCCAGTGGTCCGGCTTCAGCGCGGCGATCGCGGCCGGCAGGCCGGCGACGATGCGGTCCACCGGCAGCGTTTCCATGATCACGCCGGTCGAGAACGGCAGCACCTGCTTCGCGTCGAGCTTCAACTCGGCGGCGAGCGNCCAGGCCGTCGGCGCCCGTGCCGGCGTTGGCATTGCCGGTGTTGATGACGATCGCGCGGATCGCCGCGCCCGACGCGAGGTGCTCGCGGCAGACCTGCACCGGCGCGGCGCAGAAGCGGTTGGCGGTGAAGACGCCGGCGACGCTGGCGCCCTCGTCGAGCGCGATCACCGTGAGGTCGCGGCGGTTGGCCTTGCGCACGCCGGCCATCGTGACGCCCAGGCGCACGCCGGGCACGGGCAGCAGGGTTTGCGGATCGGGAGCGGTCAGGTTGACGGGCATGGTGGACGGTCGTTGAGGGTCGGCGTCCGGACGCGGCGGTCCGGTGCGAGCGCGAGCGTCGGCGCCCGCGCGCGGGATTGTAGGAGGCTCGGCCCCTCACCCCCACCCTCTACCCGCAAGCGGGGCGAGGGAGTTTTTTGCGGGACCGGGGGGGCACCAAAACAAAACGGCGCCCGCGAGGGGCGCCGTTCATCAGCGGGAGCCGGACCGGATCAGGCCAGCTTGCCGTGGCAGCTCTTGAACTTCTTGCCGCTGCCGCACGGGCAGGGATCGTTGCGGCCGACGTGGCCCCACTCGCTGGGCACGGCCTGCGTGCCGCCCGCCACCGGTGCCGCGTCCTGCGACACCGAGCCATCCTCGTTCGGATGGGTGTAGGTCACGTTGCTGACGTTCTCGGCGCGCTGCTCGATCGCGTCGGCGGCGGCGGTGGCCTCCTCCTGCGACTGGATGCGCACGTTCAGCAGCACGCGGGTCACTTCCAGCTTCACCGCGTCCAGCAGCTGCGAGAACAGCTCGAAGGCCTCGCGCTTGTATTCCTGCTTGGGGTTCTTCTGCGCGTAGCCGCGCAGGTGGATGCCCTGGCGCAGATAGTCCAGCGACGCGAGATGCTCGCGCCAGTGCTGGTCGATGCTCTGCAGCAGCACCATGCGCATGAAGGGCGTGAACTGCTCCAGGCCGACGCGGTCCAGCTTGTCCTGGAAGGCGGCGTCGCCGGCCTTGAGCACGGCGTTCAGCACATCCTCGTCGGTCAGCGTCTCGCTCTTCTTGAGCATCTCGCCCAGCGGCACCTCGAGCTTCCATTCGTCGCGCAGCACGCGCTCCAGCGCCACCAGGTCCCACTGTTCCTCGAGCGATTCCTCGGGCACGAAGCCGCGCACCACGTCGGTCAGCGTGCCGGTGCGCAGGTGCGAGATCTGCGCCAGCAGTTCCTCGGCCTCGAGGATCTCGTTGCGCTGCTGGTAGATGACCTTGCGCTGGTCGTTCGACACGTCGTCGTACTCGAGCAGTTGCTTGCGGATGTCGAAGTTGCGGGCTTCGACCTTGCGCTGCGCGCTCTCGATCGAACGCGTCACGATGCCGGCCTCGATCGCCTCGCCCTCGGGCATCTTCAGGCGGTCCATGATGGCGCGCACGCGGTCGCCCGCGAAGATGCGCATCAGCTGGTCGTCCAGCGACAGGTAGAAGCGCGACGAGCCCGGGTCGCCCTGGCGGCCCGAACGGCCGCGCAGCTGGTTGTCGATGCGGCGGCTCTCATGGCGCTCGGTGGAGATCACGCGCAGGCCGCCGGCGGCCTTCACCTGCTCGTGCAGCTTCTGCCATTCGGCCTTCAGCGCGGCGATCTTGGCCTGCTTCTCGGACTCGGACAGGGCCTCGTCGTTCTCGATCGCGACCACGTCCTTCTCGATGCTGCCGCCCAGCACGATGTCGGTGCCGCGGCCCGCCATGTTGGTCGCGATCGTGATCACGCCCGGACGACCGGCCTGGGTGATGATGTCCGCCTCGCGCGCATGCTGCTTGGCGTTCAGCACCTGGTGCGGGAGCTTGGCCTTGGTCAGCAGCTCGGACACCTTCTCCGAGTTCTCGATCGAGGTCGTGCCCACCAGCACCGGCTGGCCACGCTCATGGCAGTCGCGGATGTCCTGGGTAACGGCGTCGTACTTTTCCTTGGTCGTCTTGTAGACCAGGTCCAGCTCGTCGCGGCGCACCGTCGGGCGGTTCGGCGGGATCACCACGGTCTCCAGGCCGTAGATCTCCTGGAACTCGTAGGCCTCGGTGTCGGCCGTGCCGGTCATGCCGGACAGCTTGCCGTACATGCGGAAGTAGTTCTGGAAGGTCACCGAGGCCAGGGTCTGGTTCTCAGCCTGGATCTGCACGCCTTCCTTGGCCTCGACGGCCTGGTGCAGGCCATCGCTCCAGCGGCGGCCGGTCATCAGGCGGCCGGTGAACTCGTCGACGATCACGACCTCGCCGTTCTGCACGACGTAGTGCGTGTCGCGGTGATACACGTGGTGCGCCCGCAGCGAGGCGTACAGGTGATGCATCAGCGTGATGTTGGCGGCGTCGTAGAGCGACGCGCCCTCGCTCAGCAGCCCGGCCTGCGACAGCAGCCGCTCGGCGTTCTCGTGGCCGTCTTCCGTCAGGTAGATCTGGTGCGACTTCTCGTCGACGGTGAAGTCGCCCGGCTCGATCACGCCCTCGCCGGTGCGCGGGTCCAGCTCGCCGATCTGGCGCTTGAGCTGCGGCGCGACCGCGTTGATCGCGACGTAGAGCTGGGTGTGGTCCTCGGCCTGGCCGGAAATGATCAGCGGGGTGCGCGCCTCGTCGATCAGGATCGAGTCCACCTCGTCGACGATCGCGTAGGCCAGCCCGCGCTGCACGCGGTCGCGGACCTCGTAGACCATGTTGTCGCGCAGGTGGTCGAAGCCGTATTCGTTGTTGGTGCCGTAGGTGACGTCGGCGTTGTACGCGGCCTGCTTCTCGTCGCGCGGCAGGCCCGAGTAGTTGATGCCCACGGTCAGGCCGAGGAAGCGGTACAGGCGGCCCATCCACTCGGCGTCACGACGCGCGAGGTAGTCGTTGACCGTCACGACGTGCACGCCCTTGCCGGTCAGCGCATTCAGGTAGACCGGCAGCGTGGCCATCAGGGTCTTGCCTTCGCCGGTGCGCATTTCAGCGATCTTGCCGGCGTTCAGGACCATGCCGCCGATCAGCTGCACGTCGAAGTGGCGCATCTTGAGGACGCGCTTGCTGCCCTCGCGGCAGACGGCGAAGGCCTCGGGCAGGATGTCGTCGACGGTCTCGCCCTTGGCGATGCGCTGCTTGAACTCCTCGGTCTTGGCGCGCAACTGGTCGTCGCTCAGGCCTTCGAACTGCGGTTCCAGCGCGTTGATCTGCTGGACGACCTTGCGGTAGGTCTTGAGCAGGCGCTCGTTCCGACTGCCGAAAATCTGGGTCAAAAGCTTGGGCAACATGCGGCTTCGTGAAGTTCTTTTGTGGGGCCCGGTCGACCGGGCTCGGACGCCCGCCGGACCGCCTCGTGGGCGGCCTCCGAGGGCAGTTCCGCGCGACCGGTGCAGTTGGGGACGCAAACCCCGGCCTGCAAGCGCCAGCGCGGAAAAAAACCGGCGGAGTTTAGCACCCGCCCCTCGCGNCGCGCCATCCCGGTCCGGATGCGGGTTTTCCAGTGCCGGGACTACACTGCCGACCCATGCCGCCCCGCTACCTCCCACCCCGCGTCAAGCCCGAAGCGCCCGATCCGCTGGACTTCGGCCGGGCGATGTCGCAGCACGGCGTGCTGGCGCGGCTGGGGCAGCAACTGGCGCTGTCGCAGCGGCACCTGGCCGCGGTGAGCGTGGCGCTGCCGGGCGCGATGAAGCGCTTCGTGCAGGCCGGCACGCTCGACGAGCAGGGCTGGACCCTGGTCGCCGACAACGCCGCCATCGCCGCCAAGCTGCGGCACCTGCAGCCGACGCTGCTACGGCTGCTGCGCGAGGAAGGCCTGCTGCTCGAGGGCGAACTGCGCATCCGCGTGCGCCAGTCCTGAAGCGACGCGCCGGGCCTTTGACGGCGTCCGGCCCCTGCGTTGACAGTCGTCAACACGCGGCATGAGGCTGCGGCGAAGAATCGCCGCCCATGTTCCCCGCAACACCTGCCCCCGTCGGGACGACCTGCGCGCGATGTCCCTGTGATCGGGGCCTTGGGCCGGTTACACGCGGGTTCTCGTTGACAGTCCGAGGAGGCGGCCGCTATAACCGGCCGGTCGCCCCGCGTACAGAACAGAAACCGCCAGGTTCAAGGGGCCGACCGCCAGGGAGAAGCCGTCATGCCATTGTTCCCTCCGACCGACGCCTCGCCGTCGACGCGCGCCGAAGAGCTGCGCAGCTTCCTGTTCCTCGCTGTCGTGATGGCGCCCGTGCTGGCCGTCGTCACCGTCGCGGGTTATGGATTCACCGTCTGGGTCTACCAGATGTTCGCCGGCCCGCCCGGCGGGTAGCGCCCCCGCCCCACCGCCGCCGCAGCGGCGTTCCCACGCGATCCGTCCGGCGACACGCCGCCGATCGCGGCCCTGAACCCCTTCCGAGGCATGCCATGCCCGCAGAGATGCACATCGCCAGCGTGGTGGTGCAGGTGTTGCCACGCCTGCTCGACGCCGCCGCCGCCGCGGTCGACCGGATGCCGTCGGCGCGACTCCACGGTCGCTCGGCCAGCGGCAAGCTGGTCGTGACGCTGGACGGCAACACCGCCAGCGAGATCCTGGACCAGGTCGGCGAGCTGCAGGGCCTGCCCGGCGTGGTCAATGTCGCGCTGGTCTACCAGCACATCGAACCCGAACCCGAGCCTTGCCTTCAAGAGGAACCCCGACCATGAGCACTCGCCGCGACTTCGTCCGACATTCCGCCGCCGTCGCCGCCGGCGCCGTGGCCGGCGTTCCCATCGAGGTCCTGGCCCAGGACGGCAACGCCTACGCGCAGGCCTCGAAGCTGACCTGGTCCAAGGCGCCGTGCCGCTTCTGCGGCACCGGCTGCCACGTGCAGGTGGCGGTCAAGGACAACCGCGTCGTCGCGACCCAGGGCGATCCCGAAGCGGAGGTCAACCGCGGCCTGAACTGCGTCAAGGGCTACTTCCTGTCCAAGATCATGTACGGCGCGGACCGGCTCACCACGCCGCTGCTGCGGATGAAGGACGGCCAGTACGCCAAGGACGGCGAGTTCCAGCCGGTGAGCTGGGACCGCGCCTTCGACGTGATGGCCGAGCAGTTCAAGAAGACGCTCAAGGCCAAGGGACCGACGGCGGTGGGCATGTTCGGCTCGGGCCAGTGGACGGTCTGGGAGGGCTACGCCGCGTCCAAGCTGATGAAGGCGGGCTTCCGCAGCAACAACCTCGATCCCAACGCGCGCCACTGCATGGCCTCGGCGGTGACCGGCTTCATGCGGACCTTCGGCATGGACGAGCCGATGGGCTGCTACGACGACATCGAGAACGCCACCGTCTTCGTGCTGTGGGGCTCCAACATGGCCGAGATGCATCCGGTGCTGTGGACCCGCGTCACCGACCGGCGGCTCAGCGGCCCGGACGTGAAGGTCGCGGTGCTGTCGACCTTCGAGCACCGCTCCTGCGAGCTGGCCGACATCGAGCTGATCTTCAAGCCGCAGACCGACCTGGCGATCCTCAACTACATCGCCCACCACATCATCTCGACCGACCGCGTCAACAAGGAGTTCGTCGAGAAGCACGCCAACTTCAAGCTGGGCAATCCGGACATCGGCTACGGCCTGCGGCCGGAGCATCCGCTGCAGAAGGCCGCGAAGAACGCCGGCGACCCCAATGGCGCCAAGCCCATCACCTTCGACGAGTACGCGAAGTTCGTCAGCAAGTACGACCTGGACTACACCGCCGAACTGACCGGCGTGCCGAAGAACCGGCTCAAGGCGCTGGCCGAGCTGTACGCGGACCCCAAGACCAAGGTCACCTCGTTCTGGACCATGGGCTTCAACCAGCACACGCGCGGCACCTGGGCCAACAACCTCATCTACAACATCCATCTGCTGACCGGCAAGATCTCGACGCCGGGCAACAGCCCGTTCTCGCTGACGGGGCAGCCCTCGGCCTGCGGCACCGCGCGCGAGGTCGGCACCTTCGCGCACCGGCTGCCGGCGGACATGGTGGTGACCAACCCCAAGCACCGCGCCCATGCCGAGGAGATCTGGCGCCTGCCCGAGGGCACCATCCCGGCCAAGCCCGGCTATCACGCGGTCGAGCAGAACCGCAAGCTCAAGGACGGCGCGCTCAACGCCTACTGGGTGATGGTCAACAACAACATGCAGGCCGGCGCCAACCTGATGCAGGAGACCTACCCGGGCTACCGCAATCCGGAGAACTTCATCGTCGTCTCCGACGTCTACCCGACGGTGACCGCGGTCGCCGCCGACCTGATCCTGCCCAGCGCGATGTGGGTCGAGAAGGAAGGCGCCTACGGCAACGCCGAGCGCCGCACCCACTTCTGGCACCAGCTGGTGAAGGCGCCGGGCGATGCGCGCTCCGACCTCTGGCAGCTGGTGGAGTTCTCCAAGCGCTTCAAGGTCGAGGAGGTCTGGCCGCAGGAACTGATCGACCAGAAACCCGGCCTGCGCGGCAAGACGCTGTATGACGTGCTCTACCGCAACGGCCATGTCGACAAGTTCCCGCTGGCGGACGTCGACAAGGCCTACGCCAACGACGAGGCGCAGGCCTTCGGCTTCTACCTGCAGAAGGGCCTCTTCGAGGAATACGCCACCTTCGGCCGCGGCCATGGGCACGACCTGGCTCCGTTCGACGAGTACCACAAGGCGCGCGGCATCCGCTGGCCCGTGGTCAACGGCAAGGAAACGCGCTGGCGCTACCGCGAGGGCGAGGATCCCTACGTCAAGGCCGGCACCGGCTGGCAGTTCTACGGCAACCCCGATGGCAAGGCCAACATCTTCGCCCTGCCCTACGAGCCGCCGCCCGAGTCCCCGGACAAGGACTATCCGTTCTGGCTCTCGACCGGGCGGGTGCTGGAGCACTGGCATTCGGGCTCGATGACGCGCCGCGTGCCGGAACTGCACCGCGCGGTGCCCAACGCCTACTGCTACATGCATCCGGACGACGCCAAGGCGCTGGGCGTGCGGCGCGGCTCGCTGGTGGAGATCTCGTCGCGGCGCGGGAAGATGCAGACCCGGGTCGAGACCCGCGGCCGCAACCGGCCGCCGCAGGGCCTGGTGTTCGTGCCCTGGTTCGACGCGAGCGAGCTGATCAACAAGGTGACCCTGGACGCGACCGATCCGATCTCGCTGCAGACGGATTACAAGAAGTGCGCGGTCAAGATCACCAAGGTCGCCTGAAGGAGAACGCGCGATGACCCCGATGCACACTCTCCCGCGCCGGCTCCTGGCGATCGTCGCCCGTGTGGTCCGACATGCAGCCCGTCATGCAGCCGGCCGCGCGGCCGGCATCGCGGGCGCCGCGCTGCTGACCGCCGGCCTGGCCGCGGCGCAGCCGGCCGGCCCGAAGCCAGGCCAGCCCTTCATCGACGCGGCGCGCGGCCCCACGCCGATCACCGAGACCACCAAGCCGCCGCTGCTGGGCAACCAGATCAACGACGACCTGCGCCGCACCCGCAACTACGCGATGCAGCCGCCGACGATCCCGCACCGGATCGACGGCTACCAGCTGGACAAGAATTTCAACAAGTGCCTGGACTGCCACGCGCGGGCGAAGACATCCGTGTCGCAGGCGGTGCCGGTGAGCATCACCCACTACATGGACCGCGAGGGGCACATGCTCGGGCAGGTCTCGACGCGGCGCTACTTCTGCGTGCAATGCCACGTGCCGCAGGACGCCGCGCCCCTGGTGGTGCCCAACACCTTCGTCGACATCGACACGCTGATCCGGCGCGACACCCTGAACCCGCAGACCCGCAAGGCCGCCCCGGCGCCCGCGGGCCGCAAGTGAGACCTGGGAGCGGACCATGCTGCAAGCCACGATCCGGCTCCTGACGCGCTACTGGACCGTCCTGCGACGGCCCAGCGTCCATTTCAGCCTCGGCTTCCTGACGCTGGGCGGCTTCATCGGCGGCGTCGTCTTCTGGGGCGCGTTCAACACCGCGATGGAAGCGACCAACACCGAGGCCTTCTGCACCGGCTGCCACGAGATGCGCGAGAACGTCTACGCGGAGCTCAAGAGCACCATCCACTACACCAACCGCTCGGGCGTGCGGGCGATCTGCTCCAACTGCCACGTGCCGCACAACTGGACCGACAAGATCGCCCGCAAGATGCAGGCGTCGAAGGAGGTCTGGGGCAAGATCTTCGGGACCATCAGCACGCCGGAGAAATTCCACGACAAGCGGCTCGAGCTGGCCAAACACGAGTGGGCGCGCTTCAAGGCCAACGACTCGCTGGAGTGCCGCAACTGCCACAACTACGAGTCGATGGACTTCACGCGGCAGAGCGCGCGGGCGCAGGCGATGCACTCGACCTACCTCGCCAACAAGGAGAAGACCTGCATCGACTGCCACAAGGGCATCGCGCACCGGTTGCCGCACATCCCGCCGGGCGAGGGCCCGTCCGACAGCCCGGGCCAGCATGTGCCCAAGGGCGACGACGCGGCCAGAACGGGCGCGGCCCCCCAGGGCCGTCCGGGCGATGGCGCATCGTGAGCGCGGCGACCTCGACGGTCGCGCCGACACCGAGGCCCCCGATGCGCCTGATGCGCTGCGCCGCGCGCTGCGCGTCGAACGCCTGGGCTGCGCGCGCGGCGGCCGCTGGCTCTTCCGCGACCTGAGTTTCGAGCTTCACGCCGGACAGGCGCTGGCGCTGCGCGGCCCCAACGGCAGCGGCAAGAGCAGCCTGCTGCGTCAGCTCGCCGGCTTGCCGCCGCGGGAGCACGGCGTGGTCGAAGGCGCCGCCCCGGCGGACCTGGCCTACCTGGCGCATCAGAACGGCCTGAGCCTGGACCTGAGCGCGCGCGAGAACCTCGCGCTGGCCACGCGCATCGGTGGCCGCGACCTGTCGCCTGCGGCGCTGGAGGCCGCGCTCGAAGAGGTCGGCCTGCGGCAGGCGGCGGCGACGCTGGCGCGGCGGCTGTCGCAAGGTCAGCGCCGCCGGCTTGCGCTGGCGCGGGTGCGGGCCAGCGCGCGCCCGCTGTGGTTGCTCGATGAGCCGACCGCCGCGCTCGATGGCGACGGCGAGCAGCTCTTCGCGCGGCTGCTGACGGCGCATCTGGAATCCGGTGGCCTCGCCGTCGTCGCCACCCATCAGCCGCTCGCCTTGCCGCTGCCCCGCTGCATCGCGCTGACGCTGGGTCCCGCATCCTCCCGGCCCGATCCGGGCATCGCCCCGGCGCCGGCCGCCAGCCCCATGGAGTTCGCGCCGTGATGCTGGCGCTGCTGCATCGCGACCTGCTGCTGGCGGCGCGCCGGCCGGCCGATGCGCTCGGGCCGCTGGTGTTCTTCGCGCTTGTCGCCTGCCTGTTCCCGCTGGTGATCGGCCCCGATCCTGCCTTGCTGGCAGTGCTCGGCCCGGGCGTGATCTGGGTGGCGGCGCTGCTGGCAATGCTGCTCTCCCAATACCGGCTGTTCGAAGCGGACCTGGCCGACGGCAGCCTGGAACAGGCGGTGCTGGCGCCCGGTGGCGCGCTGGCCGTCGTGGCCGCGAAGACGCTGACGCACTGGCTGTCGACCGGCGCGCCGCTGGTGGTGGCCGCGCCGCTGCTGGCCCTGCAGTACGACCTGGCGCCCACGGCCACCGGCGTGCTGGCGCTGGCGCTGCTGATCGGCACGCCGGCCCTGTCGCTGCTCGGCGCCTTCGGCGCGGCGCTGACGCTGGGCCTGCGGGGTCATGTGCTGCTCGCGCTGATCGTGCTGCCGCTGTGCGTGCCGACGCTGATCTTCGGCAGCGGCGCCACCACCGCCGCCCAGCAGGGCCTGGCCGCCGGCCCGCAGCTGTCGCTGCTCGGCGCGGCGCTGCTGGTCTCGCTGGTCACCTTGCCCTGGGCCACGGCCGCCGCGCTGCGCCTGGCCGTCGAATGAGGAGGTCCCCGCCATGTCGATGACCGGCATCGCTCCGCTCGCCACGACGTCGACCGACGCCGCCGGCGACATGACGCGCAGCGGCGCGCCTCACAGCCGGTCCGGCGATCCGGCCGCCGCACCCGCGTCCCACGCCCGCCAGGCTACTCACCCACTCGCTCGCCCACGCCGCTGGCGCGCGCTCGCCTCGCCCGTCGTCTTCGACCGCTGGGCCGCCCGCGTCGTCCCGTGGTTTGCCGGCGCCGCCGCGCTGCTGGGCGCCGCGGGCCTGTGGATCGGCTTCGTCGTCGCGCCCACCGACCACCAGCAAGGCGAGGTCTATCGCCTGATCTACCTCCATGTCCCCGCCGCCTGGATGTCGATGTTCCTGTACCTGGTGGCGGCGCTGCATGCGGCACTGGGGCTGATCTACCGCACGCGGCTGTCGCCGGTGATGGCGCGCGCGCTGGCGCCCACCGGCGCAGTCTTCACCGCCATCGCGCTGTGGACCGGCGCCGCCTGGGGCAAGCCGACCTGGGGCACCTGGTGGGTCTGGGACGCGCGGCTGACCTCGGAGCTGCTGCTGCTGTTCCTCTACCTCGGCTACCTGGCCCTGGTCTCGGCCATCGACGACGTCCGCCGTGCCGATCGCGCCGGGGCCTTGCTGCTGCTGGTCGGTGTCGTCAACGTGCCGGTCATCTACTTCTCGGTGAAGTGGTGGAACACGCTGCATCAAGGCGCGTCGATCCGCTTCGATGCCGCCCCGTCCATGGCCAGCTCGATGCTCGCCGGCATGCTGCTGATGGCGCTGGCCTGCTGGGCCTACGCGATCGCGGTCTCGCTGGCGCGCGCCCGCTGCCTGCTGCGCGAACGCCATCTGGAGGCACTGCCATGAGCCACGCGTTCTACCTCGCCATCGGCTGGGCCGCGGGCCTGCTGCTGCTGGTTGAAGTGCTGGCGCTGTGGCGCCGTGCCCGCCAATCGTCTCCGCTCCCTGAACCGGCCGGCGAGGAGGAGTCCGCTTGAAAGCCCGTCAACGCCGCCTGCTGGCCGTGCTGCTCGGCCTCGGAGCCCTCGGGCTCGCGACCGCGCTGGTGCTGCGCGCGCTGGGCGACAACGTCATGTTCTTCTTCAGCCCGACCCAGATCGCCGCGGCGCAGGCGCCGCGCGACGCCGCCTTCCGCCTCGGCGGGCTGGTGGAGCCGGCCTCGCTGCATCGCGACGCCGGCGACAGCCTCACCGTCCGCTTCGTCGTCACCGACCAGGTCCATCGCGTGCCGGTGCGCTACCGCGGCGTGCTGCCCGACCTGTTCAAGGAGGGCAAGGGCGTTGTCGTGGCCGGCCGCCTGCGCGAGGACGGCGCCTTCGTCGCCACGCAGGTCCTGGCCAAGCATGACGAGAACTACATGCCGCCGGAAGCGGCCGCGGCGCTCGATCACGCCAGGCAGGCCGGCGCCACCGGCGGGGCCCGCCGCGCTGGCGGTGTCGCGGCGGACTCGCCCGCGCTGGTCCCGGGAGCCGCGCCATGATGCCGGAGATCGGCCTGTTCGCGCTGGTGCTCGCCCTGCTGGTGGCCGTCGTGCAGGCGGTGTTGCCGCTGGTCGGCGCGCACTGCGGCGTGGCGCCATGGATGCGCGTGGCCCGGCCCGCCGCGCTGCTGCAATGCGCGCTGTGCCTGCTGGCCTTCGGCGTGCTGGCCACCTGCTTCCTGAGGGGCGACTTCTCGGTGCTGTACGTCGCGGCGAACTCGCATTCGACGCTGCCCGCGATCTACCGCTTCACCGCGGTCTGGGGCGGCCACGAGGGCTCGATGCTGCTCTGGCAGACGCTGCTGAGCGTCTGGGGGGCGGCGGTGGCGCTGCTCAGCGCCCGCCTGCCGCGCGACTACGTCGCGCGCGTGCTCGCGGTGCTGGGCGCGCTCAGCATCGGCATGCTGGTGTTCCTGCTGTGGCTGTCCAACCCGTTCGCGCGGCTATCGCCGGCCGCGCCCGAGGGCCGCGACCTCAACCCGCTGCTGCAGGACCCCGGCATGGTCGCGCATCCGCCCTTCCTCTACATGGGCTACGTCGGTTTCTCGGTGGCCTTCGCCTTCGGACTGGCCGCGCTGCTGTCGGGACGGCTGGACGCCGCCTGGGCGCGCTGGTCGCGGCCGTGGACGCTGGCCGCCTGGAGCTTCCTCACGCTGGGCATCCTGCTGGGCAGCGCCTGGGCCTACGGCGTGCTGGGCTGGGGCGGCTGGTGGTTCTGGGACCCGGTCGAGAACGCGTCGCTGATGCCCTGGCTGGTCGGCACGGCGCTGATCCACTCGCTGGTCGTCACCGACCGCCGCGGCGCCTTCCGCAGCTGGACCGTGCTGCTCGCCATCGCGGCGTTCTCGCTGAGCCTGCTGGGCACCTTCCTCGTGCGCTCGGGCGTGCTCACCTCGGTGCATGCCTTCGCGGTCGACCCGGGCCGCGGCCTCTACATCCTGTCGATGATGATCGCGGTGGTCGGCGGCTCGCTGCTGCTCTTCGCCTGGCGCGCGCCGCAGGTCGGGCTGGGCGGCCGCTTCGCGGCGCTGTCGCGCGAGACCCTGCTGCTGCTCAACAACGTGCTGCTCGGCGTGGCCGCGCTGGCCGTGCTGCTGGGCACGCTCTATCCGCTGGCGCTGGACCTGCTGCGCGGCGAGAAGATCTCCGTCGGCCCGCCCTACTTCGAAGCCGTCTTCATGCCGATGCTGGTGCCGGCGCTGGTGCTGATGGGCGTCGGCCCGCTGGCGCGCTGGAAGCGGGCGCCGGTGCCGGAGCTGCGCCACCAGCTGCGCGGCGCGCTCATCGCCAGCGGCGCCTGCGCGCTGGCGCTGCTCGCGCTCACCGGCGGCCGCTTGTCCGGCTGGACGCCGCTGGCCGGCTTCGGCGTGGTGCTGGCGGCCTGGTGCATCGGCTCGGCGCTGTCCCACGCCCACGACCGGCTGCGCACCACCGGCGAGGGCGGGCTCGGACGCCGCGCGCGGCGCCAGCCGGCCGGCTGGTGGGGCATGCTGGCCGCGCATGCGGGCCTGGGGGTGTTCGTGCTCGGCGCGACGCTGGCCACCGGCTTCGAGCAGCGCCAGGAAGCGGCGCTCGCGGTCGGCGAGGCCGTGGTGCTCGATGGCGTGCGCTTCCAGTTCGAGTCGCTGGATCCGGTGGCCGGTCCCAACCACGACAGCGTGCGGGCGACCTTCCGCGCCGGCGAGGCGACGCTGCATCCGGAGAAGCGCGTGTTCCGCGCCGACGGCACGGCGCTGAGCCAGCCCGCCATCGACGTCGGCTGGCGGCGCGACCTGTTCGTCGTGCTGGCCGATCCGGTGGGGGACGGCCGCTGGCATGTGCGGCTGCACGTCAAGCCGTTCATGGCCTGGATCTGGGCCGGCGTGGCCTTGATGGCGATCGGCGGGCTGCTGGCGATGGTGGACCGACGGCTGCGCATGCCCCGGCATGAGCGCGATCCCGCGTCGTCCCATCCGGCGGCGCCCACACCGAGCGCAGCGGCGCCCGGCCGCGCGCGCCCGCCGGGCTCGGCGCCCGCCGGCGTCGCCTTGCCCGGCGGTCCGGCCCTCACCCGGGAGGAGACCGCCTGATGCGCTACCTGTTGCCGCTGCTGCTGTTCCTGGGCCTGGCGCTGATGCTGGCCCTCGGGCTGGAACGCGATCCGCGCGCGCTGCCCTCGGCGCTGCTGGATCGCCCGGTCCCGGTGTTCGAGCGTCCGGTGCTCGAGGACCCCGGCCAGCAACTGGGAAGCGCTGCCCTGCGCGGGCAGCCGTGGATGCTCAACGTCTGGGCGTCCTGGTGCGAACCCTGCCGGCAGGAGCTGCCGGCGCTGCGCCAGCTGTCGGCGCGCGACGGCGTGCCGCTGTACGGCCTCAACTACAAGGACCGGGACGACGCGGCCCGCGCGCTGCTGGGCGCGGTGGGCAACCCGTATCGGGCGTCGGCGATCGACGCCGATGGCCGGGTCGGCCTGGACTTCGGCGTGCAGGGCGTGCCGGAGACCTTCGTCATCGACGCCCGCGGGCGCGTGCGCTATCGCCACCAGGGACCGGTGACCGCCGAGGTCTGGCGCGACAAGCTGCTGCCCGCGCTGAAGGCAGCGCGATGAGCGCGCGCCTGCGTCTTGCCGCGAGACGTCTGGCGCCGGTGGCGCTGGGCGCGCTGATCGCCTTGACCGCGTCGTCCGGCGCCTCAGGCGCACCGGAGGCCGGCACGACGGCGGTCTCGGCCGCAGCGCCGGCCGCCGCGATCGCGGAGCTCGAGGCACGCGAATCGCGCCTCGCCCATCAGCTGCGCTGCGTCGTCTGCCAGAACCAGACACTGGCCGAATCCAACGCGCCGCTGGCCGCCGACATGCGCCAGGCCGTCCGCGAGCAACTGCGCGACGGTCGCAGCGACGCCGAGGTCGTCGCCTTTTTCGAGGCGCGCTATGGGGCCTTCGTCCGTTACTCGCCGCCGTGGCAGCCATCGACCTGGCTGCTGTGGACCGGTCCCTTCCTGCTGCTGGCCGCCGGCCTGGCCGCGCTGGCCGCGGCGCTGCACCGGCGCGGCGCCTTCGCACAGGGCGCGGCGCTCGATGCGCTCGCGGACGAGGCGCCCTTCGATCCCGACAACGATGAATTCGAGGAAGGACGGCCCGCATGAACGCGATGTTTCCGCTCTGGGCCAGCGCGCTCGTGTTGCTGCTGGCGGTGCTCGCGGAGCTGCTGCGGCCGCTGCTGCAGGGCGACGAGCCGTCCTCCGATGCGCCGGACGAGGCCTTCGCGGCCGAGGTCGCCGTGCCGGCGGGCTCGACCCGCCGCGCTCGTGGCGCCGGGTGGCGGCAGGGGACGGCGGCGGTCTTGAGCCTCACCTTGCCCGTGGCGGCGCTGGCGGTGTACCTGGAGGTCGGCGATCCACGCGCGGCGGCCGAAGCGAACACCGAGGGAGGCGCCGCGCATGCGACGCAGGGGGTGGACGTCGAGGCGATGGTCGAAGGGCTGGCGGCGCGCCTGCAGGCCTCGCCCGAGGACCTGCAAGGCTGGATGGTCCTGGCCCGGTCGCGTGAGGTGCAGGAACGTTATGCCGAGGCGGCGACGGCCTATCGCCGCGCGATCGCCCTGGCGACGGCGCCCGAGCAGACCCTGTTGCGGGCGAAGCTGCAGGCCGACCTGGCCGACACCTTGGGCTCGCAGCAGCAAGGCGACCTGGGCGGCCCGGCGCTGGCGGCGATCGAGGCGGCGCTCGCGCTCGATCCCGACCAGCCGAAGGCGCTGGCCCTGGCCGGCGCGGCCGCGGTGCGCCAAGGCGACCTGGCGCTGGCGCGTCGGCACTGGACGAGGCTGCTGGGGTTGCTGGAGCCGGGTTCGGACATGGCGCAGCGCGTGGGCGCCGACCTGGCGCGGCTTGCCGAAGACGCCCGGCCGGCCTCCGCTCGACCGGCCGCGCCCGCCCCGGCGGCGGACCGATGACGGTCGCGCAAATGACCGAAGCCCCCGTTCGTCGTGCGACGAACGGGGGCTTCTGCGTGTTTGATGGTGCCGGCTATCGGATTCGAACTGATGACCTACCGCTTACAAGGCGGTTGCTCTACCAACTGAGCTAAGCCGGCACACGGAAAACTGGTGCGTCGCAGCCACTGCGACGCGGGCTGCATTCTAGACGCAGCGATGAGGGCCGATGAACGAAAACAGCTCGCTCATCCCCTCATCTGGACGATCACTTGATGCGCTTGAGCGCCGGGCGACCGCCCGACGGACCCGCGCCCGGATCGTCGTCGTCCGGTGCGGGCGCCACGACCGGCGCCGGGGCGGCGACGGGTTCGGGCTTGGTCTCGCTCTGGCCCTGGCCGTCGCCCTCGGAGGCCAGGCGCAGGCCTCGGGGAGCGCTCCCGGCCGGCGCCCGCGCGGCAGCGCTGGCTTCTTCCGGGCTCGGCGGCGGGAAGGCCATGCCCTGCCCGTTCTCCCGCGCGTAGATCGCCACCACATGATCGACCGGCACGATGATCTCGCGCGCCACGCCACCGAACCGGGCCTTGAACTGGATCAGTTCATTGCCGAGGTCCAGGTTGCTGGTCGCGTCGAAACCCACGTTGAGCACGATCTCGTTGTTGCTCACGTACTCGAGCGGCACCTGCACCATGCGGTCCACGTGGACCGCGATGTAGGGCGTGAACCCGTTGTCGGTGCACCACTCGTGCAGGGCGCGGATCAGATACGGCCGCGTCGAACTGGCGGCGAGCCCGCCGCCATCCTTGCTGTCATCCATGGGGAGGCAGTGTATTACTTGCGCATCACCTTCTCGGACGGCGTCAGCGCCTCGATGTAGGCAGGACGCGAGAAGATCCGCTCCGCATACTTCAGCAGCGGCACCGCGTTCTTCGACATGTCGATGCCGTAGTAGTCCAGGCGCCACAGCAGCGGCGCGATGGCGACGTCCAGCATCGAGAAGTCGTCGCCCAGCATGTACTTGTTCTTCAGGAAGATCGGCGCCAGCTGCGTCAGGCGGTCGCGGATCTGCGAACGCGCCTTCTCCAGCTGCTTCTCGGTGGGCTTGACCGACTGGCCGCGGTTCTCCAGCACGTTGACGTGGGCGAACAGTTCCTTCTCGAAGTTGAACAGGAACAGGCGCACGCGGGCGCGGGCCACCGGGTCGCCAGGCATCAGCTGCGGATGCGGGAAGCGCTCGTCGATGTACTCGTTGATGATGTGCGACTCGTACAGGATGAGGTCGCGTTCGACGAGGATGGGCACCTCGTTGTACGGGTTCATCAGCGCGATGTCCTCGGGCTTGGCGAAGAGGTCGACATCACGGATCTCGAAGTCCATGCCCTTCTCGAACAGCACGAACCGGCAACGGTGCGAGTAGGGGCAAGTGGTTCCGGAATAAAGCACCATCATGGCAGTGGACTCCTGATCGACGCCTCTCGGCGTCCTCGTTTTCTAACAACAACACCAGCCCATGGCCGGCGTGGTCAAAGACCAAACAAACAAACGACAACGCAGTGGGAGCCTGTTCGGCGCCCCACTGCGCTTGAGGGCCCGGCCAGCGGCCGAGCCATCGGGACTTACTTGACGTCCTTCCAGAAGGAAGCGTTCAAGCGCCAGGCGAACACGGTGAACCCCAGCAGGAACAGCACCACGATGATGCCGAGCCGGAAACGCAGTCCCTGCGCCGGTTCGCCCATCCATTGGAGGTAGGCGACCAGGTCGGCGATGGACTCGTCGTACTGCTGCGGTGTCATCGTCCCGGGCGTGACCTGTTCGAAGCCCTTGAAGACATGCACGACCTTGCCGTGGTCGTGCGGGTCCTTTTCCTCTTCGAACCTGGCGGTGCGGACGCCCTGGAGTTCCCACAGCACGTGCGGCATCGCCACGCTGGGGAAGGCGAGATTATTCCATCCCGTGGCCTTGGTTTCGTCCCGGTAGTACTTTCTGAGGTAGGTATACAGGTAATCCGCCCCCGTTCCCTTGGCACCGTCGGCCCTCGATCGGGCGATCACGGTCAGGTCGGGCGGCGTCGCGCCGAACCAGTCCTTGGCCTGTTTCGGGTCCAGCGAGACCTTCATCGTCTCGCCCACCTTCTCCCCGGCGAACAGCAGGTTGCCCTTGATCTGCTCGTCGCTCAGGCCGATGTCCTTGAGCCGGTTGTAGCGCATGAAGTTCGCGCTATGGCAGTTCAGGCAGTAGTTGACGAAGAGCTTGGCGCCGTTCTGCAGCGCGGCCAGGTCGTTCATCTTCTGCGTCGGGAAACGGTCCCACTCGATCCCGCCCTCCGACGCGAGCGCCGTCGACGTCAGGCCCGCGCCCAGGCACAGCGACGTCAGCAGCGTGGCGATGATTTTCTTCATTCGTTCGACTCCGTGACGTTGGCGGTTCAGTGCGGGTGATACGTGACGCGATCGGGCACCGGCTTGAACTGGCCGGCCTTGCTCCACCACGGCATCAGCAGGAAGAAGCCGAAGTAGTACAGCGTGCCGATCTGCGACACGATCGTTCCCGCATCCGACGGCGGCTTCACGCCCAGGTAGCCCAGCACGAGGAACAGCAGCACGAAGATCCCATAGAGATACTTGTGCCAGTCGGGCCGGTAGCGGATCGACTTGACCGGGCTGTGGTCCAGCCAGGGCAGGAAGAACAGGATGATGACCGCGCCGCCCATCACGACGACGCCCCAGAACTTGGCGTCGAAGGTCAGCAGCAGCGCGATGCCCACGACCGCGCCCACGACCACGATCCCCTTGCCCAGCGTCGACAGCCCGCCGCGCAGCAGCGTGATGAGCGCGGAGATCCCGATCACGCCGCACAGCACCTGGACCATCACGTCGGTGGTGGCGCGCAGCATCGAGTAGAACGGCGTGAAGTACCAGACCGGCGCGATGTGCGGCGGCGTCTTCAGCGGGTCGGCGGGGATGAAGTTGTTGTACTCGAGGAAGTAGCCGCCCAGTTCCGGCGCGAAGAAGATCACCGCGGAGAAGGCCATCAGGAAGAGGCCGACGCCGAAGATGTCGTGCACCGTGTAGTACGGATGGAACGGGATGCCGTCGAGCGGGCGGCCGTCCGGCCCCTTCTTGGCCTTGATCTCCACGCCGTCCGGATTGTTCGATCCCACCTCGTGCAGCGCGATGATGTGCGCCACCACCAGGCCCAGCAGCACCAGCGGCACGGCGATCACGTGGAAGCTGAAGAAGCGGTTCAGCGTCGCGTCGCCGACGACGTAGTCGCCGCGGATCAGCAGCGCCAGGTCGTTGCCGACGAAGGGCACGGCCGCGAACAGGTTCACGATCACCTGCGCGCCCCAGTAGGACATCTGTCCCCAGGGGAGCAGGTAGCCCATGAAGGCCTCGGCCATCAGGCACAGGAAGATCGCGCAGCCGAAGATCCACACCAGCTCGCGCGGCTTTCTGTAGGAGCCGTACAGCAGCCCGCGGAACATGTGCAGGTAGACCACGACGAAGAACGCCGAGGCGCCCGTCGAGTGCATGTAGCGGATCAGCCAGCCCCAGGGGACGTCCCGCATGATGTACTCGACCGACGCGAAGGCCAGCGCCGAGTCGGGCTTGTAGTGCATCACCAGGAAGATCCCGGTGACGATCTGGATCACCAGCACCAGCAGCGCCAGCGAGCCGAAGATGTACCACCAGTTGAAGTTCTTCGGAGCGTAGTACTCCGACATGTGCTCCTTGTAGAGCTTGGACGCCGGGAACCGGTTGTCCACCCAGGTCATGAGCCGGACGCCCATCGGAGCGCCGGCGGGTGCTTCCTTGAATTCAGCCATGTCGTGAATCTCGCTCCGGGTTAGGCCTGCTTGTCTTCACCGATCAACAGCTTGGTGTCCGACAGGAATGTGTAGGGAGGCACCTCGAGGTTGTCGGGCGCAGGCTTGTTCTTGAAGACGCGGCCGGCCATGTCGAAGGTCGAGCCATGGCAGGGGCAGAGGAAGCCGCCGTGCCAGTTGTCCGGGAGCGAGGGCTGCGGCCCCGACTGGAACTTGTCGCTGGGCGAGCAGCCCAGGTGGCTGCAGATGCCGACGACGACCAGATACTCGGGCTTGCGCGAGCGCCACTCGTTCTTGGCGTACTCGGGGATGGGGAAGGCCTTGCGGTCCGACTGCGGATCGGCGAGGTCCGGGTCGTTGGACTTGAGCGCGTCCAGCTGCTCCTTGGTCCGGTGGACGATCCACACCGGCTTGCCGCGCCATTCGACGGTCAGCTTCTGACCGGGGGCGAGTCCGCCGATGTCCACTTCAACGGCGGCACCGGCCGCCTTGGCCCGCTCGCTGGGAGCGAAGGTACTGACGAACGGGACGGCGGTGGCCACGCCGCCTACTGCTCCCGCGCAGCCGGTGGCGATCAGCCAGGTGCGCTTGCCTTGGTCCACTTGTGGGTCACTCATGAGGGTCCTTACAGGGAACTTCTGATCAGGGGCAACCAACGATTCTAGGTAAGAAAGTTCCGGGCCGCCCCTAGGCGCTCTACCGATGTGCATCGGTGCACCACGTTGACATCGGTCGTGGCGCAAACGCCGTTAGGATGCTTGCCCGGAGGCGGAGGGCCACCCGGGAAAGCGCTTGGTAGTGGGCGCCTTCGCACACGTGGAGCACAAGGAGCAAGCGATGGGTTTTTTGACCGAATTCCGTGAGTTCGCCGTCAAGGGCAACGTCATGGACCTCGCCGTCGGCGTGATCATCGGCGCCGCCTTCGGCAAGATCGTGGACTCCGTCGTCAAGGACCTGATCATGCCGATCATCGGCAAGGCGGTCGGCGGGCTGGACTTCAGCAGCTACTTCATCCTCCTGTCGGACCCGCCCGCCAACTACACCGGCCCCATGACCTACGAGGCGCTCACCAAGGCCGGCGTGCCGCTCTTCGCCTACGGCAACTTCCTGACGGTGCTGCTGAACTTCATCATCCTGGCCTTCATCATCTTCGTGATGGTGAAGCAGGTGAACCGCCTGAAGCGCGACACCCCCGCCGCCCCGGCCGAGCCGGCGGCGCCGCCGGAGGACATCCAGCTGCTTCGCGAGATCCGCGACGCGCTGAGACGTGACAAAGCGTAAAGCTTTCATCAATCGTCACCTTTTGCGCACAAGCCGGGTGAGCCCCACCCGGAGGTGGGATGGTCATCGCCGATACTTATCATGTGGTGTGGTCACCACAATGTGCCTGAAGCTTCGATGAACCGTCTGAACCCCCACGTCGACGCGGCGCTGCAGCGCGTGCGCCTGGCGGCGGAACAAGCCGCCGAGCGCGGCGCCGAAGGTATGGGTCTCGCCGCACTGTCCTCCGGGCAGGCGAAGCGGCGGGACGCGTTGCTGTCCGCGCAATTCATCTTCCGCAAGCATCAGGCGCTGTTCTCGCAGCGCTTCGACCAGTCCATGCGGCAGCAGGCCGCCGATACACCGTCGCCGGGCGGCGCCGCGGCAGGCACGTCGCGTGCCGCGCCCAAGGTGACGCAGTGGGACGAGCTCTCGCTGATGGACGACGACCAAGTCAACACCATGGTCGCCACCGACCGGATCGGCCTGGCCCTCGGCCATCAGAGCGAGTGGGAGCTGCGCGAGGTCAATTCCTACATGGGCGACATTCCCGGCGTGGCCGAGGATCGCCACCCGCTGCGCCCGCAGGCCATCGCGCAGGCGCTGATCGAGGGCGTCAACGCGGTCACCGACGACGCCGACACCCGCCAGGTGCTGGTCGACGAGCTCACCCGCGCGCTCTCGCTGGAGATGCGCGCCTGCTACGCCGACGTCGCGGGCCTGTTCCGCAGTCGCGGCCTGCGTCCGCAGGACCTGCGCGTGCGGGCGACGGCGGGCGCCGCGCGCAGCGGCCATTCGATGCAGGGCGCCACCACTTCGGGCGTGCCGCTGCACGACAGCCGCTACGCGACCATGCCCGGCGCGCTCCACCCGCTGCAAGGCAGCCGCGCCGGCGGCCTGCACAGCATGGCCGGCGGTTTCCAAGGCAGCGGCCATGGCGGTTATCCGGCCAGCGGCAGCGGCGCCCATGGCGGCGGCTTCGGTGGCGGTTTCGGTGGCGGGGTGGATCCCCAGCTGATGGACCTGCTGCGCCGGCTGGCGCAGACGCCCTCGGCCGGCATCGGCGGTCCAACCACCGGCGGCAGCCTGCCGACCAACAGCCAGTGGCAGGGCTGGGAGGGCGACGCCGGCGCCTATGTCGAGGGCGCGCCGCTGGTGCTGCCGCCCAACCTGATCCACCTGCATCGCGACGAACTTCGGCAGGCGGCCAACGGCTCGCTCGACCACATGGTGATCGACGTCGTGGCCGGCCTGTTCGACCAGATCCTGTCCGACGCCAAGCTGCCGCCGCTGATGGCGCAGCAGATCGCGCGGCTGCAGCTGCCGGTGCTGCGCGCGGCGCTGGGCGACCGCTCCTTCTTCTCCTCGCGCCGACATCCGGTGCGCCGCCTGGTCAACCGCATCGCGACCCTGGCGGCCGCCTACGACGATTTCACCGACGACCCCGGCAAGTCCTTCCTCGCGCTGGTGCGCGAACTGGTCCAGGACGTCGTCAGCGGCGACTTCGACCGCATGGACCTCTACGAGTCCAAGCTGGTCCAGCTCGAGCAGTTCATCGAGGACCAGACCTCCGAGGCCCTCAAGGCCCAGGGCGACGCGGCCGCGCTGCTCGAGCGCAAGGAGACCGAGCTGCGCCTGCAGCGCCGCTACATGCAGCAGCTGCAGCAGGCGATGGCGAACGTCGACATGCGGGACTTCCTGCGCGACTTCCTCACCCAGACCTGGAGCGAGGTGCTGGTGCATGCGTCGCGGCACCCGGACCTGGACGCCGCCCTGGTCGACCGGCTGCGCCAGATGGGCCGCGACCTGGTGCTGTCGGTGCAGCCCAAGACCACGCCGCAGCAGCGCCAGGCCTTCCTGGCCTCGCTGCCGGTGCTGATGCGCACGCTCAACGAAGGCCTGGACCTGATCCGCTGGCCCGAAGCCGAGCGCAAGAAGTTCTTCGCCGAACTGCTGCCGGCGCACGCCGATTCGCTCAAGGGCCAGGCGCTCAGCCCGCTCGAGTACAACCTGCTGGCCAAGCAGCTGGAGGCCGTGTTCGGCATGGCCCCGCCGCGCGAGCAGGACCTGCCCGCCCCCAGCGCGGCACCGCTGGACCTGGACCTGAGCGAGAAGCTGTCCGAGGAAGAAGCCGAGCGGCTGGGCCTCGTGCAGGACGAACACGTCGACTGGGACGGCCAGGTCGACATCGACCTGGACCTGGGCGCCGATGAACAGCAAGCGCTACAGGCGGTGGACATCAGCATCGATGGCCTGCCCGCGGCCGAGGAAGACCCGTCGCCCCCGGCCGGTGAGCTGCTGATCGACCACCTGCAGATCGGCACGGCCTACCGGATGCACCGCGACGGCGATTGGATCAAGGTGCGGCTCGCTCACATCAGCGCGACCCGCAGCTTCTTCATCTTCACCCACGGCAGCAAGCACCAGGAAACGCTGACGATGACGGCGCGGATGCTGCGCAAGCTCTGCGAAGCGGAACGGCTGCGCGCCTTCGAGCATGCCTACCTGCTGGAGCGCGCCACGGCGCGCGCGCGCCAGCAGCTCGCGGCGCTGGGCGCCAAGGCGACCTGAGGCGCAGGACCGACCGCGGGTCGGCCCGGCCGCCCCCTCAACTCACAGCTTGCGCGGGTCGCGGAAATCGACCGGCATGTTGTCCTCGGTCCGGAATCTCAACGGCACCACATACTCGCCCTCGACCGGCTTGCCGTTCACTTCCTGCGGCTTGAAGCGCCACTGCGCCATCGAGGTCCGGCCATATCGCTTCAGCGACTGCGGCATGCCCGCGGGCATCTCGACCGTCGACTCCACGCAGGTCCCGTCGACGCCGACGCGGCACACCATCCGGATCTCGCCTTCCCAGCCCGCCAGCGCCGCCGCGTCGTCCGGATAAGCCGCGTAGTAGAGCTTGGTGGGGATGGGCATCAGCTGCATCGAACGGATGCCGACCGTCGACTTCTCCTTGTCCACGGCCAGATAGAGCACGACGCCGGTGCGGAAGGTGGCGTTGCGGCCCTCCTCCTGGCGCGGCGGGATCTTGGCCTTCTGCAGCCGGGCCGTCATCTGCTTCCAGAAGCCCGGCGACTGCGACGCCTCGTCGACCGGTGTGATCTCCTTGACCTGGCCGTTCTCGTCGAACAGCACGTCGAACCAGACGTTCAGCGCCTGATTGACCTCCTGCGCCGCCGCCGTGCCCAGCGCGCCGAACTGCATCACGCCGGCCAGCGCCAGCGCGACCAGCCACCGCGGTCGCCTCGTCTTCCCGATCTCCATCTGGCTCCCCTGTCGATTTGGATGGCGGGAATTATGGGCGCGGCCCGAAGGCAGTTCCACCGTCGCCCGCTCCCTCCTGAGGGGGAGCGGGACCACGGAGCGACCCGGCACCGACGCCGCTCAGGCCGACATCGCGCGCGCCATGCGGATCGCCGCGGCCATGCTGGACGGGTCCGCGCGGCCGGTGCCGGCGATGTCGAAGGCGGTGCCGTGATCCGGGCTGGTCCGCACCAGCGGCAGGCCCAGGGTCACGTTGACGCCCTCCTCCACGCCCAGGTACTTCACCGGAATCAGCCCCTGGTCGTGGGTCATCGCCACGACCGCATCGAACTCGCCGACGTGCCGCGGCGGCGCGTGGCGCGCGCGCATGAACACCGTGTCCGGCGCGAACGGTCCGTGGGCATCGATGCCCAGCGTCCGCGCCTGCGCGATCGCCGGCGCGATGTGCTCGATCTCCTCGGTGCCGAACAGGCCGCCCTCGCCGGCGTGCGGATTCAGGCCCGCCACGGCGATGCGCGGCGCGTCCAGGCCGGCGCGGCGCAGCGCGGCGTCGGTGATGCGCAGGGTCTGCAGCACCCGCCCCGTCGTGATCTGGTCGACCGCCTGGCGCAAGGCCACATGGATGGTCACCAGCACCACCCGCAGTTCGTCGTTGGCCAGCATCATGCGCACCGGCGGCAGTTGCCCTTGCGCGTCGGCGCAGAGCGCCTGCAGCAGTTCGGTGTGGCCGGGATGATCGATGCCGCCGGCATGCAGCGCTTCCTTGTGGATGGGCGCCGTGACCAGCGCGCGCGAGCGGCCGGCCTGCTGCTCATGCACCGCCGCGACGATGCAGCGCGCCGCCGCCGCGCCCGCCGCCGCGCTGACGCGGCCCAGTGGCTGGTCGACCAGGTCCGCGGGCAGGCCCGGCGGCTGCCAGACCGGCAGGCAATCGGGCGGGGCGAGATCGTCGGCCCGCTCGAGCACCGCCACTGGCAGGTCCAGGCCCAGGATGCCGACAGCCCGCCGGAAGACCGCGACGTCACCCACCAGGCGCAGGTCCGCGCCGCGGTCGCGGGCCCAGGCGGCGACGGCGATCTCGGGCCCGATGCCGCAGGCGTCGCCCATCGTCAGCAGCAGCGGGCGCGGGCTCGCCGGGGAAGTGGACGGCCGGTTCATGCGGGATTGGGGATGTCGATGAAGCGGTAGTGCAGGCCGAGCTGCTCCGACACCTGCCGCCCCAGGGCCTGCACGCCGTAGCGCTCGGTGGCATGGTGGCCGGCGGCGATGAAGGCCACGCCGGTCTCGGCGGCGTAATGGGCCTGCGGCTCGGAGATCTCGCCGGTGATGAAGACATCGGCGCCGGCGGCGATGGCGGCCTCGAAGTAGCCTTGCGCGCCGCCGGTGCACCAGGCCACGCGCCGCAGCGCGCGACCGTCGCCGGCCGCCTGCACGGTGGCGCGGCCCAGTCGCTCGCCGACGTGGGCGGTCAGCGCATCGAGCGTGTCCAGCGCCGCCGGCAGCGCGCCGACGCAGCCCAGGTCCTGCTCGCCGAAACGGCCGTCGGCGGCCCAGCCCAGGTGTTTCGCCAGTTGCGCGTTGTTGCCGAGTTCCGGATGCGCATCCAGCGGCAGGTGATAGGCGAACAGGTTGATCTCATGCGTCAGCAGCCGGGCCAGCCGCTGCTTCATCCAGCCGGTGACGCGGCCGTCCTGGCCGCGCCAGAACAGGCCGTGGTGGACCAGGATCGCATCGGCGCCGGCCTCGATGGCGGCGTCGATCAGCGCGAGGCTGGCGGTGACCCCGCACACCAGTTGCCGGATCTGGTCGCGGCCCTCGACCTGCAGACCGTTCGGCCCATAATCCTTGAACCGCGTGGGCTCCAGCGTGGCGGCGAGCAGCCGCTCCAGCTCCGTGCGATGTGCCATGACAGGATCTCTCTTGCGTCAAACCTGGCTGATTTTCTCCCAGGCCACCACCGTGGCGCTGGCCGGCTACTTCGTCGTGTCGACGCTCAAGCCGGAATGGCTGCACGAAGCGCCCAAGGTCGTGCCCACGCTGCCGGCCGCCGCCGGCGCCCCGCCGCGCGCGGCGGTCCAGTTCAGCTTCGCCGCCGCGGCGCAGGCGGCCTCGCCGGCGGTCGTCGCGGTGCTCGCCAACAAGCCCGCGCCCAGCCAGCGCGAGATCGACGCCGACCCCTGGCTGCGCTTCCATTTCGGCAAGCGGCTGCCGCAGCAGCAGCGGCCGCAGACCGGCCTGGGCTCGGGCGTGATCGTCTCGCCGGACGGCTACGTGCTGACCAACAACCATGTCGTCTCCGGCGCCACCGAGATCCGGGTCCAGCTGGCCGATGGCCGCGACACCGCGGCGCGCCTGGTCGGCACCGATCCCGAGACCGACCTGGCCGTCCTGCGCATCACGCTGCCGCCGCCGCTGCCGGTGATCCATCCCGGCAAGGCCGGCGAACTGCAGGTCGGCGACGTGGTGCTGGCGATCGGCAATCCCTTCAACGTCGGCCAGACGGTCACCTCCGGCATCGTCAGCGCGCTGGGCCGCACGCAGCTGGGTCTGAGCACCTTCGAGAACTTCATCCAGACCGACGCCGCCATCAACCCCGGCAACTCCGGCGGCGCGCTGGTGGACGTGCAGGGCCGGCTGGTGGGCATCAACACCGCGATCTACTCGCGCACCGGCGGCGGCAGCCTGGGCATCGGCTTCGCGATCCCGGTGGACTCCGCCTACCAGGTGCTGGAGGCGCTGGTGAAGGACGGCAAGGTCTCGCGCGGCTGGCTCGGCGTCATCACCGGCGACGTCAATCCGGAGGTCGTCGACACGCTCAAGCTGGCCGTCGATCACGGCGTGCTGGTCAAGGAAGTCTTCAAGGCCAGCCCCGCCGCGAAGGCCGGCCTGGAGGCGGGCGACGTCGTCACCGCGGTTGGCGGCCAGGCGGTGCGCTCGCCGCGGGAACTGGTCAACGTGGTGGCGGCGCTGCGGCCCGAGAGCCAGACGGTGATCGCGGTGCAGCGCGGCAAGGAGCTGCTCAAGCTGCCGCTGCAGGTGGGCCTGCGCCAGCCGCAGACCAGCGACGAGACCCCGCCGGAATGAACCATGGATGACGACCAACTGCTGCGCTACTCGCGCCACATCCTGCTGGACGACATCGGCGTCGAGGGCCAGCAGCGCCTGCTGGACGCGCATGCGCTGGTGATCGGCGCCGGCGGCCTGGGCTCGCCGGCGGCGCTGTTCCTGGGCACGGCCGGCGTCGGGCGCATCACGCTGGTCGACCATGACCGCGTCGACGTGACCAACCTGCAGCGCCAGATCGCGCACAGCCTGGCGCGGGTGGACCAGCCCAAGGCCGAATCGGCCGCCGCCGGCATCGCCGCCATCAATCCCGAACCGCGCGTGCGCGCGATCACCGAGCGCGCCGACGCCGCGCTGCTGGACACGCTCGTGCCGCAGGCCGACGTGGTGCTGGACTGCACCGACAACTTCCCCACCCGCCACCTCGTCAACGCGGCCTGCGTCAAGCACGGCAGGCCGCTGGTCTCGGGCGCCGCGCTGGGCTTCGACGCGCAGCTGAGCGTCTACGACAGCCGCGAACGGCGCTTCCCCTGCTACGCCTGCCTGTTCCCTGCGGACCAGCCGCCGGAAGAGCAGCGCTGCGCGGTGATGGGCGTGTTCGCGCCGCTGGTCGGGATCATCGGCAGCATGCAGGCCGCGGAGGCGCTGAAGCTGCTCACCGGCATGGGCTCGGCGCTGCCGGGCCGGCTGCTGATGCTGGATGCGCGGCGGATGGAATGGACCGACCTGCAGGTCGCGCGCGACCCGCGCTGCCCGTGCTGCGGCGACCGCTGAGCGCGCGCAACAAACCGTCGTCCACGCCGCTGCGCCGCCGCGCGAGACGAACAGAAATTAAGTGGCAACGCCCGTAAGCTCCCGGGCCATCGAATCATGATCAGAAGCGACAAACTCACCGCCCGCAACTTCCCCTCCGCGCAGGAGGAGGCCGCGCAACAAGCGGCCTTCGACGCCGCGTTCGACGCCAATCCCCCCAGCGCCTACCAGCTGGCGTTCACCGACACCGACTTCCTGCTCCGCCCCGAGCTGCGCCCGGTGCGCATGCAGCTCGAGCTGCTGAAACCGGAGCTGATCCAGCAGGAGCTGAACATCCAGTCGACGGTGGTGATCTTCGGCAGCGCACGCATCGCCGACCGCGAGTCGGCGCAGGCGGCGGTCGAGGCCGCGCGCGCCGCCAAGGACGAGGCCGCGCTGCAACGCGCCGAGCGTCGCCTGGTGATGAGCTGCTACTACGAGGAAGCGCGCAGGTTCGCGCGCCTGATCACCGAGCACACCAAGGACTTCGCGCATCCGCTGTACGTCGTCACCGGCGGCGGTCCCGGCATCATGGAAGCCGGCAACCGCGGCGCGCATGAGGCCGGCGGCCGCAGCATCGGCCTGAACATCGTGCTGCCGCACGAGCAGCGGCCCAACCAGTACATCACGCCGGAGCTCTGCTTCCGCTTCCACTACTTCGGGCTGCGCAAGATGCACTTCCTGATCCGGTCGGTGGCGCTGGCGGCCTTCCCTGGCGGCTACGGCACGCTGGACGAGCTCTTCGAGACGCTGACGCTGATCCAGACCGGCAAGTGCCGCCGTCGCCCCATCCTGCTGTTCGGACGCGACTTCTGGTCGCGCCTGATCGACTTCGAGCTGCTGATCGACACCGGCATGATCAGCCCGGGCGACGAGCAGCTCTTCCACTACGTCGAGACCGCCGACGAGGCCTGGGCGCTGCTGATGAAGGAATACGACATCGGCTCGCCCGCGAACGGCAACGGCAGCGGGGGCGACGGCACCTGATCCGCCCTTCCGGGGGCATCCCAAAGCAAGAGAGGTTGGACCATGACCGCAGCACGACACGTGAGCCTGATCGGCGCCCCCACCGACGTGGGGGCCGGCGCCCGAGGCGCCAGCATGGGGCCGGAGGCCCTGCGGGTGGCCGGCCTGGCCGAGGCGCTGCGGGCACATGGCGTCGAGGTCAAGGACTGCGGCAACCTCACCGGCCCGTCCAACCCCTGGCAGCCGCCGACCGCCGGCTACCGACACCTGGACGAGGTCACCGCCTGGAACCAGGCGGTGCACGACGCGGTCTACGCCGAACTGGGCGCCGGCCGCATGCCCATCCTGCTCGGCGGCGACCACTGCCTGGGGCTGGGCTCGATCGCGGCGGTGGCGCACCACTGCCGCGACACCGGCAAGAAGCTGCGCGTGCTGTGGCTGGACGCCCATGCCGACTTCAACACCAGCCAGCTCACGCCCAGCGGCAACATCCACGGCATGCCGGTCGCCTGCCTGTGCGGCTACGGCCCGCAGGAGCTGATCCAGATCGGCGGCAAGGTCCCCGCGATCGATCCGAAGTGGATCCGTCAGATCGGCATCCGCAGCGTCGACCCCGGCGAGAAACGCTTCGTCCACGAGGTCGGCCTGGAAGTCTTCGACATGCGCTACATCGACGAGATGGGCATGCGCCACACGATGGAGCTGGCGCTGGCCACGATGGACGCCAACACCCACCTGCATGTCAGCTTCGACGTGGACTTCCTGGACCCGGACGTCGCGCCCGGCGTCGGCACCACCATCCCGGGGGGACCGACCTACCGCGAGGCCCAGCTCTGCATGGAGATGATCGCGGACACCGGCCGGCTGGCGTCGCTGGACATCATGGAGCTCAACCCGGCGCTGGACGTGCGCAACAAGACCGCGCTGGTGGCGGTGGACCTGGTCGAGTCGCTGTTCGGCAAGTCGACGCTGATGCGCAAGTGAAGCGCGCCCCGGGCCCCGTCCCTTGAGGGCCAGGCCGCGCGCGGCCACCGTCACGAAGCCGGGCTCGTCCCGGCTTCTTCACGTTGGGGACGGCTTCCACCGCGGCCTGGGGTCGGCCGCCAGTCAGGCGCGGCTGAGCTCCGCCAGATGGACCAGCGTGTGCAGCACGCGGTTGGCCGGCGTGGGCACGCCCAGCGCCTCCCCGCGCCGGACCAGGAAGCCGTTCAGGTGATCGATCTCGGTCGGCTTGCCGCGCGCCAGGTCCTGCGCGGTCGAGGAGAACTGGCCCGGCATCGTCTCCGCGATCTTGCGCACCGCCTGACGGACGTCGCCCAGCAGGGTGACGCCGTCGGCCGCCGCCACCGCCAGGCCCTCGTCGACGAGCTGGTCCATCACCGTCCAGACGCCCTCCCCCTTCACCAGCTCGCCGTAAGGCTGCTGCGTCAGGGCGGACAGCGCGTTGTAGGCGCAGTTGATCAGCAGCTTGGACCACAGCGCGCCGCGCACGTTGTCCGAGACGTCGACCGGCACGCCGGCCGCGACCAGCGCCTGCGCGGCGCGCTCGGCGCCGGGCGCGGGCTCGATGACCAGCTCGCCACGGCCGTGATGCTTCACGTGGCCGGGCCCGGCCATCTCCGTCGCGACGTACACCACCGCCGCGGACACCGGCTGCGGCACGGTTTCGCGCAGCCGCTCCGCGTTGTCGACACCGTTCTGCATCGACAGCAGCAGCGTGTCCGCGCCGAGGTGCGGCGCCAGCGCCTGCGCCGCCGACACCGTGTCGGTCGACTTCACGCAGAACAGCACCAGCTGCGCGCCGCGGGCGGCGGCGGGCTCGGTATCGGCGCGCAGGCGGACCTGCTCGTCGAACATCCGCGTCTCCATGCGCAGGCCGTGATCGCGGACCGCCGCCACGTGGGCCGGACGCCCGATCAGCGTCACGTCATGGCCGGCGCGCGCCAGCATGCCGCCGAAGAAGCAGCCCACCGCGCCGGCGCCCATCACGGCGACCTGCAGCGGCACCCGCGGCGGTGTTTGCAGCGGCGCTTGCGCCTCGGGAACATCGACTGGCGTCATGGGATCTTCCTTGTCATCGCGTGGGGGAGCCGGGCGCCTCGCCGGGCGATCCCGATTCAAGCACAGACGATCCAGCCTTCGAGCGGGTCCATGCCGGCGGGCTGGCCGTAGTCCGCCCGCGCATCGGCCCAGGCCGCCTGCATCAGGCACAGCACCGCGTCGAGCTTGTCGCCGCTGCCGTCGTCTGCAAGCTCGTCGCGCTGCGCGTGGCTGAGCTTGAGCCGCAGGTCCAGCCGCGTGCGGCCCTGCTCCAGCGCCTCGATCAGGTCCTTTCGGGCGATCAGGCGCTCGGGCGTGTGCTTGGCGCGGTCGTCGCTCTTGTAGCTGCGCTGGCCGATCAGCTCGCGTGCGAGCAACCCGGGATACGCCTCCAGCGCCACGCGCGACGGGTCGCCCGCATGCAGCCCCGGCAGATGCACGCCCGCGGCCACCAGCCGGGGCACGCCCGCGTGCAGCATGTAGGCCACCGGCGGATTCACCCACTTCATGCTCGGGGACGAGCCGGCCGGCGCGTCGCAGGCGCGGTGCGCGAACTTGCGGCCCGCCGGACGGGCATCGCAGAAGGCGGCGAAGGTGTCGCGGATCTCCGCGCGCGACAGGCTCGCGTAGTGCGCGATCAACGCGGCCCACTCGGTGGGCCAGCCCAGCGTCTCGACCAGCTCGCGCGGCAGGCCGAACGGCAGGTCGAAGCCGCCCAGCCACGACCCCGGCGCCGCCAGCCAGGCCGCGAAGGCGTCCAGCGACGGGAGCGCCTCCTGCCGCTCCAGCTTCACGACCGCGCCGCGCCGCTGTCCGAAGGCCAGCCGGATCGGCTTGCGGGCCGTCGGCGCGCTGCTGAAGTCCACGCCGACCAGCACGCGCGCGGCCGGTACCGCAACCATCGATGCGGAGGCAGCGACGGGCGGGGTTGGCGCGGCGGCGGGGACCGGCGCTTTCGAGACTTTTGGCATGCCCGCGACTGTATCCATCGTCCACTGGGGCCAGCCGCGATTGACGTGCGATGTGCGCCGACCAATGCTGAGGTCTTCCGGTCGTCCGCATCGCCGAAGGAGGAGTCGCCTTGTTCCAGCGCGAACTGGCCCGAGCCCTGCACCTGAGCCGCCGCGGCGCCTACCGCGACGCGACCGATGCGCTGGAACTGGCGCTGGTGGCGGCCGATTCGGTGCGGGAGCGCGCACGGGCGCTGATCCTGATCGCCCACAACCTGCCCCGCCAGGGCGACCTGCCCGCGGCGCTGCGGCGCGCCAGCGAGGCGGTGGCGCTGGTGCGGCTGATCGACGGCCCCGACCAGGACGAATGGACTGCGCAGGCGCTGACCGAGCTCTGCTACGTCTACGCGCAGTTCCAGATGGGGCGGGACGCGATGCAGGCCGGCTGGCAAGGCCTGGCCGCGGCGCGGCGCGCGCAGGATCCGGCGCGCGAAGCCTGGGCGCTGAACCGGCTGGCGGTGGCCTTCGCGGTGACCGACCAGGTCGAGCAGGCCTGCCAGCACACGCTGCAGGCGCTCGAGATCGCCCAGCAGCAGGCCGCCGGCGAGCGCGAACTGCTGCTGTCCTGCCTCAACAACCTGGCGCATTTCTGGCTGCAGGCGCACGCGGAAGCGATCCGCGACGAGGACCGGCGCTCGGCCGCCGAGGCGCTGGCCCAGGCCGAGCCCTACGCCGTGCGCGCCGCCGACCTGGTGCGGGAGGAAGGCAATCCCTTCCTGGTCGTGGTGTCGCTGTCCAATCTGGTCGAGCTGCAGCTGGGCACCGGCGCGATCGACGACGCGCTGCTCATCGCCGACGAATACGAGCGGCTGGCGCAGCGCCACGGCTACGCCGGCATGGTGCTGCAGGCGCGCGCGCAGCGGGCGCTGTTGCAGCTCAAGCGCGACGACGGCGCCGGCGCGACCGACGCGCTGCCGGCGCTGGCGACGCTGCAGGACCTGGTCGGCCAACAGGCGCCGCAGTCCCTGCCCACGCGCCTGCGGCGACAGCTCGCGCTGGCGATCTATCGGGCCTGCAAGCTGCGCGGCGATGCCGCGCGGGCGCTGGCGGCGCACGAACTGCTGTCGTCGCTGGAGCGCCAGACGGCGCGCAGCGCGATGGCGCTGCAGACCGAGGCGATGCTGATCCGGCAGGAATTTGAGCAGGCCCAGGCGCGGGCCGAGCATGCGATGCAGGACGCGCGTCGCGAGCGCGAGCGGGCCGAGCTGGCCGAGCAGGAGCAGCAGCGCCTGCGACGCGAGGCCGCGGAGCTCGGCCGCATGGCCCATGAAGACGCGCTGACCGGCCTCAACAACCGGCGTCACGCCGAGTTCGCGCTGCCGCTGCTGCTCGAGCGGGCGCGGCAGGAGCACAAGCCGATCGCGCTGGGGCTGCTGGACATCGACCACTTCAAGCAGGTCAACGATGCCTTCGGGCACGGCGTCGGCGACCAGGCGCTGCAGAAGGTGGCGCAGGTGCTGCGGCGGCAGCTGCGCAGCGCCGACCTGCTGGCGCGGGTCGGCGGCGAGGAGTTCATGCTGGTCTTCGTCGGCGTCCCGGCCGAGCGCGGCCAGGAGATCTGCGAGCGCCTGCGCGGCGCGATCGCCAACCACGCGTGGGGCGAGCTCGCGCCGGACCTGCGCGTCACGGTCTCCATCGGCCTGGCGGCCGGGGAGCCGCCCGCGAAGGCCGCGATGCTGGTGGAGACCGCCGACCAGGCGCTGTACGCGGCCAAGCACGCCGGCCGCAATCGCGTGCAGGTGATGGGGGTCTGAGCCGGCGGGGCGCCGCCGGGCCGTGTCAGCCCAGCTTGAAGACGGCCACCGACTGCGACAGCGCATCCGCCTGATGCTGCAGGCTCTGCGCCGCGGCGGCGGATTCCTCGACCAGCGCGGCGTTCTGCTGCGTCATCTGGTCCAGCTGCGCGATGGCCGAGCCGATCTGGTTGATGCCGCCGCTCTGCTCGGCGGTGGCATGGCTGATTTCGGCCACGATGCGCGACACGCGGGTGATGGAGTCGGAGATCTCGTTGATCGTCTCGCCCGCGCGCTCCACCAGCGCCGCGCCGCTGGCGACGCTCTCGCCGCTGGCGGTGATCAGCTGCTTGATCTCCTTGGCGGCCTCGGCGCTGCGCTGCGCCAGCGAGCGCACCTCGCTCGCCACCACCGCGAAGCCGCGGCCCTGCTCGCCCGCGCGCGCGGCTTCCACCGCGGCGTTCAGCGCCAGGATGTTGGTCTGGAAGGCGATGCCGTCGATGGTGCCGATGATGTCGCCGATGCGCGCCGACGAGGCGCTGATGCGCCCCATCGTCTGCACCACCTCGCCGACCACGCTGACGCCGCGGCCGGCGACGTCGGCGGCCTGCTCGGCCAGCGCCTTGGCCTCGCCGGCGGAGGCCGCGTTGTGCTGCACGCTGGCGGTCAGCTGCCCCATCGCGGAGGCCGTCGCCTGCAGGTTGGAGGCCGCCTGCTCGGTGCGCTGGCTCAGGTCATGCGCGCCGGCCGCGACCTCGCGCGACGCCGTCGCGATGCTGTCCGTGGCGCTGCGCACGCCGCCGACGACCTCGCGCAGCGCGTCCTGCATGCCCTGCACGCCGCGCGCCATCGCGGTCGTCTCGTCGGCGCCGTGCACGGTCACCGGCTCGCTCAGGTCCTTGCGGGCGATGCGTTCGGTGGTGTCCACCGCCTGCGCGAGCGGCGCCAGGATGGAACGGATGTTCAGCACGGTCAGCAGGCCGATCAGCACCACGCCGATCACCAGCACCACGCCGAGCGCGCCGCGCACCGCGCGTTCGCGCGTGCTCAGGCGCGCCACTTCGTCCTCGCCGTGCTGCAGGATGGCCCGGGTCATCTCGGCCACGCCGCTGTCCATCGCCTGCACCGGCGCCTTGATGACGTCGGTGGAGCGGTTGGCCTCGGCGGCATCGACGAAATCGGCGTTCAGGATGCGCTTGGCGATGTCGTCCACGCCGGCCTTGTAGGCCTGCAGCGCCTGCTTCAGCTTCGGCGGCATGGCGGCGGTCTCGGCGCCGGTCTCCATCGCGGCCAGCGCGTCCAGGCTGCGGATCACGCCGGCATAGGTCTTCTGCCAGTCGGCCTGGGCCTGCTTGACGGTGCCGTCATCGCCGATGTTGATCAGCATGTCCTTCTCGAAGCGGCGCAGGTTGCCGATGCCGGCGCGCACCTCGGAGAGCTGGGTCAGCGAGCCCACGTCCTGGGCGACGTACTGTTGGAACTCGGACCGCGTGCTGCCCATGGCCCAGAGGCCGGCGCCCCCGATCAGCAGGAGCGCCAGGACCGACAGGAGGCCCAGTCCCAGCAGGCGGGTCCGGATCGTGTAATTGCGCAGAGACTGCATGTTTTCCCGACGATTGGATCGAAGCGAAAAGCCTAGCAGCCCGCATGCCGGCGCACGGCGACGCGGCGCGCTAAACCGGGTCGAGCGTGCACTCCTCCCGGACGGAAGTCACGCTGCTCAGGAGAGCTTGAACACCGCCACCGACTGCGACAGCGCATCCGCCTGGTGCTGCAGGCTCCGCGCCGCCGCGGCCGATTCCTCGACCAGCGCCGCGTTCTGCTGCCCTGGCGCGCGATGCGCTCGGTGGAGCTGACCGGCCGCGCCACCGCCACGCGAGCGCGGGGCTCCCGGCCCCGCCCGCGTCAGCGCCAGAGCGCGGCCATCGTCGCCTGGAAGCGCTCGCGGCGGTGGGCATCGTCGGTCGGGCGCGGCTGGCCGGCGACATAGACCTCGCGCCAGGCGGGGCCCTGGCTGGCGAAGACCAGGCCGTCCAGCAGCGCGGCATCGGGCAGGCCCGCCAGCCCGCTGGCCGTCGTGTCCAGCACCAGGAAATCGGCCCGCGCCCCGGCCTGCAAGCCCCAGGACGGCAGCCCGGCCGCCCGCCCGCTGCCCGCGACGCAGGCATCGAACAGCCGCGCCGCCGTCGAGGGCTGGTGCCCCGGCCGCGCCGCCACGTTGCGCCGCTGCAAGCCCAGGCGCTGGCCGTACTCCATCCAGCGCAATTCCTCGACCCAACCGCGCGTGACCTGGCTGTCTGAGCCCACCGTCAGCGGCACACCGGCCGCCAGCCAGCCCGGCAGGTCCGCCAGCCCGTCGCCGAGGTTGCCTTCGGTGCCCGGGCAGATCACCACGCCCGCGCCGCTGGCGGCAATGCGCGCGATCTCCTCGCGCGTGCTGTGGGTGGCATGCACCAGCTGCCAGCGCGGATCCAGGCCGTAGTCGGCCAGGAAATCGATCGGCCGCCGGCCGGCCGCCGCGAGGCAGTCATCGACCTCCTGCATCTGCTCGGCGACGTGCACGTGGATGGGAATGTCCGCGTCCCCGATCAGCGCCTGCAGCGCGCGCACGTCGGCCTCATGGGCCGCGCGCAGCGAGTGCACCGCCACGCCGGCGCGCACCAGCGGCAGCCCGGCGGCGTTGATGCGGCGGCAGGCCCGCCAGACCCAGTCGGCATCGGTGCGGAAACGGCGCTGCGTCTCGCGCAGTCCCGGGTGCGCGAAGCCGGCGTGCGCGTACAACACCGGCAGCAGCGTCAGCCCGATGCCCACCTCCTGCGCGGCCTCGGCCAGCGCCAGCGCCATCGCGTGCTCGTCCTCGTAGGGCGTGCCGTCCTCGCGGTGATGCAGGTAGTGGAACTCGCAGACCTGCGTGTAGCCGCCGGCCAGCAGCTCGGTGTAGAGCTGCGCGGCGATGTCCTTCAGCTGCGCCGGCGTCACGCGCAGGGCGACGCCGTACATGCGGTCGCGCCAGGACCAGAAATCGTCGCTGTCGCTGTCGCGCTGCTCGGCGAGGCCGGCGAAGGCGCGCTGGAACGCATGGCTGTGGGCATCGACCAGCGTCGGCAGCACCGGCCCGCCCAGGCGCAGCGCATCGGCCGGCGCCGGCGCGCCGGCGTTCAGCGCGGTCCAGTGCCCGTCGGCGCCCACGCGCATCAGCACATCAGCCTGCCAGCGCCCGTCCAGCCAGGCCAGCGGCGCGTGGAAGGCCGTCGGCGTCACGGGGGCGGCGCTCATGCGGCGCTCCGCGGCGGGTGGGTCGGTGGGTTGGCGGACGGGTTGGCCGATGGGTTGGCCATCAGGTAGGCCTGCAGCAGCATCGTCAGCACCGGCCGCACCCGCTCGACACAGCCCGCGTCGAGCTCGTAGCCGGTGAAGCCCATGTCGTTCTCGACCATGTAGCAGCGGTAGCACATCTCCAGCTGCACCGCCTGCTGGCCCAGCTCGGGCCGGCCGTACTGGCGCGTGATGTAGCCGCCCTTGAAACGACCGTCGACGACCCAGCTGAAGTCGTCCTGCGCCTGCAGCACGATCTCGATCGCCTGGCGCGTGACCTGCTTGCAGGACTTGCCCTCGACGGTGCCGATGTTGAGGTCGGGCAGGCGGCCCTCGAAGAGCCAGGGCAGCTCCGAGCGGATGCTGTGGGCCTCGAACAGCAGCGCGAAGCCGTGCTCCTGCCGCAGCCGCTGCAGCTCGCCCTGCAGCGCCTGGTGGTAGGGCGCCCAGTACTGCTCGATGCGGCGCTGCTTCTCGGCCGCGTCCGGCGCCAGGCCGTCCTGGTAGAGCGGCTCGCCGGTGAAGAAGCGCGTCGGGCAGAGCTCGGTGTTGGAGGCGCCGGGGTACATCGGCGTGTCCTCGGGCGGGCGGTTCAGGTCGATCAGGTAGCGCGAGAAACGCGGCACCAGCATCCCGGCGCCGAGCTGCTCGGCGATCGGCGCGTACAGCGGCTCCAGGTGCCAGTCGGTGTCCTCGCTGCCCAGCGCGCGCGGCACATAACGGTGATGCTGGTCGGCCGGGATCTCGCGGCCCACGTGCGGCATGCTGATCAGCAGCGGGGTGCGGCCGCGCCGCAGTTCAAAGACGTCGTGCTTCATCGCTCGTTCCTCTTGTCTCCGCGCGACGGCAACAGGCCGCCGCGCCGCGGCAGCGATCACGTCGTCGCGCGATCGTCCGCCGCTTGTCTCACGCTCGCGCCTGGCCGCCGACCACCACCTGGCGCAGCGGGTTGCGTCCGAACCAGTAGGCCAGCTCGCGCGGATGCGCGGCCTCCCAGACGCAGAAATCGGCGCGCAGGCCGGCGACCAGCCGCCCGCGGTCGGGCAAGCCGAGCGCCCGCGCCGCGTTCACCGTCAGGCCGCGCAGCGCCTCCTCCGGCGTCATGCGGAAGAAGGTGCAGGCCATGTTCAGCATCAGCAGCAGCGACAGCCCCGGCGAGCTGCCCGGGTTGTGGTCGGTCGCCAGGGCGATCGGCACGCCGGCGTCGCGCAGCGCCTGGACCGGCGGCAACTTGGTTTCGCGCAGGAAGTAGAACGCGCCGGGCAGCAGCACCGCGACGGTGCCGGCCCGCGCCATCGCGGCGATGCCGTCCTCGCTCAGCCATTCGAGGTGATCGCAGGACAGCGCGCCGAATTCGGCCGCCAGCGCGGCGCCGCCCTGATCGCTGAGCTGTTCCGCATGCAGCTTGACCGGCAGCCCGAGCGCGCGCGCGGCCTCGAAGACGCGGCGGGTCTGCGCCGGCGTGAAGGCGATGCGCTCGCAGAACACGTCGACCGCGTCGACCAGGCCCTCGCGCTGGAGTTGCGGCAGCCAGGCGCAGACGGCGTCGACGTACTCGTCCTGGCGGCCTTCGAATTCCGGCGGCAGCGCATGCGCGCCCAGGCAGGTGGTGCGCACCGTCAGGCCCAGCCCGGCCAGTTGGCGCGCCACCCGCAGGCACTTCGCCTCGTCCGCCAGCGACAGGCCGTAGCCGGACTTCACCTCCAGCGTGGTCAGCCCCTCGGCCATCAGCGCGCGGGCGCGCGCCACCGCCAGCGTCCACAGCGCCTGCTCGCTGGCGGCGCGCGTCGCGGCGACGGTGGAGCGGATGCCGCCGCCGGCGCGGGCGATCTCCTCATAGGTCGCGCCCTGCAGGCGCAACTCGAATTCCGCCGATCGCTCGCCGCCGTAGACCAGGTGCGTGTGGCAGTCGATCAGCCCGGGCGTCACCAGCGCACCTCCCAGGTCGTGCGTGTCGGCGACGCCGTCGCGCAGGTCGGCCGGCAGCTCGGCCGCGGGGCCGGCCCAGCGCAGTTGTTCGTCCTCGACCAGCAGCGCGCCGTCGTGCACCAGTCCCCAGTCGCGCTCGCCGGCGAAGGTCGCCAGTGTCGCGTGGGTCCACAGGGCGCGGCGTGGCGCGGCGGTCGAGGTCATCGTCATGTGTCGCTCCAGACCAGCCACCAGGCCGGCCCATGTTGATCGCCGTCGTCGAAGACGCAGCTGTGCGCGGCCGGCGATTCACACCAGGCCAGCGTGTGGGGCGCCAGCGGCACCGAGCGGTGACCGTGGATCAGCAAGCCGCCTTCCTGCGTGAACAGGCCCAGCCAGCGCGCGCCGTGCGGGATCAGCGGCCGGTCGGCCGGCTGCAGCCGGAACACGCCGGCATCGCGCCGGTGCATCACGTTGAAGTCCTGCGTCGGGCCGTCGATCAGCGTGCAGTCGGGCGCGTCCTCGCCGGGAAACCGGACCATGCCCTCGTTGGGCTTGAGCGCACGGCCACGCATGATCACGCCTTCCCCCGACAGCACGCCGAACCAGCGGTCCACGCCGGGGTAGGCCGAGAACGGCCCGTCGCGGTCGATGTCCGCGACGCTAATGCGCACCTTCCAGTCCGCGACGTGCGGCCACGCGAGCAGCTCGCGGGTCCGGCCTCCCCCATTGCGCCACGGGGTCGGGGCAACCTCGTCGGCGGTGATCCTCATCCAGCTCATGTCATCCAACTGCACAGGGCTATTGCTGAAGGGCGGGATTCTCGAAGACTCGCTCATGAGGACACGTCACCAAACGTCAACCCGGGGGTCACGCCTGGAAGCTCCCCTCTAGCAGGTAGCGGCTGGCCGGATGCACCAATCGCACCGCCGTCACCGCGCGGCCCTGGCTGGATGTGACACGTTTCACGACCAGGCAGGGTTCGCCGCGCGGCATGCCCAGCAGCCGGGCCTCGAGCGCGACCGGCATGGCGGCCTCGATGGTGTAGCGCGCTTCCGACAGCGGCGCGACTTCCAGCAGGTAATGGGTGGGCGTGACGCGCGTGAAGTCCTGGTCCATGTAGTCCGGCGCGCAAGCCGGGTTGACGAGCCGGTCCTCGCACTGGATCGCCACGCCGTTCTCGCGATGCACGATGACGCTGTGGAACAGCGTCGCGCCGGTACGCACGCCCAGCAGGCCGGCCTGTTCGGCATTGGCCTTGACCGTCTCCAGGACATGGACGCTGGCCTCGTGCCGGTGATTGCGCGCGGCGATCTCCTCATGCACGTCGCGCACCGTCAGCGTCGAGGCGATGCGGTGCAGCTGCGCGACGAAGCTGCCCACGCCCTGCACCCGCTCGACCAGGCCTTCCTGGTGCAGCTCGCGCAGCGCGCGATTGACCGTCATGCGGCTGACGCCGAAGGCTTCGGTCAGGTCCGCCTCCGACGGCAGGCGCTCGCCCGGCCGCCAGCGCCCGCCCGCGATGCCTTCGCGCAGGTGCGTCTTGACCTTCAGGTACTGCGGCGCGGGGCCGCCCGCACCGCTCAACGCGGAGGCCGGAAGGGAGCTCGAGGACTTCGTCGCCATGGGGTCGCATCCTACTTGACTGTACTTGTATAGACAACTAGAGTCCGCCGCATCCCGCCAGCAGATGCGACACGCACGACGGCGCCCAGGAGACATCCATGACCGTATCGACTTCCGCCGCGTCGCGCGCCGGCGCGTCCGCCCCGCCGGACCGGCTGCTGGAGACGCGCACCATCGACCGCGTGCCCGAACGCGAGCGCCACGGCAGCCCGGGCAGCCAGTTCAGCCTCTGGATGGCGGCCAACCTGCAGATCACCGCGGTGGTGGACGGCGCCCTGGCCATCGTCTTCGGCGCAGAGGCGCTGACGGCGATCGTCGGCCTGCTGCTGGGCAACCTGCTGGGCGGCGCGGTGATGGCGCTGCATTCGGCGCAGGGACCGCGGCTGGGCCTGCCGCAGATGATCTCCAGCCGGGTGCAGTTCGGCGTCAAGGGCGCGGCCCTGCCGCTGCTGCTGACGCTGGTGATGTACCTGGGCTTCGCCGCGACCGGCACGGTGCTGTCGGGCCAGGCGATCAACCTGCTGCTGGGCGCGGAGTCGCCGCTGGTCGGCATCGCGATCTTCGGCGGCCTGACCGCGCTGATCGCCACCGTGGGCTACCGGCTGATCCACGTCGTCGGCCGCATCGCCACGGTGCTAGGGATCCTGGGCTTCGGCTACCTGGCGCTGCGGCTGTTCCAGCAGCAGGACGTGGCCGCCGTCTTCGGCCAGAAGCCCTTCACCATGGCCTCGCTGCTGCTGACGATGGCGCTGTCGGCCGGCTGGCAGCTGACCTTCGCGCCCTACGTGGCCGACTACTCGCGCTACCTGCCCTCCGGCACCTCGACCGCGCGCACCTTCTGGACCACCTTCGCCGGCACGGTGCTGGGCGCGCAGCTGACGATGACCTTCGGCGTGCTGGTGGCGGCCGCCGGCGGCGGATTCCTGAAGAACCAGGTCGGCTTCATGGGCGAGCTCGCCGGGCCGGCCGTGGCCGCGGCGATCTACGCGGTGATCGTCGCCGGCAAGCTGACCGTCAACTGCCTGAACGCCTACGGCGGCTGCATGACGCTGCTGACCACGCTGGGCGCCTTCCGGCCGTCGCTGCGCATCGGCGCGGCGGCCCGCGCGGCGACCATCCTGGGCTTCGTGCTGGCCTCGATGGCGATCGCGGTGCTGGCCAGCGCCGACTTCCTGAACCACTTCAAGAACTTCGTGCTGCTGCTGCTCGCGGTCTTCGTGCCCTGGAGCGCGATCAACCTGGTGGACTACTACCTGGTCTCGCGCGAGAAGGTCGACATCCCCGCGCTCTACGACCCGCAGGGCCGCTACGGCGCCTGGAACGCGATGGCGCTGGGCTGCTACCTGCTGGGGGTGATCGTGCAGATCCCCTTCCTCAACCAGAAGCTGTACCGCGGCCCGATCGCCGACTGGCTGGGCGGCGCCGACATTTCCTGGATCGTCAGCCTGGTGCTGACCTCGCTGGTCTATTACCCGCTGGCGCGCCGCACGATGCGCGTGCCCGCCACCATGATCTATCCCGACGGCGAGACGGCCCCCGGCCGCCGCTGACCCTCACGCCCCCCCCAGGCCCCCTTACGCCTCACGATCCCCAGCCTCCCGAGAAGGAACCGCCATGAGCCACGCGCACCACGCCCAACCCCGTCCCGTCCGTGCCCCGATCGGCACGCAGCTCACCTGCAAGAACTGGCTGATCGAGGCCGCCTACCGGATGATCCAGAACAACCTGGATCCGGTCGTGGCCGAGAACCCCGATGCGCTGGTGGTCTACGGCGGCATCGGCAAGGCGGCGCGCAACTGGGACTGCTTCGAGCAGATCCTGACGTCGCTCAAGAACCTCAACGAGGACGAGACCCTGCTGATCCAGTCCGGCAAGCCGGTGGGTGTCTTCCCCTCGCATGTCGACGCGCCGCGCGTGCTGCTGGCCAACTCCAACCTGGTGCCGGCCTGGGCCAACTGGGAGCACTTCAACGAGCTGGACCGCAAGGGCCTGATGATGTACGGCCAGATGACGGCCGGCTCCTGGATCTACATCGGCTCGCAGGGCATCGTGCAGGGCACGTATGAGACCTTCGCCGAGGCCGGCCGCCAGCACTTCGGCGGCGACATGGTCGGCCGCTGGGTGCTGACCGCCGGCCTGGGCGGCATGGGCGGCGCGCAGCCGCTGGCGGCGACCTTCGCCGGCGCCTGCTCGCTGACCATCGAATGCCAGCAGTCGCGCATCGACTTCCGCCTCAAGACCCGCTACGTCGACGAGCAGGCCGCCGACCTGGACGACGCGCTGGCCCGCATCGCCAAGTACACGGCCGAGAAGAAGGCCGTCTCCATCGCGCTGCTGGGCAACGCGGCGGAAGTGCTGCCGGCGTTGGCGGCCCGCGTGAAGGCCGGCAGCGCGATCAAGCCGGACCTGGTCACCGACCAGACCTCGGCGCACGACCTGATCAACGGCTACCTGCCGGTGGGCTGGACCGTCGAGCAGTGGAAGGCCGCCGCCGCCGATCCCGCCAAGCACGCCGACCTGAAGGCCGCCGCCGCGCGCGGCTGCGCGGTGCATGTGCAGGCGATGCTGGACTTCCAGGCGATGGGCATTCCCACCGTCGACTACGGCAACAACATCCGTCAGGTCGCCTTCGACCAGGGCGTGAAGAACGCCTTCGACTTCCCCGGCTTCGTGCCCGCCTACGTGCGCCCGCAGTTCTGCGAGGGCCGCGGCCCGTTCCGCTGGGTCGCGCTGTCCGGCGATCCGGAGGACATCTACAAGACCGACGCCAAGATCAAGGAGCTGTTCCCCCACCACGCCGGCGTGCACCGCTGGCTGGACATGGCGCGCGAGCGCATCGCCTTCCAGGGCCTGCCGGCGCGCATCTGCTGGCTGGGCCTGGGCGAGCGCCACAAGGCGGGCCTGGCCTTCAACGAGATGGTCCGCACCGGCGAGTTGAAGGCGCCCATCGTCATCGGCCGCGACCACCTGGATTCCGGCTCGGTGTCCAGCCCCAACCGCGAGACCGAGTCGATGAAGGACGGCTCCGACGCCGTCTCCGACTGGCCGCTGCTCAACGCGATGCTCAACACCGCCGGCGGCGCGACCTGGGTGTCGCTGCACCACGGCGGCGGCGTGGGCATGGGCTACTCGCAGCACAGCGGCGTGGTGATCGTCTGCGACGGCACCGAAGCCGCCGACAAGCGCCTGGCCCGCGTGCTGTGGAACGACCCCGGCACCGGCGTCATGCGCCATGCCGATGCGGGCTACGAGATCGCGCAGCAGACCGCGCAGGAGCGCGGCCTGAAGCTGCCGATGCTCGGCCGCTGAGCCGCCGCCCTTTTCGATCTCGCGATCTCGCGATCCCGCGATCCCCGATCCACGAATCCGTTCTCGAACCGAGTTCCCATGACGACTTCCCTTGAACTCATCCCCGGCCGGCTGACGCTGGACCAGCTGCGCCGCATCCGCGCCGGCGGCGTGACGCTGACGCTGCACGCCGATGCCTGGCCGGCGATCCGCCGCGGCGCCGCCGTCGTGCAGGCCGCCGCGGCCGGCGATGATCCGGTCTACGGCGTCAACACCGGCTTCGGCAAGCTGGCCTCCAAGCGCATCGGCAAGGACGAGCTGGCCGCGCTGCAGCGCAACCTGATCCGCTCGCACTGCGTGGGCGTGGGCGCGCCGCTGGCGCCGCCGGTCGTGCGGCTGATGCTGGCGACCAAGGCGGCCTCGCTGGCGCGCGGCTTCTCCGGGGTGCGCGAGTCCGTCGTGCAGAGCATCCTGGACGCCTTCAACGCGGGCCTGGTGCCCTACGTGCCGGCGCAGGGATCGGTGGGCGCCTCGGGCGACCTGGCTCCGCTGTCGCACATGACGCTGGCGCTGATGGGCGAAGGCGAGATGCTGGTCGACGGCCAGCGCCAGCCCGCGCTCGCGGTGCTGGAGCGCGCCGGCCTGAAGCCGCTGGTGCTGGAGGCCAAGGAGGGCCTGGCGCTGATCAACGGCACGCAGACCTCGACCGCGCTGGCGCTGGAGGGCCTGCTGCGCTTCGAGACCGTCTATGCCGCCGCCGTCGTCAGCGGCGCGCTGAGCCTGGACGCCGCGCGCGGCAGCGACGGCCCCTTCGATCCCCGCATCCATGAGGTGCGCGGCCAGCCCGGCCAGATCGAGACGGCCGCGGCCTACCGCGCGCTGCTCGCCGGCAGCCCGATCCGCCAGTCGCATCGCGATGGCGACGACCGGGTGCAGGACCCCTACTGCCTGCGCTGCCAGCCGCAGGTCATGGGCGCCTGCCTGGACCAGTCGCGCTACGTCCGCGACGTGCTGCTGCGCGAGGCCAACGCGGTCACCGACAACCCGCTGGTGTTCGCGCCGGCCGACGGCCCGGCCGCGATGATCTCGGGCGGCAACTTCCACGCCGAGCCGGTCGCGCTGGCGGCCGACGCGCTGGCCTGCGCGATCGCGGAGGTCGGCGCCATCGCCGAGCGCCGCATCGCGATGCTCATCGACACCGGCGTCTCGCGCCTGCCGCCCTTCCTGACCGAGAACGCGGGCCTCAACTCCGGCTTCATGATCGCGCACGTCACCGCCGCGGCGCTGGCCAGCGAGAACAAGTCGCTCGCGCATCCGGCCAGCGTCGACAGCCTGCCGACCTCGGCCAACCAGGAGGACCACGTCTCGATGGCGACCTTCGGCGCGCGCCGTCTGGGCCCGATGCTCGACAACACGGCGCACATCGTCGCGATCGAGCTGCTGGCCGCGGCCCAGGGCATCGAGTTCCTGCGCCCGCTGCGCAGCTCGGCGCCGCTGGAGGACATGCACGCCCTGCTGCGCGAGCGCTGCCCCGCCATGCCCTCCGACCACTACCTGGCGCCGGACATCGAGCGCGCCTTCGCGCTGGTCAACGACGATGGCCCGCGCGGCCCCGCGGCGCTGCTGCGCGCGCGCACCGAGCTGGTCGTGCTGGACTAACATCCGGGGGCCTCGGCGGGCCCGGCCCGCCGCCGACCCGCCGGACGGCGGCCTGACCGTCCGGCTCACCTGGTGGGTTCCACATGCCTCACACCGCCTCCACGGCGCGCCTCCCGCGCGCCGTTGTCGTTTCCGCCGGCCGCGCGCCGGCACGCCCCTCGCCCGCGCTTGTCCGCTTCGTTGCCGCGCTGTTGCTGCTGATGGCGGCGATGCTGGTCGCGCCGCGCGCCTTCGCCGCGACCCGGGTGGTCTTCGACATCGACCTGCGCGACGAGATCGCCGCCGGCCGCTTCGATCCGGCCCGGGACATGGTGGGCGTGCGTGGCGGCGCCGCGCCGCTGAGCTGGACCCGCTCGCTGATCGCGCCGGCCGCCGGGCTGGGGCGCGACGGCTGGTATAGCGTCACCACGAGCTTCGAGCGCGTGCCGCCGGGCGGCACCGTGCCCTACAAGTTCCGCATCGAGCGCCCCGGCCAGGGCGAAGGCGACGCGGGCTGGGAGACCGGCGGCAACCGCGCGATCGAGCTGGTGTCGGACGAGGTGCGCGTGACGCGCGCGTTCAACGCGCCGGGCGCGCCGATCTCGCTGAGCCGCGCCGGCACCATCGAACGCCTGGAGCCGCTGCCGGAGCGCTTCGTCGGCGCGCGCGGCGTGCAGGTCTGGCTGCCGCCGAACTACGAGCGCGACACGCAGCGCCGTTATCCGGTGCTCTACCTGCACGACGGGCAGAACGTCTTCGACGCGGCGGCGGCCGGCGCCGAATGGCAGGTCGACGAGACGGCGCAGCGGCTGACGGTGGACGGGCAGATCCAGCCGATGATCATCGTGGCGGTCAACAACACCACGCGCCGCATCGACGAGTACACCGCCACCGCGATGAGCCGCGACGGCCACACGCAGGGCGGCCAGGCGGCGGCCTACGCGCGCTACCTGATCGAGCAGCTCAAGCCCGCGATCGACGCGCGCTACCGCACGCTGCCGGACGCGGCGCACACGGCGGTGGGCGGATCGTCGCTGGGCGGGATCATGAGCCTGTGGCTGGCGGTGCATCACGGCGACGTGTTCGGCACGGCGCTGGTGGTGTCGCCCTCGCTGTGGTGGGACAACGAATTCCCGATTCGGGATGCGCAGAAGACTCCGCTGCCGATGTCGGTGCCGCGTCCGAAGCTGTGGCTGGACATGGGGACCGGCGAAGGGGCCGAGGCGATCCGGCAATTGCGCAAGCTGCGCGGCGTGCTGTACGCGCGCGGCTGGGCCAGCGGAGACATCGCCTACCTCGAGGCGGAGGGTGCGACGCACGATGAAGCGAGCTGGGCGGCGCGTGTGGAGCCGGTGCTGCGCTTCGTCGACCGGCAGTTCAACGCCAAGCCGCGCGATGGCAATCGTCAGCAGCGGGATCCGTTCCCTGTCGAGGTCCGTCCTCCGATGCCCAAGGGCCAAGGCACCTATTGACTCAGTCCTCGGTTCGAGGATCGTCGTGTCCCACGACTGCGAGTGGGGCCGGAATGATGCTGGGGGTTCGCGGACGCGATGCCCCCTGCATCGTGGAGAGCCCGCGCTTGGCCTCCCGCACGAACGCTCAATACCGCCCGGTCAGCCCCGCCACGCGCAGGTAGACATAGGCCACCCACGCCACCAGCGCGCGCCCGAGCACGCCGCGCAGGCCGCGGCCTTCGGGATGTTCGACGCGCCGCGAGCGGGCGACCGCCGCGTCGAACTCGCGCGCCACGTCCCCGGCGAACGGCGCGTCGCGCACCACGATGTTCGCCTCCAGGTTGAGCAGCAGCGACAGCGGATCGATGTTGGAGCTGCCCACCGTCGCCCAGTCGTTGTCGACGACGCAGACCTTGGCATGCAGGAAGGCCGGCGTGTACTCGTAGATCTGCACGCCGTGGCCGAGCAGTTCGTCGTAGAGCGCATGCGCCGCCATCGCCGCGATCTTGTAGTCGACCTTGCCCTGCAGCAGCAGCCTCACCTGGACGCCGCGCCGGGCCGCGTCCTTCAGCGCGCGCCGGAAGCGCTGCCCCGGATAGAAGTAGGGCGTGATCAGGTCCACCCGCGCGGTCGCGCCACGGATCGCCTCGACATAGGCGCGTTCGATCGTGCGGCGCTGGCGCAGGTTGTCGCGCAGCACAAAGGCCACGCGCACCGGCGCCAGGCGCTCGGGATCGCGCCGGCGATGCTCGCCGCGCGGCATCCGGATGCGACGCATCAGGCGCTTGGCGCGCCGCGCCGGCGAGGCGCTGCGGATCATCGCGCGCATCTCGTCGCCGAAGTCGTGCCCCAGCCAGGCGCGCGTCCAGACGGCGCGCGCGGCCTGCTCGATCGCCCGCACCGCCGGGCCGCTGACGCTCACCGCGAAGTCCAGCCGCGGCGCCTCGGTGCGGCCGTGATGCAGGTCGACGCGGTCGTCGATCACGTTGATGCCGCCGACAAAACCGACCAGCCCGTCCACCACGCACAGCTTCTGGTGCAGCCGCCGCAGCTGGCCGGGATGCAGCCAGTTCCACCAGCGGTCGATCGGCCGGAACACCGCCAGCGCCACCGGCGCGCCGTCCAGCTGCTCGCGCAGCCAGCCCAGGCTGGCCTTGGAGCCGAAGCCGTCCACCACCACCCGCACCCGCACGCCGCGCAGCGCCGCGCGCCGCAAGGCGCCCAGCGTCGCGGCGCCGGCCTCGTCGTCATGAAAGATGTAGGTCGCGAGCCAGACCTCGTGCTCGGCCCGGTCGATCGCCGCGATCTGCGCCGGGAACAGCGCATCGCCCCCGCACAGCAGCCCCACCGCGTTGCCGCCCGAGAAGCTGGGCTGCGACCCGAGGGTCCAGGGGAAGAGGGGTTCCTGCGGCCGCTTCAAGATTCCAGGACGAGTTCAGCCAGCAGCGGCAGGTGGTCGGACATGCGCGCCCAGGCCGGACCGCGCGGCACCTTCATGTCGACGCAGCGCAGCCCGCGCGTGTAGATGCGGTCCAGCGAGAACACCGGCACCCGCGACGGGAAGGTCGGCAGCGAGCGCCGCGCGCCGGGCAGCGCCGCGCGGCTCAGCCCGCCGGCGCGCATCGGCTCGTCCAGCCGCTCGCCCCAGTCGTTGAAGTCGCCGGCCACCACCAGCGGCGCGCCCTTGGGCACATGGTCCTCGATGAACGCGCCCAGCCGCTGCACCTGCCGCACCCGGCTGCCGTGAATCAGCCCCAGGTGCGCCACCACCGCATGCACCTCCGTGCCCTGCCACTGCACCGGCACATGCAGCAGGCCGCGCTGCTCGAAGCGGTGGTCCGACACGTCATGGTGGCCGACGTCCCCGATCGGGTAGCGCGACAGCAGCGCGTTGCCATGCTCGCCATGGCGCGTCACCGCGTTGGTGCGGTAGGCCACCTCGTAGCCCTCGGGCGCGAGGAACTCCGCCTGGCCCTGCTCCGGCCAGCCGAACCAGGTGCGCTCGAACTGGCGCGCCTCGCGGTGGTGGAAGAGCCGCACCTCCTGCAGGAACACCAGGTCCGCGTCCAGCGCCTGCACGCCCATGCCGAGGTTGTGGATCTCCAGCCGCTTGCCCGGCCCCATGCCGCGCACGCCCTTGTGGATGTTGTAGGTCGCCACCCGCAGCCGGCCGACGCTGTCCGCCGGCGAGGTGTCGGTGGTCGCGGAATTGGCCACGGCCGCGTGGCGCGGGGTGCGGCGGATCATGCGGCGCTCCCGGCCCGGCGGGCGCGCCGCGCGGGCAGCTGCAGCACGGCCTCGGCGTTGGAGGGCGAGAAGCACAGGTCGGCGGCCTCGCGCCAGGGCAGCCAGCGGTAGCGCAGGTGCTCGCGCGGCGCCAGCGTCACCGCGGTGCCGGCCGGCACCGTCAGGCCGAAGACATGTTCGGTGTTGCGGCTCACGCCCGGCGCGTAGCGGTGGCGCCAGACCGGATAGATCTCGTAGACATTGGCCAGGCCCCAGTCATCGAGCGCGCCCGGGGCCAGGTCTTGCACGCGGATGCCGGTTTCCTCGAGCACCTCGCGGCCCGCGGTCTCGACCAGCGGCTCGTCGAGGCGGTCCTTGGAGCCGGTCACGCACTGCCAGAAGCCGGGCCGGTCGGCGCGTTCCAGCATCAGCACGTCCAGCGCCGGGGTGTGGATCACGACCAGCACCGACTCGGGAATCTTGTAGGGGCGCGCGGACGCATCGGCGTCGGTATCGGTGTCCGCGGCGGCGGCCGCCGACGGCATCGCGGCAGGGGCGAGAGGCACTTCGCTCATAGCGGGCAAGCATATCCCAGCGTCATGGCGCGACCGGCGCGTGCCAGGCCTGGCACGCGGCCGACAGGGATGCCGACGAGCGGGACGGACAGTCGACAACAACGGGCGCATCGCGGTTTCCGACATGAGCGGCGCCGAGTCCCGAAACGCTTGTTCACAAGCGCGGCACAAGGGCGTCGGCAGATGTGCGGCAGGAAATATAGAAAGTTTGTAGAGCCGTCGGCCCTGGTCGCTCATGCGGGCATCCGCCGTGCCGGCCGCCAGAAGAATGAGCTCACCAAGCACACACCCTGGAGGGGTCATGACCACGGTTTCCCAGATCAACGGCACCGGCGCCGCGCCGGTCGCGTCGCGCCAACTCGTCAATCGGCCGAGCGGCAGCTTCGAGATCAACGCCCGCGAGTACGGCAGCGTCGCCGCCGGCGCGATCGGCCTGGCGCAGGCCGCCTGGCAGGGCGGCGAGAGCGCCGTCAGCAGCGTCGTCCATTGGAGCGAGGAAGGCCTGCAGGCGCTGGAGGACGGCGCCCAGGCGGTGGGCCACGCGGTCTCGAGCGGCGTGTCCGAGGTGGCGGAACTGGCGGGCGAGGTCAAGGACGCGGTCGCCAGCGGCGCGAGCACCGTGATGAAGGAGGCCGGCGAGCTCGGCAGCAGCGTCGGCGCCTACCTCGCGGCGGGCGCCGTCGCGGGCAAGGCGCTGGTCGACGAGATCCTCTGACCCTGCGCGCCGACGCCCTCGTCCGGTGCACCCGGGTGAGGCGCTCGCGCGCGCCGGTTCACCGCCTCGCCCTTCCGGAGCAGTGTTTCTGCGGGCCTCGACCGACTCGGTTTTGCTAAGGACCGCCAATCTCACGTCGTTTCCGGTCATCGATCGGGCGGTTTCGGCCCGGAACACTGCGGGCTTCCTTGGTGAACCCCCTTTGCCCATGTCCGATCCCCGCTCCCTGCCGGCCGCTTCGGCCGCGATGACCGCCTCGCCCCTCCCCCCGTCGCCTTCGCCGTCTCCGACCGCGACCTTGCCGCCAGCTCGAGGCACCCCCACGTCGAGGGCCGCTCGCGCCGGACGTCCGGCAGATGAGGGGGTGGCCCCCTCGGCCAACAGCGATGAACAGCCGTCGTCGGCCTCTTCTGCAACGGCCCCGGCGGCCGACACGACGATCCCCGACTGCCCCGCTCCCGCCTCCGACGCGCCGACGCCGGCCAACGCCGACGCCGCCATCGACGCCCAGAAGACCGCCGTCCCTTGCGGAACGAGGTCCGAGGTGACACCCGGCGCGGCGACCGAAGACGACCGCGGCCCCGTCATCGGCTGGATCTGGCCCGGCGCGGGGCTGATCACGCCTTGGGCGTTCGGCGTGATGGCCGGCGGCCTGCGCGGTACTCGCGATGACGCCCCCTTCGCACCGGCGCATGCCATCGGGCCGGGCCGGCCCACGGACCCGGCGACGCCGGGGGAGCCCGCGTCGCCCGCCAACCCCTCCGACCCCGGCAACTCCGGCAACTCTGGTAGCTCTGGTAGCTCCGGCAACTCCGGCAACTCCGGCAACTCCGGCAACTCCGGCGGCTCCGGCGGCTCCGGCGGCTCCGGCGGCTCCGGCAACTCTGGCGATGCTGGCAATCCAGGCAATCCGGCCGATCCCGCTGGCCCGACGGACCCGACCCGGCCTACGGATCCCACCGACCCGACGAACCCCTCGCAGCCTGGGGATCCCTCCCATCCGGAGGATCCTTCGCAGCCCGGGAACCCCACTCGTCCGGGGGACACGGGCCACCCCGAGGACCCGTCTCGCCCGGCTGAACCGCCGCTGCCGGAGGATCCCACCCGCCCCGGAGGGCCCTCCGAGCCCGACCAGCCCGGCGGGGATCCGACCCCGCCCGTCGACCCGTTCGAGCCGGATCCCGCGCTGCGCCCCGGGCCGCCTCGGCTCTCGCTGGCGCAGGACTCCGGGATGTCCGCCGTGGACCACCGCACCCGCGATGCGCAGGTGATCGTGTCCGGGCTGGCGCCCGACGCGCACTGGCAGTTCAGCCTGGACCTCGGCCAGACCTGGCACGACGGGCAGGGCAACAGCGTGGACGCGGCGCTGTTCACCCGCGACGGCCTGCACACGGTGCTGGCGCGGCAGGCCAATGCCCACGGCAGCAGCGGGCTCAGCGCGCTGCGCCTGGCCCTTTACACCCACGCCGACGACCTGGACCTCTCCTCGCAGCCCGGGCCGCAGTCCGCGCTGCACCGCATCGTCGACCGCGCCACGATCGCCGCCGGTGTCGCGCTCACCGCCACCGACGCCGCCCTGACCCCGCAAGACCTCCATGAACTGCGCCTGCGCCTGGGCGGCGACGGCTTCGATCCGCTCAACGATCGCCTGCGCCTGGACCGCGACCTGGACCTGAGCCGCGACGGCCAGGCACAGGGCGTACGCATCGGCGGCCTGGACGGCCTGGCCTACCGCTACGACGCGGCCACCGCGTCGCTGGCGATCTGGCGCGCCGACGGCAGCGCGCTGACCGGCTCCGACGCCGCCGCGCTGACCAACGCGATCCGCCTGAACAACCTCCAGACCCGGCCGCGCGACGGCGAGCGGACCGTCACCCTGAGCCTGCTCGACGTGGCGGGCAACGTCAGCGCCGACGCGCAGGTGTCGGTGATGGTGGACACCCGCGTCCCCACGCTGGACTTCAACGGCGCCCGGCCCGGCCTGGACGCCGACATCGCCTTCCGCACGCTGACCGCGCCGCGTGCCCTGCTGCCGGACGGCGCCGGCCTGCGACACGCCAATCCCGACGCGCGCTTCCAGCAGGTGACGATCGACGCCAGCGGCGCCGGCGCGAGCCGGGACGACGTCCTGGGCAGCCGGGATGGCGGCGCGGTGACCGCGCTGGATCAGGCCGCCAACACCTTCACCGTGGCCGGCACCGCGTGGCACGCGAGCCGCGCGGCCGACCGCTTCGTGTTCCGCCTCGAGGACGGCAGTTGGGCCAGCGCGGCCCAGACGCAGGCGCTGCTCGAATCGCTGACGCTGGGCAGCGTCGCCGCGCAACCGCAGGAAGGCCCCCGGCAGTTCAAGGTCACGGTCACCGATCACCTCGGCCGGACCGGCTCGGCCACCAGCGTCCTGTTGCTGGACACCACGCCGCCGGTCCTGGACCTCAACGGCGCGGCGCCGGGGCTCGATGCCAGCCTGACGGCCGTGTCGGGCGTGCCCATCGGCGTCACGCTCGGCCTGCCGACCCGGAGCCAGGTCACCGAGAGCAGCGGCGTCGTCCAGCTGCAGCTCAAGTTCACCAGCGCGGTCGCCGGCGCGCTCGCGCCCACCAACAACTACCCGCCGAACCTGCGCAACGACACGGAGATCTTCGGCTTCTACGACCTGGACAAGCCGGACCAGCTCCTCTTCATGGACAACCTGGGGCAGCCATTCAGCTACTCGGCGGTGGGCTGGTTCCCGGGCCTGCTGATGGACATGGTCTACACGCGTCCCGGCGACGGCTCGGTGGTCGTGACCATCACGCCGAACATGACGCTGACCGAGAACGTCACCCAGGCGCTGCTCGAGCGTCTGGCCTACAAATGCGGCATCGGCCAGGTCCCGGGCATGCGCCAGGTGGAGATCACCGCGACGGACCGCGCCGGCAACGTCAGCATCATCCCCACGCTGGCGACGCTGGACGTGAAGCCGATCGGCACGCCGGTCGTCCAGCTCGGCCGCGGCAGCGACACCGGCGCGTCGGCCCATGACGAACTCACCTTCGCCAACGGCAGCGCGGCCTCGCCGCTGACACTCGCCGGCTTCGCCGCGGCCGCCGCGACGGTGACGCTGTTCCGCGACGCCGACGACAACGGCCTGCTCGAGGCCGGCGAGGCGCTGGGCACGGTGGTGGCGGACAGCACCGGCCGCTGGCAATACACGCTCGCCGGCGCCGCGCTCGCGGATGGCACGCATCGCTTCGGCGCGGTCGCGAGCGGCTTCACGTCGGCGCTCCTGGCGGTCACGGTCGACGCCAGCGCGCCGGACAGCGTCATCGACATCGGCAGCACGGTGCGTCCCCGCCCGGTGCTGGGCGGCAAGACCGAGGCGAATGTGAGCGTCACTGTCGAGCTCGACACCGACGGCAACCCCACCAACGGCTACGAAGTGCGCTACCTCACGCGCGCGGACGCCGACGGGCAGTGGCTGCTGGACACGGCCACCGCGACACCGGTCGCGGGAGCGGCGCGTCGATTCGACGGCAGCGACACGGTCCACCTGCGCGTGCTGGCGACCGACCGCGCGGGCAACGTCACGACCCGGACCGCGAGCGCCGTCGCCGCGGAGACGCTCTACAGCCTCTCGGACGGGCAGCTTGTCGACGGAGCGGACGGCACCACCCAGCTGGTGTTCACGGTGACGCGCAGCGGTGACCTGGGCGAGGCGGGCAGCGTGCGCTTCGCGGTGGACCGCGCGTCCACGACCGCCAGCCAGTCCGCCGACGAACTGGCCGGTGGCATCGACTTCTCCGGCCCGAGCGCCGGCCTGCTGAGCTTCGCCGCCGGCGAGACTGTCAAGACGATCCGCTTCACCGTCCAGGGCGAGCGGGGGGTGGTCGAGGAGGTCGGGATCCGGCTCGAGGCACCGATCCACGGTCGGATCGACGACGGCCTGGGCATCGGCAGCCTCCCGGCGGTCGACCTGGACCGGCTGCAGGGCGTCGAGGCCCGCGCCCTCCTCGGGGTCACGCCACGCGCGCAGGCCGAGCCGCTGACCGAGCTGTTGACCGAGCCGTTGATCGACGGGCCGGACGACGACGGCATCGGCGACGACGGCCGGACGATCACGCCGGCCGTGCTGTGGGCGAGCGACCCGCTCCACCTCGTGACCGCGGGCCAGGCGGTGGTCTGAAGCGCTCGTCGCGGCCGCGGCGCGACGCGGTCGCCCGCCGCGGTCGTGACGGGGCGCCTCAGCCGAGCCGCGCGGCGAGCCGCCGCGCGAGCGCCAGCGCCTGTGGCAACCCGGCCGCCAGGACAGCGGCGTCGGTCTCGCCGGACAGGCGCTCCAGGGTCGCCACGAGCGCCCGGGCCTGCTCGGCGGGCTCGACCGTCTCGATGGCGGCGACGGTCGCGCCCGGCAGCGGCAGCTGCGCGATCATCCGCTGCAGCCATCCGGCAAGCCGCTCGGCGCGGCTGCGATCGGCGCGCGACCACACGGCGCCGGCGGCGCGTTCGAGCACCAGCGCGCCGACCGCCCCGCCGCTCGCGTCGCGCAAGGTCAGCAGCTGCGACGAGCGATCGTTGCGCTCGATCCGCCCGCCGGCCAGGCCGCCCGGCGTCCATCGCAGTTCCAGTCCGGTCAGCGCCAGCGACTCCATCAGGCGGGGCCGCGCCTGCTGCCACTGCGCCTCGACCTCGGCGGTGGAGGTCACCACGGCGGCGGACCGGCCGAGCGCGAGCAGCAGCCCCTCCGCGCCATGCGGGTCCGTGTCGAAGCGCGCCAGTTGCTCCAGGCGCGCGGGCAACTCCGTCTGGCCCAGCGTCGCCTCCAGCCGTTGCCGCTGCTGCTGGTGGTACCAGCTGGGTCCGAGCTGCTCCTGCTCGGCCATCAACTGCCCGAGCCGGCCATGCGCCGCCGCCTGCAGCGAGCGCGACTGGATCGCCTCGCCCAGCGCGAGCGCCTGCTGCGCGGCCGCCACCGCCTCGGCACCGCGGCGCAGCTCGCTGACGAGCAGGAGCGTCTGCGCCTGCAGCCAGCGATAGCGGCTGCGGCGCGAGAGATCCTCGGCTTCGAGCGCCAGCGCCAGCGCGTGGTCGAGGGCGCCGCTGTCGCGGGCGCAGCGCGCGTGATGCCACATGGCCTCGGCCTCGTAGTCGCGGTGCCCGACGGCGCGCGCGTCGGCGCGGGCCTCGTCCAGGCGCGGCAGCGCGGCCTGCGGGCCCTGCGTCGCGCGCAGCGACACCGCGCGGTTCAGCGCGATCTTGGAGCGCATGTAGGGGTCGTCGCCCAGCTGCGGGTAGTGCAGCTCGGCCTGGTCCAGCACGCGACCGCCGCGCGCCCAGTCGCCCAGCGCGAAGCACAGGTGCGCCAGGCCGATGCGGGCCAGGCAGGCCCAGCGGGTCTCGTCGTCGGCCAGCTCCAGGGTCTGGCTCCAGGCGTTGCAGGCCTGGACGTAGTCGCCGCGCTGGTAATGCATGCGGCCCAGCGCCTCGCTGAGCTCGGCGGCCTCTTCCAGCAGGCGGTGCTGCAGCGCGCGCGCCAGGGCGCGCTCCAGCTCGGCCTGCAGTTCAGGCCCGCGGCCCCAGCGCTCGAGGATGAAGAAGGCGCCCAGCAGCGCCTGGAAAGGCGGTTCGTCCTCGCGCGCGATCAGGCGCTGGAGCCGTGGCAAAGCCAGCCCGGGGCGGCGCATCACCAGCCGCTCCCAACGCGCCTGCGGCGACAGCGCCGTCCGGGTGACGGCGCCTCCGCCGCGCCGCGCGCCCGCGGGACGCGTCCGTCCGCCCCTGCCCTTGCCGCCGCCCTCGCCCCGCTCGCCGATCGCCATGTCCATTCCGTCCGAAGCCGCCCCGTCCGGGGAAGGCGGAAGCATAAACGCCTGACGATTGACTTCATCAGGCTAGCGCTCGGCGAGGGGAATCGTCGGAGCCCCACCTCTTCAAGTCATGGCAGAGGCCTATGACTGACATGAACTTGCTATTCGGCTACAGGAATCACACCCGTTTCAGCCATCGCCCCTCAGGTTCGGACCTCGGAGACTGCCGGCATTCCATCCATCCGTGCTAGTCGCCATGAACGCCGCTCCGACCCCCTCGCCCCGCCAGCCTGAACCGGCTACCACCTCCTCCACCTCCTCCACCATCCCCTCCTCGCCGGCCACCGCGCCGCATCCGCGCGCCCTCCCGCCGTCGTCCACCCCGGAGAAAAACCGCCCGCTGCCGCGCCCGAAACGCGAGGCCGACGACGAATCGACGCCCGCCGCTGAGGCCGAGACCGCGACTGCAGCGTCCGCCAGCGACGAGGCCGCTGCCGCAAGCGACGCGCCGGCGCCGGCCGAGTGCCTCCCCCAGGCCACGTCGCCGGAGAGCGCCGCATCGAACACCGCCGACTGCGGCGGCGCGCAAGCGGACACGCCGCGGTCCGTCGCGGCGGCGTCCGCCGGCCCAGCCGAGGGCGGCTGGGTCTGGCCGGGTGTCGCGCTGATGGGCGCCAGCATCGCGGCGGCCGCGAGCGGTGGCGGTGGCGGTGGCGGCACCCACGGCGGTGCCGGTGACGGTCACCCGCCGCGTCCCTCCGATCCGCAGCCTCCCGTCGACCCGGGTCCGCCCGACGTCCCCCGGCCGCCGGGCGACCCGGTCGTCCCGGTCGAGCCCGAACAGCCGGTCCATCCGGCCGACCCGGAGCTTCCCTCCGATCCGATGCCACCGGTGGACCCCGTCAGACCCGAGCAACCGGTGGATCCCGTTGTTCCCACCGACCCTGATCACCCGGTTGATCCGATTCATCCCGTCGACCCGGTCGATCCGGTTGACCCGGTCGATCCGGTCGATCCGGTTGATCCGGTCGATCCGGTCGATCCGGTTGATCCGGTTGATCCGGTTGATCCGGTTGACCCGGTTGACCCGGTCGATCCGGTCGATCCGGTCGATCCGGTCGATCCGGTTGATCCGGTTGATCCGGTTGACCCGGTCGATCCGGTTGATCCGGTTGATCCGGTTGATCCGGTTGACCCGGTCGATCCGGTCGATCCGGTTGACCCGGTGGATCCGGTGGATCCAGTCCCTCCCCCGGACGCGCCCCGTCTCGCGCTGGTTCACGATTCCGGGCTGTCCGCCACCGACCTCCACACCAACGACGCGCGCGTGAGGATCTCCGGCCTCGCGGACAAGGCGACCTGGCAGTTCAGCCTGGACCTGGGCCTCACCTGGCAAGACGGTCAGGACGACACCATCCCCGCCTCGCAGTTCACGCAGGACGGCACGCAGACCGTCCTGGCGCGACAGATCAACGCCCAGGGGGCCAGCGAGATCACCACGCTGCGATTCGTCCTCCAGACGCGCGCGGACGATCTCGACCTGTCCCCGGCCGCAGGGCTCCAGACGGCGGTCACCAGCGTCGTCGACCGCTTCCAGCTGGCGCCGGGCGTCGCCCTCACCGCGACCCAGGACGCGTTGACCGCGCAGGACCTCAGCGCGCTGCGCGTGCGGATCACCGGCGTCGGATTCGACCCGATCAACGACAAGCTCCAGCTGGACCAGGCCCTGGACCTGGACGTCAGCGCGGCCATGGACAACATCGAGATCGGCGGCCTGGCCGGCCTCTCCTACCGCTACGACGCCGACACCGCCAGCCTGTCGATCTGGCGCTCCGACGGCACCGCGCTGACCGGCTCCGACGCCGCGGCGCTGTCCAACGCGATCCGCCTGAGCAACACCATGGGCCGCCCGCGCGAAGGCGAGCGCGTGATCGCGCTGTCCGTGGTCGACCTCGCCGGCAATGCCAGCGCCGAGTCGCAGGTGTCGGTGGTGATGGACAACCACGTGCCCTCGCTGGACCTCAACGGCCCGCTGGCCGGCGTCGACACCGAGACCGTGATCCACGACCTCGCCACGCCGCAGCCGCTGCTGGCGCCAGGCGGCACGCTGTCCCACACGAATCCGGACGCGACGTTCCAGCAGGTGACGATCGACATCAGCGGCGAGAGCGTCAGCCCGGACGACCATCTCGGCTGTCTGGACGGCGGCGTGATCACCCAGCTGGGCCAGGTCGACCTCACGATCACCGTGGCCGGCGTCCAGTGGCGGGCCATGGCGCTGGCCGATCGCTACCAGTTCATGCTGGCCGACGGCTCCGCCGCCAGCCTGGCGCAGACGCAGGCCCTGCTGGACTCCCTGCGGCTGATCGACACCTCGCCGCTCGCGCTGGAAGGCCCCCGCTCGTACCAGATCACCGTCACCGACCACCTCGGCCGGACCGGCACGGCCACGAGCCTGTTCATCGTCGACCGCACCGCCCCGGTCATCGACCTCAACGGCCCCGCGCCCGGCCTCGACCGGACGGTGACCGTGTCGCCGGGCCTGCCGATCGCCTTCCCGCTCGCGATGCCGTCCAAGACCGAGATCACCGAGGCCCACGGCATCGTCCGCCTCCAGTTCCGCTTCAGCAGCGAGGTGGACGGCGCCTTCGTCGCGACCGATGCGGCCGACCCTGCCAACGCCGACCGCCTGGAGCGCTTCGGCCTGTATGACCGCGCCAACCCCGAACAGACCGCCGGCATGCTGAGCATGGGGGCCGCCTCGTCCGTCGAGGCCACCACCTCGACGGCTGGACTGCGCTACGGCATCACCTGCGAGCGCTCGCCGGACGGCACGGTGCTGTTCACCGTCGTCCCGTCGATGACGCTCACCGCGGACATGACGCGCGCGCTGCTGGAGCAGCTGGCCTACAGCGCGGGCGCGGGCGCCGTGGTGGGCAACCGCCATGTCGAGATCACCGCCACCGACCTGGCGGGCAACGTCAGCGCCGTGGCCTCGCAGGTGACGCTGGAGGTGCGGCCCGCCGGCACGCCCGCCATCCTGCTCAGCCGCGACAGCGACTCCGGCCTGTCGCCGTACGACGGCGTCACCTCGGCCAACGGCTCCGCCGCGTCGCCGCTGATCCTCAAGGGCTACGCCGCGGCGGGAGCCACGGTCACGGTGTTCCTCGACGCCGACGGCGACGGCGTGATGGCCGGCAACGAAGTCCTGGGCACGGTCGTGGCGGACGGGAACGGCCGGTGGGAATTGCAGCTCGCCGGCGCCGGGCTCGAGGACGGCGTGTACCGCTTCGGCGCCGTGGCCGATGGCCTGACCTCCGGCGCGCTCGAGCTCACCGTCGACACGCATCCGCCGGCCAGCGTGGTGGCCATCGGCGACACGGTCCAGCCCCGTCCGGTGCTGTCCGGCACGACGGACGCGCGGGTCGAGGTGACCGTCGAGATCGACACCGACGACAACATCGCCAACGGCTACGAGCTGCGCTACGTGACCCATTCCGACGCCGCCGGCCAGTGGCGCGTGGACACCGCCACGGCCACGCCGGTGGCGGGCGAACGCCACCGCTTCGACGCCGGCGACCCGGTGCACGTGCGGGTCACGTCGGCCGACCTGGCGGGCAACGTGACGGTGAAGACCGCCGACAGCGTGACCGCGGGCGCCACGTACAGCATCTCCGACTCGCATGTGATCGAGGGCACCGACGGCAGCCGCGAGATGGTGTTCATGGTCACCCGCGACGGCGACCTGAGCGAGGCGGGCAGCGTCCGTTTCGCCGTGGACCGCGGCGCCAGCTCGGCCGGATCGAGCGGTGCCGCCCTCGCCTCGGCCGCCGACTTCAGCGGCGCCAGCACCGGCCTGCTCAGCTTCGCCGCGGGCGAGACCAGCAAGCTGGTCCGCTTCACGGTGAACGGCGACCACTACCGCGAGGTGAACGAGAAGGTCGTCGTCCGATTGGAGGACGCGACGGCGGGACGGATCGCCGACGGCCTGGGCATCGGCAACATCAACGAGATCGACGTCAACCGGCTGCAGGCGGCGTACGGCCTGCGCGACCTGAACCCGCACCAGAACGACTTCGCGATCCGGGTGCGGCGCAGTTCCGACAACGCCGAGCAGGACATCGGCTTCGACCTCAATGGCGAGCTCGACCGCACCGCGCTGCTCGACTTCGTCGGCCGCGGCGCCTCGGACAAGGGCTTCGTGACCCAGTGGTTCGACCAGTCCGGCAACGGGCGTGACATGACGCAGACGGACCTGGCCAGGCAGGGCGTCATCGTCGACGCGGGAAAGGTCGTGCAGCGCGCCGATGGCTCAGCCGCCATCAGCTTCAACAACGGTCGCAATGGCAGGAACAACGACTACATGGTCGCCAACGGCGCCGCGGCGGACGACTGGAAAAGCGTGGCGGTCTACACCAAGGTCCAGTCCGAGGGCACCGGTTTCGGCACCCTGTTCAACCTGGGCGTCAGCGAGAACAACGGCCGGCTCAGCAGCCATTACCCGGCCTGGAACAACTACTACTTCGACGTCGACACCGCCAGCGGCGACGGCCGCCTCGTGCAGCCCCTGCCGTCGAGCAACGCGCTGCTGAACCACGCCAACGACGTCGTGTTCGAGGCCCACGCCGGGAACACCGGCGCCGGCACCGCAGCCCTCAACTACGTCGATGCGAAGCAGGTCATCTTCGAGGAAGGCATCCGGGTGGCTTCCGACGGCACCCTGCCGAGCCAGTTCCCGACCAGCGCCCAGTGGAAGATCGCCTGGCACGGCGACTGGGCGAATGGCAGCGACACCGGCTACTACCAGCAGGCCATGTACAACGAGTTCCTCGTCTTCCTCGACAAGGACGGCACCGCCACGCCGGCCGTGCAGTCGCTGCTGGGCACCGCCGGCAACGACGTGCTGACCTACTCGGGCGAGCGCGAGGTGAGCCGCATCGACGGCCTGCTGGGCCATGACGCGCTGTACGTCTCGGGCGACGCGAACCTCGACTTCGGCGCCTTCTCCGGCGGCGTGAAGGGCCTGGCCCAGGTGTGGATGGACAACGGCGCGGCCAACACGCTGACGCTGACCTCGGCCACGCTGGCGGCCAACGGCGATGCGCCGCTGGTCGTGCAGATGGACGCGGGGGACCGGCTGATCCTCGATGGCCGCGAGTTCCAGCACAGCGGCGACCACCTGGAAACGATGGTCATCGGCAGCCAGCGCAACGACGTGATCGTCGCCAGCTCGCGCAACGACGTGCTGATCGGCGGTGGCGGCGCCGACACCTTCCGCTGGCAGGCCGGCCAGACCGGGCATGACACGGTGCTGGACTACAGCAATGCCCAGGGCGACCGGCTCGACCTGACGCAGCTGCTGCGCGGCGTCCCCGTCGGCGGCGAGGACCGCTTCATCCGCCGCGGCGTCGATGCGCAGGGGCAGGTCGAGCTGCTGATCGACGCCCACGGCAATGGCGACTTCAACCAGCCGGAGCTGACGATCACGCTGGCGGACCTTCGGCCCACCGACACGATCACCGTCCTGACCGGAGCTGGCCAGGCGGTGCTCTGACGGCCTGGCGCGGTCGGTGCCGCACGCGCCAGGCCGCGGCCACCGCGGACATCACGCCGCGATGCCGCCGCGAAAACAACAACGCCCCGACGGCCTGCGCTTCGGGGCGTTGTTCCTGGCGCGACGGTGGCGGGAAGGCCACCGTGCCCGGCGATCAGGCCGAAGCCGCGCCCGGGTTGCGCAGGCGGATGTGCAGCTCGCGCAGCTGCTTCTCGTCGACGTAGGACGGCGCGCCGGTCAGCAGGCATTGCGCGCGCTGCGTCTTCGGGAAGGCGATCACGTCGCGAATGGACTCGGCCTTGGTCATCAGCGTGACCAGGCGGTCCAGGCCGAAGGCCAGGCCGCCGTGCGGGGGCGCGCCGTACTGCAGCGCATCCAGCAGGAAGCCGAACTTCACGCGCTGCTCCTCGGGGCTGATGTTGAGCGCCTCGAAGACCTTGGCCTGCACGTCGGCACGGTGGATACGCACCGAGCCGCCGCCCAGTTCCCAGCCGTTGAGCACCATGTCGTAGGCCTTGGCCACGCACTTGCCGGGGTCGGTGACCATCAGGTCCTCATGGCCGTCCTTCGGCGCGGTGAACGGGTGATGGACCGCGGCCCAGCGCTTGTTCTCCTCGTCTTCCTCGAACATCGGGAAGTCGACCACCCACAGCGGCGCCCACTTGTCCTCGAACAGGCCGGTGGACTTGCCGAACTCGCTGTGACCGATCTTCAGGCGCAGCCCGCCGATGGCGTCGTTGACGATCTTGGCCTTGTCGGCGCCGAAGAAGATCAGGTCGCCGTCCTGGGCGCCGGTGCGCGACAGGATGTCGGCCACCGCCTTGTCGTGCAGGTTCTTCACGATCGGCGACTGCAGGCCTTCGCGGCCCTTGGCCGTCTCATTGACCTTGATCCAGGCCAGGCCCTTGGCGCCGTAGATCTTCACGAACTCGGTGTAGCTGTCGATCTCGCCGCGGCTCATCGTCGCGCCGCCCGGCACGCGCAGCGCGACCACGCGGCCGCCCGGCGTCGTGGCCGGACCGGAGAAGACCTTGAAGTCCACGTCGCCCATGACATCGGTCAGCTCGGTGAACTCGAGCTTCACGCGCAGGTCCGGCTTGTCCGAGCCGAAGCGGTGCATGGCCTCGGCGTACTTCATGACCGGGTAGTCGCCCAGCTCGACGTTCAGCGCCTTGCGGAAGACATGGCGGATCATGCCCTCGAACATCGCGCGGATCTCTTCCTCGTTCAGGAACGAGGTCTCGATATCGATCTGCGTGAACTCGGGCTGGCGGTCGGCGCGCAGGTCCTCGTCGCGGAAGCACTTGGTGATCTGGTAATAGCGGTCGAAGCCCGCCACCATCAGCAGCTGCTTGAACAGCTGCGGCGACTGCGGCAGCGCGAAGAACATGCCGTCATGCACACGCGACGGGACCAGGTAGTCGCGGGCGCCTTCCGGCGTGCTCTTGGTCAGCATCGGGGTCTCGATGTCGACGAAGCCGTGCTCGTCCAGGAACTTGCGCGCCTCCATCGCCACGCGGTAGCGCAGCATCAGGTTGTTCTGCATGTACGGGCGGCGCAGGTCCAGCACGCGATGCGTCAGGCGCGTCGTCTCGGAGATGTTCTCGTCGTCCAGCGGGAAGGCCGGCGTCACCGACGGGTTCAGCACTTCCAGCTCGTGGCACAGCACCTCGACCTTGCCGCTGACCAGGTTGGCGTTCTCGGTGCCGGCCGGGCGCGCGCGCACCTTGCCGACGATCTTCACGCAGAACTCGTTGCGGACCTCTTCGGCCACCTTGAACATCTCGGGGCGGTCCGGGTCGCAGACGATCTGGACCAGGCCTTCACGGTCGCGCAGGTCGATGAAGATCACGCCGCCATGGTCGCGGCGGCGATGGGCCCAGCCCATCAGGGTCACGGTCTGGTCCAGCAGCTTCTCGCTGACTTGGCCGGCATAGCAGGTACGCATGGAGTTCTCCGGAAATTTCGAGTGTCGGGACGGCGCTGGCGGCGGGGCGTCGATGCGGATCGCGACGCGCGCGGCCGGCGCGGGAAGGACGGATTCAGGGAATGGGCGCTGGCGGGGTCCCGCGGACCCTCAGGACTGAGCGCTTGCCGGGGCGCTCAGCCCAGTCAATTTCGGGCGACCTCGCTCGGCAGGACGATGGCCGGCTCCCCCTGAGGAGCGACTACCCCCATCGAGATGATGTATTTGAGCGCCTCATCGACGCTCATCGCCAAAGGCCGCAATTGCGCGCGGGGCATCATCAGGAAGAAGCCGGAGGTCGGGTTCGGCGTCGTCGGCACGTACAGCGCGACATGCTCCTCCGGCTCCGCGCCGCTGAGCGTGCCCAGCTGCTGGGCCACCTCGCCGCCGGGCTTGCCGGTGACGAAGGCGATGGTCCACGAGCCCTGGTGCGGGTACGGCACCAGCACGGCCTCGCGGAAGGCGTTGCCGCTGGAGGAGAACAGCGTGTCGGAGACCTGCTTGACCGAGCTGTAGATGCTCTTGACGATGGGGATCTTGTAGAGCAGCCGATCCCATTGGCGCAGCCACCACTGGCCGAAGATGTTCGCCACGAACATGCCGGTCAGCATCAGCAGCGCGACCATGACGACCACCCCCAGGCCGGGGATGTCATGCAGCTGCTTGAGCGAGGTCTGCGCCGACAGCGGCAGCACCGCGCCGACCGCCGACAGCAGCCAGACGAAGACGCCGTCGATCATGCCGAGGATCCACAGCAGGACCCAGACGGTGATCGCGAGCGGGAGCCAGACCAGCAGGCCGGTGATGATGTACTTTCTCATGCCTGGGTCCGGCCTCGGCGTCAGTGGCAGGCGCAGGAACCGCCGCAGGCGGTGCCCGACGAGGCCGACGTGCCGGAGGAGGACTCGGACGAGGCGGCGGCGGTCCCGCCGGAGGCCGGGGCGGCCTCGCCACCCGCGGCCGGCGCGGCGGCCGGAGCCGCCGGCGCGCTGGCACCGCCCGATCCGCCGCGGAAGTCCGTCACGTACCAGCCCGAGCCCTTGAGCTGGAAACCGGCGGCGGTGACCTGCTTCGAGAAACTCTCCGCGCCGCAGGCGGGGCAGACGGTCAGCGGAGCGTCGGACAGCTTCTGCAGCACGTCTTTGGCGTGGCCGCAGGCGCCGCAGCGATAGGCGTAGATCGGCATTTGAGGGACTACCGGGTCAAAAACCCGAAATTATATAGAGTGGCCCGCCGGCGCCGCACCGGCCAGGCGGTGGTGGCTGCCGTGCACGTCGCGGATCGCCTGCGGCCCCAGCGAGCCCACCAGCATGCCCACGATGCCGGCCAGCAGGCCCGCCAGCTGGGCCGGGAACTGCTCGCCCGCCGGCGTCATCAGGAACAGGATCCAGGTCAGCACGCCCAGCACGATCGCGAAGATCGCGCCCTGCGTCGTCGCGCGCTTCCAGTAGAGGCCGAACAGCAGCGGCACGAAGGCGCCGACCAGCGTGACCTGGTAGGCGCTGGAGACCATCTCGTAGATCGACGTGCCCTGCAGCGCGATCGCGTACGCGCAGACGCAGACCGAGAACAGCAGCACCGCGATGCGCATCGTGCGCAGTTCCTGCTTGTCGGACACGCGCGGGAAGAACTGGCGCCAGATGTTCTCGACGAAGGTCACCGACGGCGCCAGCAGCGTGGCCGAGGCGGTCGACTTCAGCGCCGACAGCAGCGCGCCGAAGAAGATCACCTGCATCACGAAGGGCATCTTGTCGATCACCAGCGTGGGGATCACCTGCTGGGGGTCCTCGGCGATCAGCTGCTTGGCCTCGGTGGGCATGATGATCAGCGCGCTCACGACGATGAACATCGGCACGAAGGCGAACAGGATGTAGCAGATGCCGCCGATGACCGGGCCGCGGGTCGCCGCCTTGACGTCCTTGGCGGACATGACGCGCTGGAACACGTCCTGCTGCGGGATCGATCCCAGCATCATCGTGATGGCCGCGCCGACGAAGAACACGATGTCGTGGAAGCTCGGCTCGGGCAGGAAGCGGAACATGTCCTGGCTCGAGGCCAGCGCGATGACCTTGTCGGCGCCGCCGGCCATGTCGGCCGCGAACCAGGCGATCAGCGACAGCCCCACTACCAGGATGATCATCTGGATGAAGTCGGTCACCGCCACCGACCACATGCCGCCGAACAGCGTGTAGGCCAGGATCGACGCCGTGCCGATCATCATGCCCACCGGGATGCTGATCGCGCCGCCGGACAGCAGCTTGAACACCAGCCCCAGCGCGGTCACCTGCGCCGCCACCCAGCCCAGGTAGGACAGGATGATGATGAAGCTGCAGACCACCTCGACCACGCGGCCGTAGCGCTCGCGGTAGTAGTCGCTGATCGTCAGCAGCGTCATCTTGTAGAGCCTGGCCGCGAAGAACAGGCCCACCAGGATCAGGCACGAACCCGCGCCGAACGGATCCTCGACCACGCCGTTCAGGCCCGACTGCACGAACTTGGCCGGGATGCCCAGCACCGTCTCGGAGCCGAACCAGGTCGCGAAGGTGGTGGTGATGATCATCACCAGCGGCAGGTGCCGGCCAGCGATGGCGAAGTCCGCCGTGTTCTTCACCCGCTTGGCGGCCCACAGGCCGATCGCGATGGTGACAAGCAGGTAAAGGATGACCAGGGTCAGGAGCATGGCAGCGGGCCTTGGGAATGCGGGGAAGGCGGGAGCGCAGGAATCCGGCGCACAAAAAATTGCGCGCGGATTATCCCCGGAACCTCGGGGACTGCTGCCCAGGGTCCTCCCCGCCCCCCGGACACCCCGTTTCAGCGGCACCCGCGATGGGGGATCCGCCCCCCTTTTCACCAGATATCTGCGGGTCAGCTCCTCCATTTGGGTCATGGGGCGCATGTCTCACGCGAGTTCCAGGGATGGGGCCGCCAATGGGCTCCCTTTCCAATCCCCTCCACGCCCTGCCACCGCCACCGGAGCCCCGCAACGTGGATGCCCTGACCGTAGACCTGGATTTCATCGTCGGCCGCGTCGCCATGACCGTCGGCGAACTGAGCGGACTCACGGCGGGCCGGATCGTCCCGCTGGACACCTCGACGCCGGCACTCGTGCGCATCGTCGCGCACGGCACCGAGCTCGGCATCGGCCGGTTGGTCGAGCACGACGACCGGCTGGCGGTCGAGGTGCTGCAGTGGGGCCATCCACGGTGACCTGCCTGGCGCAGCGCGCCCTTTCCTCCCCTGTCCCAGGGAGCCACTGGCTCCGGGAGAGGCCCACCGGATCTTCTTCGAGCCTGTCCATGAGCCATCACACCGAAGCCACGAGCCGCCCGCCCGGCCCCCTTGCGAAGTCCGGGGCGACGAGCCCCGCACCCCACTCCTCCGGCGCCGGCACCTGCGCGCCGCACGCCGCGCCCGACGAACCGGTCGACCCGGAACTGGCCCGGCAGCGCCAGCAACTGGTCCTGTCGCACATCATCAAGATCGCCCACGACGCCCGCAGCGATTCCAGCAAGCTCAAGCGCTTCCTGCGGCGCTACGAGCGCTCGCCCGGCGAGCTCGACGACATCATCCAGGACGCCATGCTCGAGGCCACCCGCTGCGCCGACCGCTTCCAGGGCCGCTCCACCGTCGAGACTTGGTTCTTCGGCATCGCGGCCAACGTCGCGCGCAACCATGTGGCGCGCTGCGCCAAACGCAATCGTCAGATGGAAAGCCTGGACGACGCGCCGCACACGCGGGACGGCGAATCGGTCCACCACGCGCGCGACGGCAGGAAGGATGTCAGCCAGCAGGTCGCCTATCGGCAACTGGCCGGCATCGTCGACGTCACGCTGTCGGGCTTGTCACCCGACCTGCGCTGCACCTTCGACCTGGCCTGCCTGCAGGAAGAGTCCTACCGCGAGGTCGCCGCGCTGCAGGCGATCCCGATCGGCACGGTGCGCTCACGGGTGAACCGCGTCCGCACCCTGCTGCGCGCCCGCCTGAAGCAGGAATTCGCCGACTACGCGGTCTGATCCCGCCCCGCCCAGCCCCGCCGCACCTCCCGCCTCCCGGCCGGACAAGCGCGGTCAGTCGATCCAGCGCATCACCAGCTGGGTCGCCACCAGCGCGAGCGTGAATCCGCCGATGCCCCACAGCAGCGTCTGGAGCAGATGGTTGGTCCGCCGCTGCTCCAGCAGCAGCTGGCGCGTCAAGTCCGAATGCCCGCCTTCGGCGCGCTGGCGCAGCACCTCGTGCATCAGGCGGGGGAATTCCGGCACCATCTGCGCGAATCGCGGCGCCTCCTTCTTCAGCTGCCGCACGAAGGCGCGCCAGCCCACCTGCTCATCCATCCAGCGCTCGAGGAAGGGCTTGGCCGTGGCCCAGAGATCCAGATCAGGATCGAGCTGCCTGCCCAATCCTTCAATGTTGAGCAGCGTTTTTTGCAGCAAAACCAGCTGCGGCTGAATCTCCACGTTAAATCTGCGGGAGATCTGAAACAGCCGCATCAGCACCTGGCCGAGCGAGATGTCCTTCAGCGGCTTGTCGAAATGCGGCTCGCAGACGGTGCGCACCGCCCCTTCCAGTTCATCGACGCGGGTCTCTGGCGGCACCCAGCCGGACTCGATGTGGAGCTCCGCCACGCGCTTGTAGTCGCGACGGAAGAAGGCGATGAAGTTCTGCGCCAGGTAATCCTTGTCGACCTCGGTGAGCGTGCCGATGATCCCGAAGTCCAGCGCCACGTAGTTGCCGAAGGTGTGCGGATCCAGGCTGACCTGGATGTTCCCGGGATGCATGTCAGCGTGGAAGAAGCCGTCCCGGAAGACCTGCGTGAAGAAGATCGTGACGCCGTCGCGGGCCAGCTTCTTGATGTCGACGCCGGCCTCCCGCAGGCGCTCGAGCTGCGAGATCGGCACGCCGCGCATGCGCTCCATCACGATGACCTCGCTCCGGCAGAGCTCCCACATCATCTCCGGCACCAGCACCAGGTGCAGGTCCTGCATGTTGCGGCGCAGCTGGGCGGCGTTGGCGGCCTCGCGCACCAGGTCCAGTTCGTCGTGCAGGTAGGTATTGAATTCGGCGACCACCTCGCGCGGCTTGAGCCGGCGCCCGTCGGCGGAGAAGCGCTCCACCCAGCCCGCGACGGTGCGCATCAGCGCCAGGTCGTCCTCGATGATGTCGAGCATCCCCGGCCGCAGCACCTTCACCGCGACCTCCCGCCCGTCCATCAGCGTCGCGAAGTGGACCTGCGCGATCGAGGCGCTGGCCACCGGCTCGGCCTCGAAGGTGGCGAAAAGCTCCTCGATGCGCCGCCCGAAGGCGCGCTCGATCAGCTCGCGGGACAGCTCGGCCGGGAATGGCGGCACGTTGTCCTGCAGCTTGGACAGCTCCTCGATCATGTCCGGCGGCACGAGGTCGCGCCGCGTCGACAGCAGCTGGCCAAACTTGACGAAGATCGGCCCGAGCCGCTCCAGCGCGAGCCGCAGCCGCACGCCGCGCGGCTGGTCCCACGCGCGGCCGACCGAGATCAGCCGGCGCAGGAAACGGAAGCGCCGACGCTTGAGCGTCGACAACGCCAGTTCGTCCAGCCCGAATCGGTAGAGGGTCCAGACGATGACCAGGAGGCGGGACAGATACCTCATGCCCGGACCGGATTCCCGGACCTCATGCCCGGCCCTGGCCGTCCGGCATGAAACGGCCCGCCTGACGGGCCAGGGTCGCCATCGCGCCAGCGACGGCGCGTCCGAAGCGGCCCAGCTGGTGCGCCACGGCCGGACCGGTGATGGCGGCGAGGTCGTCCTCGATGTCCCAGCGCACGTGATCGATCAGCCAGTTGAAGTCGCCGGCCAGTTGCGCGTCGCCGTCCACCCGCACCTCGGGCCGGGCGCCGGACAGCGCCGCGAAGGCCGCCGCCGCAGGATTCGCTGCATCGAGTTCGATGAGCAGGTCCGGTTCTTGCCTAGGGCCATCCTCGTCGCCCAACCGTTCCAGAAGACCGGCCGGGGTGATGCGCAGCCGCAGGTCCGGCGCGGCCGGCAGCATGGCCGGCCAGCCCACCAGGCGCAGCCGCAGCGTCTTGCCCGTGTGCGGGGCCAGGCGCGCGGTGGCGACCGGCTCGCGGGACATGACATGGTTGAGCAACAGCGTGATGCGATCCTGGAGCGCAGGGGCCAGGAGCTTGGACCATTCTTGAAGCATGGGGCGGATTGTAGGCAGGCCCGGAGGGCGGCCTGATGAACGAGGAAACCGGTGACAAGCTGGGGCGTCCGGTTACGAGTTCGTGAGATGAATTGAGAGAGAATTTCCGGCTCCGGCCGGACAGGAGCGGCAGGCCGGCCTCGACGCCGCCCGCCGTACGGCCACGAGGGAAGCAACGAAGGACCAACGGGTGATGTTTGAGGACCGGAACTACAAGAGAACCTTCTACAGCGCGCCGCAGTCGGTCCAGTCGTTCATCGCGGCATTCCTGGAACCGACGCTGATCGTCCTGATCTACCTGTGCCTGCTGGCCTGGTTCGGCGAACCGGTCATGCGCTCCACCTACACGCTGTGCATGCTGGTGTTCGCGCTGACCTTCCCGGGACGCAACCGCTTCTCGGATCATCCCGCCAGCGCCGTGACCGACATCGTCGGTTCCTGGCTGATGCTGCTGCTGATCCTGGGCATGTTCGCCTACGCCACCAGCAGCTTCCATTACTTCGAGCGCCCGGTGCTGCTGTGGTGGGCGCTGCTGACGCCGCTGGCGCAGATCCTGGCGGTCGAGATCGGCCGGCGCGTGCTGCGCTGGCGCGCGCAGCAGCCCTCGGTGCGGCGCACCGCGGTGATCGTCGGCGCCGGGCCGCTGGGCGCGAAGGTCGGCCGGGCGCTGTCCTTCGGCTCGATCCGCGGCGTCGAGTGCCTGGGCTTCTTCGATGACCGCACCGACGACCGCCTCCATCCCGACAGCGTCGGCCGGGTGCTGGGCACGCTGCCGGAACTGAGCGACTACGTCCGCGCCAACGGCGTGCGCGAGGTCTACATCACGCTGCCGCTGGGCTCGCAGCCGCGCATCCTGCAGCTGCTCGAGCAACTGCAGGGCACGACCGCCTCGCTGTTCTTCGTGCCGGACGTCTTCGGCATCAGCATCATCCAGGGCCGGCTGCAGGACGTGAACGGCGTGCCGGTGGTGGGCATCCTGGAGACCCCGTTCACCGGCGTGAACGAGGTGGTCAAGCGCATCAGCGACATCATCCTGGCCGCGCTCATCCTGGTGCTGATCTCGCCGATCCTGCTGATCCTGGCGATCGGCGTGAAGATGAGCTCGCCCGGCCCGGTGATCTTCAAGCAGCGCCGCAACGGCCTGGATGGCGAGGAGATCGTCGTCTACAAGTTCCGCTCGATGCGCGCGATGGACAATGGCGCGGTCGTCAAGCAGGCGACCAAGGGCGACCCGCGCATCACGCCGTTCGGGGCCTTCATCCGCAAGACCTCGCTGGACGAGCTGCCGCAGTTCATCAACGTGCTGCAGGGCCGCATGAGCATCGTCGGCCCGCGCCCGCACGCGGTCGCGCACAACGAGGAATACCGCCAGCTGATCAAGGCCTACATGGTCCGCCACAAGGTCAAGCCCGGCATCACCGGCTGGGCGCAGGTCAACGGCCTGCGCGGCGAGACCGACACCGTCGACAAGATGAAGGCGCGCGTCGAATACGATCTGGAATACCTGCGCAACTGGTCGCTCGGCCTGGATCTCCAGATCATCGTGCGCACCGTGCGGCTGATGCTGTTCGACCGCCACGCCTATTGACCCGCAGGAGACCTTCCCACGATGAACCGCCTCCACCGACTGTCGCTGCCCTTCGCCCTGCTCGCGTCCGCCTCCTGCTGGGCCCAGAGCGACCAGGGCAGTCCCTGGTACCTGGGCGCCTCGCTGGGCCATTACTACACGGACAACGTCTTCCGCTCGAATGCCGCCGAAAGCAGCGACCGGCTGACCTCGCTGAGCCTGCTGGCCGGCGCGGACACGCGGCTGGGTCGGCAGCGGCTGCACGCCGACGCCCGCTTCAACGACACCCGCTACGAGGACAACAGCCGGCTGGACAACCGCGGCTACAACATCGACGCCGGCGTGGACTGGGAAACCGCCGGCAACCTCTCGGGCACGCTGGACTACACCACCGCCCGCACGCTGGCCGACTTCAACAGCAACACCGGCATCGCCCCGACGACCGAGCGCAACCTGCAGACGGACCGCAGCCTGGGCGGCAGCGTGCGGCTGGGCCTGCCCAATCTCTCGCCGTTCATCATCGAAGGCACCTTCAGCCGCCGCGAGCGCGATTACTCGCTGGCCCAGTGGGCCACGCAGGAGTACCGCCAGAACACCTCGTCGCTGGGCCTGCTCTACAACGCCAGCAGCGCCTGGCGCTTCGGCGTGGCGAGTCGCTACACCAAGGGCCGCGTGCCGGTGAACGGTTTCGAGTGGGATCGCAAGGACGTCGACCTGACCGCGCTGTGGCGCGCCACCGGCTCCAGCAGCCTGAACGCGCGCCTGAGCCACAGCAGCTCCGACTCGTTCACCGGCGTGACCGGCGCGCTGAGCTGGACCTGGGCGCCCGGCGGCCGCTGGGTGCTGAACACCAAGCTGTCCCGCGACACCGGCGTCGAGACCTACTACCTGGGCATCAACAACGGCCTGGCCGACTTCAACCGCGTGCAGACCGCGGTGCAGGCCAACCTGAGCTACCGCCTCACCGGCAAGCTCACCGCGACGGCCGGGGTGGGCATCACCCGCCTGAGCCGCGACCAGAACATCGCATTGCCCGGCGCCGGCCCCAAGGACAACTCCAAGCAGTACAGCCTGGGCCTGGCCTGGGAGGCGCTGCGCAACGTCACGGTCGGGTGCCAATACACACGCCTGGACCGCGACACGAGCAACGTCCTCTATTCCTACAACGCCTACACCGCCGGCTGCTACGTGCAAGGCATGATCCGCTGACGCTCCCACTCCATGGCCAACGACACCATCCTGCTGACCGGCGCGACCGGCTACATCGCCTCCCACACCTGGCTCGCGCTGCTGGCGGCCGGCTACCGCGTCGTCGGCGTGGACAACTTCAGCAACAGCTCGCCCAAGGTGCTGGATCGTCTGGCCGAGCTGAGCGGCCAGACCCCGCTGTTCGAGAAGCTCGACGTCTGCGACGGCGCGGCGCTGGACGCGGTGTTCAACGAATACAAGCCGGCCGCGGTGGTGCACTTCGCCGCCTTCAAGGCGGTCGGCGAGTCCACCGCCAAGCCGCTGAGCTACTACCGCAACAACCTGGACGGGCTGCTGACGGTCTGCGAAGCGATGCGCCGGCATGACTGCAAGCGCATCGTCTTCTCCTCCAGCGCCACCGTGTACGGCCAGCCCAGGTCGCTGCCGCTGCGCGAGGACGCCGAGCTGATGGCGGTCAACCCCTACGGCGCGACCAAGCTGATCGGCGAAGGCATCCTGCGCGACCTAGGCGCCTCGGACCCGCAATGGCAGACCGCCTGCCTGCGCTACTTCAACCCGGTGGGCGCGCACGAGAGCGGCCGCATCGGCGAGGACCCGCGCGGCATCCCCAACAACCTGATGCCCTACGTCACGCAGGTGGCGGTGGGCCGGCGCGCCAAGCTGTCGATCTTCGGCAACGACTACGACACCCCCGACGGCACCGGCGTGCGCGACTACATCCACGTCGTCGACCTGGCCGAGGGCCATGTGGCGGCGCTGAACTTCCTGCTGCGCGGCCAGGAGTCGATCTGGGTCAACCTGGGCACCGGCCGCGGCTACAGCGTGCTGGAACTGGTGAACGCCTTCGCCAAGGCCAGCGGCCGCGAGATCCCCTACGAGATCGTCGCCCGCCGCCCGGGCGACGTCGCCGCCTGCTACGCCGATCCGGCGCTGGCGCGCGAGAAGCTGGGCTGGAGCGCCCGCTTCGACCTGCAGCGCATGTGCGAGGACAGCTGGCGCTGGCAATCGTCCAATCCGAACGGTTTCGAGGGTTGATGCGCGGCTCTGCGACACTTCCGACCCATTTTTCGAATCCACAGCCCCGCATCGACATGCAAGGGGCGCCAGTTCCAGAGGGAGCAGTACCTTGAGCAAGATCGACACGCAACCGGTGATCATGGCGGGCGGCAGCGGCACGCGGCTGTGGCCGCTGTCCCGCGCCGGTTATCCCAAGCAGTTCCTGGTGCTGAACGGCAACACCAGCCTGTTCCAGCAGGCCGCGGACCGCCTGGCCACGCTCGGTGCCGAGGACATCGCGGTGAAGCCGCCGATCGTCGTCGGCAACGAGGAACACCGCTTCATGGTGCTGGACCAGCTGCGCGAGCAGCGGCTCGCGCCCAGCGCCGTCCTGCTGGAGCCGGTCGGCCGCAACACCGCGCCGGCGATCACGCTGGCGGCGCTGCAGGCGCTGGAAGGCGGCGAGGACCCGGTGCTGGTCGTCACGCCGGCCGACCAGACGGTCACCGACGGCCCGGCCTTCACCGCCGCGCTGCAGGACGCGGTGCGCCAGGCCAGCGGCGGCGCCATCGTCATCCTCGGCATCACGCCCGACCGGCCCGAGACCGGCTACGGCTACATCCGCGCCGGCGCCGAAGGCACCGGCCTGCGCGTCGAGGCCTTCGTCGAGAAGCCCGATGCCGCGACCGCGCAGAAGTACGTCGACCAGGGCGGCTACTACTGGAACAGCGGCATGTTCGTGCTGCGCGCCAGCGTCTGGCTGAAGGCGCTGCAGCAGTTCCGCCCCGACATCGACCAGGCCACGCGCGTGGCCTTCGGCGGCAAGGCGGTGGACGGTCCCTTCGTGCGCCCGGCCAAGGACGCCTTCGCGGCCGTGCCGTCGGAATCGATCGACTACGCCGTGATGGAGCGCTGCCCCGGCAGCCCGGTCGCGCTGCGCATGGTGCCGCTGGACGCCGGATGGAACGACCTGGGCGCCTGGGAAGCGGTCTGGCAGGTGGCGGAGAAGGATGCCGCCGGCAACGCCAGCCGCGGCGACGCGATCATCGCGGACAGCCGCAACACGCTGGTGCATGCGACCAGCCGGCTGGTCTCGGCGGTGGGGCTGGACAACATCGTCGTCGTCGAAACGCCGGACGCGGTGCTGGTCGCGGACCGCAGCAAGAGCCAGGACGTCAAGAAGATCGTCAGCCAGTTGACCGCCGCCCAGCGCGACGAGCAGAACCTGCATCGCAAGGTGCACCGCCCCTGGGGCTGGTACGACAGCATCGACATGGGCGAGCGCTTCCAGGTCAAGCGCATCATGGTCAAGCCCGGCGCCTCGCTGAGCCTGCAGATGCACCACCACCGCGCCGAACACTGGATCGTGGTGCAGGGCACCGCCGAGATCGTCAACGGCGACAAGACCTTGCTGCTGACCGAGAACCAGTCGACCTACATCCCGCTGGGCCAGGTGCACCGCCTGTCCAACCCGGGCAAGGTGCCGCTGGAGATCATCGAGGTCCAGTCCGGCTCCTACCTGGGCGAGGACGACATCGTGCGCTACCAGGACACCTACGGCCGGAACTGAGGCCGGCCTCCCCCGCAACGGGGGAGCCCCCACCACCCAGGGGGCCCGGGTCGGCAGCCGGGCGAAAGTCGGATACAAAGCCGTCCTGAGAGGGAATCCACGAACGCCCGGTCGGCAACGCCCGGGCGTTCCGCGCATTCAGCCCCGTTCACAAGAGTTCAGAGCGCAACGCCGCTACAGGAGAAGGCCGTGTCCGTGATTGCCGTCGTCGGATTGGGATATGTGGGACTGCCGCTGGTGGTCGAGTTCGGCAAGCACGGCCGCACGATCGGCTTCGACATCGCGGTGGACAAGGTCGAGAAATGCCGCGCCGGCACCGACCCCTCGCGCGAACTGAGCGACGAGGAAGTCCGCGCCGCCGTCCACGCCGAATACCACAGCGACCCGGCCTGCCTGGCCGAGGCCGACGTCATCATCGTGGCCGTGCCCACGCCGGTGGACGAGGCCAAGATCCCCGACTTCCGGCCGCTGGTCGGCTCGTCCACCAGCGTGGGCCGGCACATGAAGCGCGGCGCGGTCGTCGTGTACGAATCGACCGTCTATCCCGGTGCGACCGAGGAGGTCTGCATCCCGGTGCTGGAGCGCGAATCCGGCTTCAAGTGGAAGCAGGACTTCTTCGTCGGCTACAGCCCCGAGCGGATCAATCCGGGCGACAAGGACCACACGCTGACGAAGATCCTCAAGATCGTCTCCGGCGACACGCCCGAGACACTGGAGATCGTCGCCAGGACCTACGAGCGCATCATCGTGCCGGGCGTGCACCGCGCCTCCAGCATCAAGACGGCCGAGGCGGCCAAGGTCATCGAGAACACCCAGCGCGACCTGAACATCGCGCTGATGAACGAGCTGGCGATCATCTTCGAGCGTCTGGGCCTGGACACCTCCGAGGTGCTGGAGGCCGCCGGCACGAAGTGGAACTTCCTGAAGTTCAAGCCGGGCCTGGTCGGCGGCCACTGCATCGGCGTGGACCCCTACTACCTCACGCACAAGGCCGACATGCTGGGCTACCACCCGCAGGTCATCCTGGCGGGCCGGCGCATCAACGACGGCATGGGCAAGTTCATCGCCGAGCAGACCATCAAGCAGATGATCGCCGCGGGCTCGCCGATCAAGGGGGCCAAGGTCAACGTGCTGGGCCTGACCTTCAAGGAGGACTGCGGCGACCTGCGCAACTCCAAGGTGATCGACATCATCCGCGAGCTCAAGACCTACGGCGTGGAGGTCTTCGTCACCGACCCGGCGGCCGAGGCTGACGAAGCCATGCATGAATACGGCGTGCGGCTGCACGCCTTCGACACCCTGCCCCGCGCCGATGCCATCGTCGCGGCGGTGGCGCACCGCGAATACAAGGCCCTGGGCGCGCAGGCGCTCGCCGCCAAGGTCGTCCCGGGCGGCGCCTTCATCGACGTGAAGGCTGCCTTTAGCAGCGACAATTTGCGCGCCGCCGGCCTCAAGGTCTGGCGGCTGTAAGCACGGACGGCGCGTCGACCCCCTCGATGCGCCGCGCCGGACCGGGGCCTCGGGGCCCCCAAAGACATTTCAGGGAAGTTCCATGACGATCCTCGTCACCGGCGGTGCCGGATTCATCGGCAGCAATTTCGTGCTCGACTGGTTCAAGACCTCGGACGAGCCGGTCGTGAACCTGGACGCCCTCACCTACGCGGGCAACCTCGAGAACCTGGCCTCGCTGAAGGACGACGCGCGCCATGTCTTCGTCAAGGGCGACATCTGCGACCGCGCGCTCGTCGACCAGCTGCTGGCCAAGCACCGCCCGCGCGCGATCGTGCACTTCGCGGCCGAGTCCCACGTCGACCGCTCCATCCACGGCCCCGGCGCCTTCATGCGCACCAATGTCGAGGGCACCTTCACGCTGCTGGAGGCCGCGCGCGGCTACTGGAGCGCGCTGGAGGGCGAGGCCAAGGCGGCCTTCCGCTTCCATCACGTCTCCACCGACGAGGTCTACGGCTCGCTGAAGGCCGAGGACCCGCCCTTCGCCGAGACGAATCCCTACGAGCCCAACAGCCCGTACTCGGCCTCCAAGGCGGCCAGCGACCACCTGGTCCGCGCCTGGCACCACACCTACGGCCTGCCGGTGGTGACGACCAACTGCTCCAACAACTACGGGCCGTATCACTTCCCCGAGAAGCTGATCCCGCTGATGATCGTCAACGCGCTGGCCGGCAAGCCGCTGCCGGTGTACGGCGACGGCCAGCAGATCCGCGACTGGCTCTACGTCACCGACCACTGCTCGGGCATCCGCGCGGTGCTGGCCGGCGGCACGCTGGGCGAGACCTACAACATCGGCGGCTGGAACGAGAAGGCCAACATCGACATCGTGAAGACGGTGTGCGCCCTGCTCGACGAACTGCGCCCCGATCCCGCCGGCCCCTACTCGCGGCTCATCACCTACGTGAAGGACCGCCCCGGCCACGACCGCCGCTACGCGATCGACGCCCGCAAGATCGAGCGCGACCTGGGCTGGCGCCCCGCCGAGACCTTCGAGACCGGCATCCGCAAGACGGTGCAGTGGTACCTGGCCAACGAGGACTGGGCCTCGCGCGTGCTCTCGGGCGCGTACCGCGAGTGGGTCTCGAAGCAATACGGCGCCTGAGCGCCCGGGCAGGACATCGGCATGAAGATTCTGCTGCTCGGAAAGAACGGCCAGCTCGGCTGGGAACTGCAACGCGCGCTCGCCCCGCTGGGCGAGTTGGTCGCGCTGGACCGCCATGAGGGCGGCGACCTCGGCGACAGCGAGGCGCTGCGCGCCACGCTGCGCCGCGTGGCGCCCGACGTGATCGTCAATGCCGCGGCCTACACCGCCGTCGACAAGGCCGAGAGCGAGCCCGAGGCCGCGCGCCAGATCAACGCGCTGGCCCCCGGCGTGCTGGCCGAGGAGGCCAAGGCCCGGGGCGCGCTGCTGGTCCATTACTCGACGGACTACGTCTTCGATGGTGCCGGCTCGGACTGGCGCTTCGAGGACGCGCCCACCGGCCCGCTGAGCGTCTACGGCAAGACCAAGCTCGAGGGCGAGCAGCGCATCGCCGCGAGCGGCGCCGATGCGCTGGTGCTGCGCACCAGCTGGGTCTACGCGGCGCGCGGCGGCAACTTCGCCAAGACCATGCTGCGGCTGGCGGCCGAGCGCGAGCAGCTCAAGGTCGTCGCCGACCAGATCGGCGCGCCCACCGGCGCGGACCTGCTGGCCGATGTCACCGCCCACCTGGTCCGCACCACGCTGCGGGACCGCGCGCTGTGCGGCATCTACCACGCCGTGGCGAGCGGCGAGACCAGCTGGCATGCCTACGCCCGGCATGTGCTCGGCCGCGCCCGCGACAAGGGACTGGCGCTGAAGGTGCAGCCCGAGCAGGTCGAGGCGCTGCCCAGCAGCGCCTATCCGACGCCGGCGCCGCGCCCGCTGAACTCGCGCCTGGACAACCACAAGCTGCAGGACCGCTTCGGGCTGGTGCTGCCGCACTGGCAGGTCGGCGTCGACCGCCTGCTCGAAGAAATCCTGTGATCGGAGAGACCGCGATGAGCAACACCCCCCGCAAGGGCATCATCCTGGCCGGCGGTTCCGGCACCCGGCTGCACCCGGCGACGCTGGCCATCAGCAAGCAGCTGCTGCCGGTCTACGACAAGCCGATGGTCTATTACCCGCTCAGCACGCTGATGCTGGCGGGCATGCGCGACATCCTGCTGATCAGCACGCCGCAGGACCTGCCGCGCTTCGAAGCCCTGCTGGGCGACGGCGCGCGCTGGGGCCTGAACCTCCAGTACTGCGTGCAACCCAGCCCGGACGGCCTGGCGCAGGCCTTCGTGCTCGGCAAGGACTTCATCGGCGGCGCGCCCAGCGCGCTGGTGCTGGGCGACAACATCTTCTACGGCCACGACTTCGCCGGCCTGCTGGACAGCGCCGATGCGCAGACCGACGGCGCCACCGTCTTCGCCTACCACGTGCACGATCCGGAGCGTTATGGCGTGGTCGAGTTCGACGCCGCCCAGCGCGCGGTCAGCATCGAGGAAAAGCCCAAGGCGCCCAAGAGCAACTACGCGGTGACCGGCCTGTACTTCTACGACCGCCAGGTCTGCGACATCGCCGCCGACATCAAGCCCAGCCCGCGCGGCGAGCTCGAGATCACCGACGTCAACGCCCGCTACCTCGCGCAGCAGCAGCTGCGCGTCGAGATCATGGGCCGCGGGTACGCCTGGCTGGACACCGGCACGCATGACAGCCTGATGGAAGCCGGCCAGTTCATCGCGACGCTGGAGAAGCGCCAGGGCCTGAAGGCCGCCTGCCCGGAGGAGATCGCCTACCGCAAGGGCTGGATCACGGCCGAGCAGCTGGAGAAGCTGGCGCAGCCGATGCTCAAGAACGGATATGGCCAGTACCTGAAGCAGGTGCTCAACGAACAGGTGTTCTGATGAATGTGATCCCGACCGCGCTGCCCGAGGTGCTGATCATCGAGCCGAAGGTCTTCGGCGATGCGCGTGGCTTCTTCATGGAGAGCTGGACCGAGCCGAAGTTCAACGCCGCCTGCGGCTACGACGTGCGCTTCGTGCAGGACAATCATTCGCGCTCCAGCCAGGGCGTGCTGCGCGGCCTGCACTTCCAGCTGCCGCCGCATGCGCAGGGCAAGCTGGTGCGCTGCACCGCCGGCGCGGTGTTCGACGTGGCCGTCGACATGCGCCGCTCCAGCCCCAACTTCGGCAAGTGGGCCGGCGTCGAGCTCACCGGCGAGAACCACCGCCAGCTCTGGATCCCGCCGGGCTTCGCCCACGGCTTCCTGGTGCTGAGCGAGACCGCCGACTTCCTCTACAAGACCACCGACCTCTACGCGCCGCAGGCCGAGGGCTCGGTGCGCTGGGACGATCCGGCCATCGGCATCGACTGGCCGACGCTCGGCGTCGAGTTCAAGCTCGCCGAGAAGGACGCGAAGGCGCCGCTGCTCGCCGACGCGAAGTCCTTCGACTGACCCGCCGATGGCCGCGCCGCTGCTGCACCTGATCGCGGGCGCGCGACCCAACTTCATGAAGCTCGCGCCGCTGGTGCGGGCGCTGCGCGCGGACGGCCGGCTCGACTGGAAGCTGATCCACACCGGCCAGCACCACGACGCCGCGATGAGCGGTGTCTTCTTCGACGAGCTCGGGCTGCCGCCGCCGGACGTCTCGCTGGACTGCCACGGCGGCGGCCACGCGCGGCTGACGGCCGCCATCCTGCAGGCCTATGAGCCGCACCTGCTGGCCGACCGGCCCGCGGCCTGCGTCGTCGTCGGCGATGTCGACTCGACGCTCGCCAGCGCGCTGGCGGCCCGCAAGCTCGGCGTGCCGGTGGCGCATGTCGAGGCCGGCCTGCGCAGCGGCGACATGACCATGCCGGAAGAGATCAACCGTCGCGCCACCGACGCGATCGCGGACTGGCTCTTCACGACCGAGCCGAGCGCCGCCGCCCACCTGCGCCGCGAAGGCCATCCCGACACCCGCATCGTCGAGGTCGGCCATGTGATGGTCGACAACCTGCTGTTCCAGCTCGACCGCCTGGAGGCCGGCGACGCCCCGGCCCGGGCCGCCGAGGCCGCGGCGCTCGCCGCGCTCGACGCGGCCGGCGCCCGGCATGCGATCGCTGGCCGTTTCGGCGTGGTCACGCTGCACCGGCCGTCCAACGTCGACGAGCCGGCCCAGCTCGCGGCACTGATGGGCGCGCTGGGCACGCTCGCCGGGCGGCTGCCGCTGCTCTTCCCGGTCCATCCGCGCACCCGCGACCGGCTGGCGGCGCTGGGCCTGGCGCCCACGCCGGGCCTGCACCTGCTGCCGCCGCTGCCTTACCGTCCCTTCCTGGCGCTGTGGCGCCGCGCCGCGCTGGTACTCACCGACAGCGGCGGCCTGCAGGAGGAAACCACCGCGCTGGGCATCCCCTGCCTCACCGTGCGCGACAACACCGAGCGGCCGGTGACGGTGGACCTGGGCACCAACCGCATCGCCGGCACCGACGCCGCGCGCGTCCTGGCGCTGGCAGGGCAGCGACTGGACGAGCTCGACGCCGCCGGCACGGGCACCGCCCCGGTGCGCCGCCCCCCGCTGTGGGACGGCCGGTCGGCCGCGCGCATCGTCGAGCGCCTGGCGACGGATCTGCTCCGCTGAGCCTCCCCCCGCGTTCCGGGGGTCTGCCACCGGAAGTTGTCACGCTGGCGTGAAGCCGGGCGGGGTCGCGGGCGTACAGTTGCGGCCTCACGCGCTCAGAGAAGCGCCGGGCATGGGCAGAGGGAGATCGCCATGGATGTTTCAACCGCCTCCACCGGGGAGGCGCACCGCCCCGGCATCGCCGGCGCAGCGGATCTGGACCTCGACAGGACCCGCGCGACGCTGATGGTCCTGGGCATCGCCCTGCACACCGCGGATGTCTTCATCACCTCGGGCGACTGGCTGGTCGCCGACAGCCACCGCAGCGCTTTCTTCGACGCCCTGGTCGCGCTGATCCACAGCTTCCGGGTGCCCGGCTTCTTCCTGCTGTCGGGCCTGCTCTTCGCCGGCAGCCTGCGCCGCCACGCCACGCCCGACCTGCTCGTGCGCCAGCTGCTGCGCCTGGGGGTGCCGCTGCTGAGCTGCTGGCTGCTGCTCAACGGCGCGCAGCAGGCACTGCTCGCCTGGCAACGGGGCGCCGATCCCTGGGCGGCGCTGGACGGCCTGGCCGCCCCGGTGTTCCACCTCTGGTTCCTGCGCGACCTGCTGGTGCTGAACCTGCTGGTGCTCGCCGCCTGGGCCATCGCCCAGGGCCGGCATCGCCGCGCCGCCCGGACCGCCGCCCGCAGCCCCGGGCGCTTCGCCGCCTGGCTCGCGCGTGCCGGCGACGCCGGGCCGGCGCACTGGCTGTCGGTGGCGCTGGCCGGCGCGCTGCTGGGCCATGCCTTGATCCTCGCCGTCCGGCTGACCGGCATCGCCTACGAGGCCGGCCCGGGCGACCTGACGCTGTTCAACCTGGCCTTCTACGCGCCGCTGTTCCTCGCCGGCCTGGCGCTGTGGCATCGCCCGGCCTGGCTGCGGGCGTGGCTGTCGACGCCGCTCTGGCTGCTGCCGGTGGCCGCCTTCGCGGCCAACTGGGGCGACGCGGCCAGCGCCACGCTGCCGCATCCGCTGGCCCGCGAGGCGGCACTGGCGGTGGAACTGCTGGGCATCTGGATCGCGACCGGGGCCGCCGTGGGCGCGCTGGCGCGCTGGCGCACCGGCCCGCGCGGCTGGCTCGGCCGCATGCTCGCCGAGGCGAGCTACACGATCTTCCTCGTCCACCACCTGCTGGTGGTGGCGCTGGCGCTGCTGCTGCTGCCGCTCGATTGGCCGGCGGCGGTCAAGTTCCCGATCATCGCGCTGGCCACGCTGGCGCTGAGCCTGGCGATCCACCGCTGGCTGGTGCGGCCCTTCGCCCTCATGCGGCTGCTCTTCAACGGCCGCACGCCCGCCCCCCAGGGCGAGCGCCCGGTCACGCCCGCGCCGGGCCGCGCCCGATCCGGCGCTTGATCCGGCGCCGGCCCACGCGGCCGGGGGCCGCGGCGGTCAGTGGGTGTCCAGGACCGGGAAGCCCTTGACCAGGTCGTCGATCGCCTTGACCTGCTCCAGAAAGGGCTTGAGCTGCGACAGCCGCAGCGCGCTGGGGCCGTCGCACAGCGCCTTCTCGGGCTCGGGATGGGCCTCCAGGAACAGGCCGGCCAGGCCGATCGCCATGCCGGCGCGGGCCAGCTCGGTCACCTGGCCGCGGCGGCCGCCCGAGGCGGCGGCGCCGGACTCGCGCTGCTGCAGCGCATGGGTCACGTCGAAGATCACCGGCTTGCCGCCGCTGACCTGCTTCATCACGCCGAAGCCCAGCATGTCCACGACCAGGTTGTCGTAGCCGAACTGGGCGCCGCGGTCGCACAGCATCACGTTCGGATTGCCGCCTTCCTCGAACTTCTCGACGATGTTCTTCATCTGCGGCGGGCTGACGAACTGCGGCTTCTTGATGTTGATCACCCGGCCGGTCTTCGCGAGCGCGATCACCAGGTCGGTCTGGCGGGCCAGGAAGGCCGGCAGTTGCAGCACGTCGCAGACGGCGGCCACCTCGGCCGCCTGGTGGGGTTCGTGCACGTCGGTCAGCACCGCGACGCCATGCGCCTTCTTGACCGCCTCGAAGATCTTCAGGCCGGCGTCCAGGCCCGGGCCGCGGTAGCTCTTGATCGAGGACCGGTTGGCCTTGTCGAAGGACGCCTTGAAGACGTAGGGAATGCCCAGTTCCCGGGTCACGCGCAGGTATTCGCCGCACACGTCGACCGCGAACTGCTCCGACTCCAGCACGTTGACACCGCCGAACAGCACGAACGGCCGGGCGTTGTCGACCACGATGTCATTGATCTTGACCATCTCGATTCCGATTCCCTGAGGCGAAGGCGCGGAGTATCCCATAGGCCCCTTTGGCGACCGGCCGCCCCCCCGGCCGCCTCGTCCCCCTCGTTGAGGGGCCGGCATCGACCGGCCCGCCCACCCGTCGAGGGCCCGTCGGGAATCGGCTGACACGGCCTTCAGCGGCTTGCCTTCCCGAGTTTCGTGCGACGTCCGATGTTTTGTTTCGAATATCGAACCCGAGTATCTCGGGCTCGAGGACGGGTATGTAACGACGGGCAATAACCCCTCGATCCGAGACATCCGTCAGGTTGTCAATCCTTGACCTGGATGTTTCAAAGAGTACCTCACCGCGGCTGCCCAATATTCCCGGAATCACCTCCGCGCGGCCGGCCTCTGCGCTGGAAATGAGCCCATAGGACTCCGCATACTGAGTCATGGCCGCAACACCTGCTCCACGGGGCGGGAATGAAGCAGTCAGTTTCCGCGGTGCCAACATCCAGTAACAAGAGTCCCGCCGAAGGCTGCGATACGCAGCGTCGGCGCACAAGAAGAAGAGATCGCCGGCATTTACTCGTCAACGCGCTCCGCGCATTTTCAGCAGTTCGAAACACCATGACGAAAACCTCTTCTTCCTTTGGAATCTCCGCCGGCCTGAACGCCTGCGCGCTCGCCGCCAGCCTGCTGCTGGCCGGTTGCGGCGGCGGGGGCGGCAGCAGCGCCGCCGGCGTCGCGCCGCTGGCCCTGGAGACGCCGCCGACCGCCGCCTCCACCCCGGTCTCGGTCGCCACGACGCCCGCCTCGCCGGCCAGCGAGGCCGTCGCCGGTGTCGCCGTCCTGGCCGCCGACACCATCGCCCGTGCCTCCGCGACCGCCGCCTGCACGTCGGGCAACTTCGGCAGCTTCCAGCGCCCGTTCAGCCCGGATTCGCCGTGGAACAGCCGCCCGGTGTCGCCGGTTCTGGGCAGCGCGACCATCCCGACCGCCCTCTACACCCCGACCGTCGCCGCCGGCGCCTGGTCGAGCGCCGCCTTCGAGGGCACCGCCGAGGATCCGCCGATGGTGGTGACCGGCGCCACCACGCAGGGCGTCTGGGATCCGGACAGCGAGGTCTACCGCCCGAGCGTCACGATCGCGCACTGGCCGGCCGAGACCACGCCGGCCACCGGCACCGACGGCCATGCCGAGGTGGTCGACACGACCACCGGCATCGTCCACTCGTTCTGGGGCCTGAAGCAGGTCAACGGCGCCTGGGTCGCCAAGCAGTACGCCTGGACGCCGCTGGCCGGCCGGGGCATGGGCGACCCCTCGCACTACTACCAGGGCGCGCGCGCCGCGGGCGTCTCGACGCTGGGCGGTCTGATCCGCGTCGCCGAGGCCAATGACGGCGACACCATGTTCCGCCACGCGCTGGCGATGTCGCTGGATGCCACCGGCCTGAGCGCCGCCCCGACCTACCGCTTCCCGGCCACCTCGGCCGACAGCAATGCGGGCACGACCAACAGCGGCCAGATCCCGATGGGCGCGCTGATGATGCTGCCGGCCAGCTTCAACGCGCAGGCCCTGGCCACGCCCGAGCTGCGCAAGGTCGCCGAGACGCTCAAGGCCTACGGCGCCTACGTGGTGGACCGCAACACCGGCACGCCCTTCGTCGTCTACGTCGAGATCGGCGCCGACTTCAAGCTGCATCGCAACGGCTGGAGCAATGCCACCGCCAACGACCTCAACCTGATCCGCGCCGCGCTGCGCCCGCTGCAAGACGCCGCGGGCTGGGTCGACGGCAACGGCGCCGCTTCGTCCACGGTGACCAGCACCGCGCTGAACCTGCTGTCGATGCGCGGCGCCTGGTGGCGCACCAAGGGCACCGTCAGCGGCGAGTTCGACACCTGGCGCCAGGCGCTGGTGTTCCCCGCCACGACGACGCTGATCGAGCAGGCCAATGCCACCGGCCGCGCGATGAACCCGGTCACCTGGGCCACGCCGGTGGCGGGCGACACCTTCCGGCTGGACGTCGACGCCAGCGGCGGCGCCTCGTTCCGGATGGTCGTCAGCGACAAGACCAGCGGCGCCACCCTGTACGACAGCGGCTATCTGACCGACGGCCAGTCCACCACCCTGGTGTGGCCCAACGTGGCCAGCTTCAAGGTCACCACCTGGGCCCGCAGCGGCGTGGACAACGTCGAGTCGGTCGTGCGCCCGACGCTGGTCAAGACCGGCGGCCCGGCGGGCAGCGTCTGCGCCGGATGATCAGGCGGTCGGCCGCGGCGCCGTGCCGCGGCCGATGGCGTGATGCTCCAGGCCCAGCATCGCCATCGTCGCCGGCTCGTACAGGTTGCGGCCGTCGAAGACCACCGGCTGCTTGAGGTCGCTCCTGATGCGGTCGAAGTCCGGCGTGCGGAACTCCTTCCACTCGGTGATGACGATCAACGCGTCCGAGCCGCTCAGCGCGTGCTCGGCGCGCTCGCAGAAGCTGACGCCGGGCACCTGGCTCAGCAGCTTGGCGGCCTCGCCCATCGCGACCGGGTCGTAGGCCGCCACCGCGGCGCCGCGCCGCGCCAGTTCCTCCACCACCACCAGCGACGGCGCCTCGCGCATGTCGTCGGTGTTGGGCTTGAAGGCCAGGCCCCACAGCGCGAAGCGCCGGCCCGTCAGGTCTTCGCCGAAGCGCGCCACCACCTTGTCGACCAGCACCAGCTTCTGGCGATCGTTGGCTTCCTCGACGGCGTTCAGCACCTTCAGGTCCTGGCCGTGCTCGCGGCCGGTGCGCACCAGCGCCTTGACATCCTTCGGGAAGCACGAGCCGCCATAGCCGGCGCCCGCGTACAGGAACTGGTAGCCGATGCGCGGATCGGAGCCGATGCCGCGGCGCACCAGCTCGATGTCGGCGCCGACCTTCTCGGCCAGCAGCGCCAGCTCGTTCATGAAGCTGATGCGGGTGGCCAGCATCGCGTTGGCGGCGTACTTGGTGAACTCGGCGCTCTTGACGTCCATCACCATCAGCCGGTCGTGGCTGCGGGTGAAGGGCGCATACAGCGCGCGCATCATCAGCGTGGCCTGCTCGTCGTCGGAGCCGACGATGATGCGGTCCGGCTTCATGAAGTCCTCCAGCGCCGCGCCCTCCTTGAGGAACTCGGGGTTGGAGACCACCGCGAAGTTCACGTCCGAACCTCGCGCCTGCAGCGCCCGCGCGATCTCGGCGCGGACCTTGTCGGCGGTGCCCACCGGCACGGTGCTCTTGTCGACGACGACCTTGTAGTCGGTCATGCGCTCGCCGATCGAGCGCGCCGCGGCCAGCACGTACTGCAGGTCGGCCGAGCCGTCCTCGCCCGGCGGCGTGCCCACCGCGATGAACAGCAGCGTGCCGTGCGCGACGGCGGCGTCCACGTCGGTGGTGAACTGCAGCCGGCCGGCGGCGCGGTTGCGCGCCACGACCGCGTCCAGGCCCGGCTCATGGATGGGGATGCCGCCCTCGTTGAGCACGCGGATCTTCTCCGGATTCACATCGAGGCACACCACGTGGTTGCCCATCTCGGCCAGGCAGGCGCCGGTCACGAGGCCGACGTAGCCGGTGCCGATGGTCGTCACTTTCATTCGTTCTCTCCAGCTCGGATGCGTTGGCGGTCCGGCGCGCGGCCGGACGGCGGTCCTCAGACCTTGTAGTAGTCGCGGTACCAGGCGACGAAGCGGCGGATGCCCTCGGGCACCGGCATGGCCGGGCGGAAACCGGTCCAGGCGGCCAGTTCCTCGACGTCCGCATGCGTGGCCGGCACGTCGCCGTCCTGCAGCGGCAGCAGCTCCTTGACCGCTTCGCGGCCGACCGCCTGCTCGATCGCGCCGATGAAGTCCATCAGCGGGATCGGGTCGTGGTTGCCGATGTTGAAGACGCGATAGGGCGCATTCGAGCGCGCCGGGTCGGCGCTCGCCGGGTCATAGGAAGGGTCGGCCGTCGCGGCGCGGTCCAGCACCCGCACCACGCCCTCGGCGATGTCGTCGATGTAGGTGAAGTCGCGGATCATCTTCCCGTGGTTGAAGACCTTGATCGGCTCGCCGGCGAGGATGGCCTTGGTGAACAGGAACAGCGCCATGTCGGGCCGGCCCCACGGCCCGTAGACGGTGAAGAAGCGCAGGCCGGTGGTCGGCAGGCCGAAGAGGTGACTGTAGGTGTGCGCCATCAGCTCGTTGGCCTTCTTGGTCGCGGCGTACAGGCTGACCGGATGGTCCACGCCGTGATGCTCGCTGAACGGCATGTGGGTGTTGCCGCCGTAGACGCTGGAGCTGGACGCGTAGGCCAGGTGCTGCACGCCGGTGTGGCGGCAGCCCTCGAGGATGTTGGTGAAGCCGACGATGTTGGCGTCGATGTAGGCATGCGGGTTGACCAGCGAGTAGCGCACGCCGGCCTGCGCGGCCAGGTGCACGACGCGGTCGAAGCGCTGCTGCTCGAACAGCGCGGCGATGCCGGCGCGGTCCGCCACGTCCATGCGCACGAAGCTGAAACCGGGGTGGCCGCTCAGGCGCGCCAGCCGGGCCTCCTTGAGCGTCGGGTCGTAGTAGTCGTTGAGGTTGTCCAGGCCGACGACCTGGTCGCCGCGGGCCAGCAGGATCTGGCTCACGTGCATGCCGATGAAGCCGGCGGCGCCGGTGACGAGAACTTTCAAACCTGCTCCCCGGGGGTGAGGCGTTGCGAACGGCGCCGATTCTCACCCAGGCGAGTGACGCTGCCGAGTCCGGGGCCCCGCTCAGTCAGGGGTAGGCGCGGGAGGCCGGGGCGGTGGCGCCCGGCTCCGGGGGGAGCGGCGCCGGCGCTGGCGGCGGCGGGCGCAGCGCCCGCTTCAGGCGCGTCAGGCCCTGGTAGGCCCACTGCGGCAGCAGGCTCATCCGCAGCAGCCGGCGGCGCTCGTCGGCGAACGCGCGGGTGTCGCAGGCCTTGAGCACCGCGCGGCCCGCGGCCTTGTCGCCCCACTTGATCTGGTGATGCGCGTGCGAGATGCGGAAGAAGTTGTGGAACTCCTCCATGTCCCGGCCGACCTGCGTCGCCTGCGGATGGGCGCGGCGCCAGGCCTCGCCGGTGTCGAAGAAGACGTACCGGGCCGGCGGCGCATGGCGCACCAGCGCCCGGTCGTCGCCGTCGGCGTGATAGCAGGCGCCGGGCTGGGGATCGAACACGATGGGGCCGGCGAACAGCAGCCGGATCCAGGTGTCGAGGTCCTCGCCCAGGCGGACGCCGACCGGGAAGCCGCCGACTTCCAGCAGCGCTTCCTTGTCCACCATCACCGCCGAGGAACAGACGGGCGAGCCCTGCAGCGCGATCCGGTAGAAGTTCTCCGGCGTCAGCACGACGTGGGGCGCGGTTTCCGAGCGCACGCCAGGCGTGCGCCGGCCGTCGGGCTCGACGATCTCGTAGTTGGTGGCCCAGCCGACCGCGCCCGGATGGGCCAGGCGCAGGCGCCACAGGCGCTCCAGGTGGTCGGGATGCCAGGCGTCGTCGGCGTCGAGGAAGGCCACCAGCGGGCAACGCGACAGCGCCACGCCCTGGTTGCGCGCCGCCGAGACGCCGCCGTTGGGCTGGCGGTGCAGCCGCACGCGCGCGTCGCCACAGGCCTGCACGATGTCGGCGCCGCCGTCGGTGGAGCCGTCGTCGACGACGATGACCTCGATGTCGCGCACCGTCTGGGCGCGCACTGAATCGAGCGCCCGGGCGATCTGCCCGGCCTTGTTGTAGAGGGGGATGACGACGGACAGTCGCGGGTGATCGGACGTGGCGGCCATGGCGGTCTCGGTGGCGGTGGAGCGCGACCGGGAGCCCGTGAGCCCGGTGGGGGTTGGCGCTCCCCGTACAGCCACGGGAGGGGATATCGCCCCGCTGTGGTGCCAGGACGTACGCCAAACGCACCAAAAATGTTAACGCCGCACCAACTCGGCGTCATGCCGGCGCTGTCCCCGAAGGACGGCTCGGCGTACGGCGTCCTCAGCGCGATGCGCGCCGCTCTGCCCGCAGCTGCGGACCCCGGACCGCAGCCCCGGCGTTCAGCGTTCAGCGGACACGGGCGCGGCCGCTGCGGATTCCTGTCGCGGCGGCGCTTGGCCCGCCAGCCGCAGCCGCCAGGCCGGCGGCAACTCGAAGAGCGCCATCCCGGCGCGCCCCTGCACGGCCCGCCACAGCCACCACGGCAGCAGCGTGCCGGCGACCATGCCGGCCACGAGGTGCATCGAGGGGCTGGTGATGCCCAGCACCTTGACCAGCACGATGCGGGTGCCGCTGGCCACCAGGATGTGGGCGAGGAAGACCGCCATCGAGGCTCGCCCCAGCGCCGCCAGCCGATGGCCCCATCCACGCGCGGCGAGCGCCAGCGCCAGGCCCGCGACCAGGGCCACGCCGAGTAGCGCTGCCGCGAGCCGGAGCAGCTTGGGCCACTCGGCGCCCAGCGGCTGCAGCGCCAGGAGCGCGCCGGCCCCGACCAGCACGCCGGCGAGCGCGATCCGCGACACCGTGGCGGGCGTGTCCCGGCGGGCGCCGAGCCAGGCGCCGACGGCGAAGTGGAGCAGATGGCTGGCCACCAGCGCCGCCGGCATCGGCCAGTCCCGCGGCTGGGCCGCCAGCAGCAGCGCGCCGGTCAGGACCAGCGCGCCCACGCCGGCCCTGGGATGGCGTGCACACATCACCAGCGCAATCAGGCTGATGAGGAACAGCGCATAGAGGAACCAGAACTGCGCCCGCGGCGCCCAGCCCAGCGCGAGCACGTCGGCCAGCGCCAGCGGCTGGCTGGTCCAGCGCGACAGCAGCAGCTCGATGCCGCCCTGCAGCAGCGACCACAGGACATAGGGATAAAGCACCGTCGCCACGCGCGTGGCGAGGTAGTCGCGCGGGCCGCGCCGCGTCAGCGAGCCGACGAAGAACCAGCCCGACAGCAGGAAGAACAGCGGCATGTGGAAGGCGTAGATCGCCGTGTCCAGCGCGGTGAACCAGGCGCGGTCCAGCGGGACGCCGCCGTTCACCAGGCCGCGCGCCACATGGCCGTAGACCACCAGCAGGATGCCGATGCCCTTGGCGATGTCGATCCAGTCGGAGCGGGCGGCCGCGCCGCGGCTCGCGCTCGTTCCGGTCGTCGCGGCCGGGGAGGCGGCCAGGGCGGCGGTCGAGGGGACGGCCGCGGAGGTCTCTGGAGTCGTGGCCATCGGGTACTGCTCGTGTCGTCGGACCGCCTCAGCGCGCGTCCAGCACTTCGCGCTTGCGCAGGCCCTGCGCCTGCTTGAGCGCCAGGTAATGCCGGCCCTCGTCGACCATCTTCCGGAAGGCGACCATGTCGCGCGTGCCGATCTGCACGGCCGGGTTGCCGCCCAGGATCGCGCCCGGCGGATGGGACTTGGTGACGACGGCGCCGGCGCCGACGATGGTGCCCTCGCGCAGCGTCACGCCGGGCAGGATCATCGCGCGCATGCCGACCCAGACGAAGCGCTCGATGGTCACCGGACGCAGCAGGTCGACCTCGTCGTAAGGCACCATCGTCGCGTCCTTGTAGCGATGCATCGAGGTCATCACCGCTACGCCGGGCGCGAAGATGACGTGGTCGCCGATGTTCAGCCCGCCCTGTCCGTTGAAGTAGCCCTTGCCTTCGATGTGGACGTGATGCCCGAGCGTGATGCGCTCGGGGAACACGAACTCGTTGCCGCCAGCGATGCCGCAGCCCTCGCCGCGCGCCTTGAACGCGACCTCTCGCGCCGGTCGTCCCAGCAACCGTCGCACCAGTGTCGAGAGCCTTCCCATCGCATCGATCTCCGTTGTCCGTTCATCCCGCTCGCTGCAGCTTGCCGCGGACCTTGCCCATCACCGCCGCGCGGTCCTCCCGGCGCAGGAACAGCGTCCACAGCAGCAGCGCGCCGCCAACGCCCACCGCGCCGGCGCACAGGGCCAGCGCTGGCCAGGAGCCGGGCGTAGCCCAGCGTGACACCGCCAGCGCGGCCGCGAACACCAGGGTGGCCAGGGCCAGGATGGGCAGCGCCTCGCGAGCGAAAGTCCACCACGGCCGCGACAGGATGTGGGCCGCGTACAGCGGCGTGAAGACCAGGTTGCGCAGCAGCAGCACCAGCCCGCCGGCGATCGCGATCCCGTACAACCCCCAGGCGCGCGCCATCGCGATGGCCAGCGCCAGGTTCACCACGCCCGCCACCACCTGGAGGATGCCGGGCACCTTGACATGGTTGGTGGCCAGGCTGACGTTGTGCAGCGGCAGGTAGGCGAGGTTGAGCGCCAGATGGGCGGTGGCCAGCACCATCACACCCCACAGCGGCGCGAACGCCGGTCCCAGCCACACTTGCAGGATCGATTCCGAGAAGCCGCAGACGATGCCGATCGGGATCGCCATCACCAACCCCAGGTGGCGCACCGAGGCGCGGGCGTAGTCGATCATCTCGTCGAGCCGTCCCTGGGCGTGCAGCGTCAGGATGGTCGGTCCGAACACGCCGGACACCACCAGCGCGAAGTTGCGCAGCAGCATCGACCACTGCAGCACCAGCGCGTACTGGCCGCCGGCCGCCGCGCCGACTACCTTGTTGGCCACCAGCAGGTCGATGTTGATCAGCAGCAGCGTGCCGATCTGGCTGATGAACACCCAACCGCCGGTGCCGCCGATCTCCTTGACCATCGGCCAGGAGAAGCCGTCCAGCCGCGGCCGCAGCGCCGGCGCGAGGCGGCGCGAGGCGGCGATCACCACCGCGATCGTGGCCAGCGCGGCGCACAGCACGCTCGCGCCCACATGCCAGAGCCGGGGCGCCGTCAGCTGGAACAGCGCGACGACGACGACCACGCGCGCCACCAGCCCGAGGATGTTGCCCAGGTTCTGCAGGTCGAAGCGGTTGCGGCTGTAGACGACGGACTGGAAGGGCGTGCCCAGCGTGGTCACCGCCAGGCCGCCGACGGTCAGGAAGAACAGCCAACCGGCGTCCCGCTCCCAGCCGGCCGGCACCTCGATCCAGCGCGCGATGTGGGTGAGCAGCGGCAGGCCCAGCACGCACATCAGCAGCCCGACCAGCGCCGCGGCCCACAGCGAGGAGTTGAAGATGCCATTGGCTCGCGCGTCATCGCCGCCACTCATCGCCACCGTGAGATGCCGCCCCACCGCCGCGTTCAGGCCGGCGGTGATGACGTTGAAGTAGCCGGCCACCGTCACCGCCAGCGGCACCAGGCCGTAGGCGGCCACGCCCAGCTGGCGCACCAGGTAGGACACCAGCCACAGCGAGACGACGATGTTCAGCGCGAAGAACGCGACGTTGCTGACCAGGTTGGCCCCGAGCTTGCCCTGCCCCACGTCAGCCCCGCGAGGCTTGCGCCGAAGGCGCCGCACCGGTCGCCGCGCCGCGCCGCCGCAGCGTCGCCTGCAGCCGGCCCAGCGCGCGGTACAGCGGCTGCGGCAGCAGGCTCATGCGCAGCAGCCGGTCGCGCTCGGCCGCGAAGGCGCGCGTGCGGCAGCTCTTGAGCACGGCCCGGCCCGCCGCCTTGTCGCCCCACTTGATCTGGTGATGCGCATGCGCCAGCCGGAAGAAGTCGTGGAAGGCCTCGATGTCCTGCGCCACCTGCGTCGCCTCGGGATGCGCGCGCATCCAGGCCTCGTCGGTGTCGAAGAACACGTAGCGCGCCGGCGGCGGGTTGCGCAGCAGCGCGCGGTCGTCGCCGTCGGCGTGATAGAAGGCGCCGGGCCGCGCGTCGAAGGCGATCGGGCCCGAGAACAGCAGCCGGATCCAGGTGTCCAGGTCCTCCCCCAGCCGCACGCCGGCCGGGAACCCACCCACCCGCCGCAGCGCGTCGCGGTCCACCGCCACCGCCGACGAGAACACCGGCGTGCCATGCCGCGCGATGCGGAAGAAGTTCTCCGGCGTCAGCACCACCCGCGGCTCGGTCACGCACTGCACGCCGGGCGTCAGGCCGCCGTCCAGGTCCACCACGTGGTAGTTCATCGCCCAGGCCACCGTGCCCGGATACGCGGCGCGCAATTGCCAGATCCGCTCGAGGTGGTCGGGATACCAGGCGTCGTCGCCATCGAGAAAGGCCACCACGTCCGCGCGCGCCAGCTCGACGCCGCGATTGCGCGCCACCGACACGCCGCCGTTGGGCTGGCGGTACAGGCGGATGCGCGGATCGGTCTGAGCCGCGACCAGCTCGGCGCCGCGGTCCTTGGAACCGTCGTCGATCACGACGATCTCGAAGTCCTGGAAGGACTGGCCCAGCACCGACGCGAGCGCGCGCTGGATCTGCCCTTCCTTGTTGTAGAGCGGGATGACGACGGAGACGCGCGGGCGGTCGTCGGTGGAAGCGGCATTCATCAGCGTCGTGACGGACATCAGCGGCGACCCTCGCTGTACGGGGCGGCGGTGAAGTTCAGCCGCGCCATCTCGCAGGAGTCCTCGATCGAGCGGGTCCAGGGCGGCGCCGCCCGGCCGCCGACGGCCAGCTTCGCCACGCGCCGCGCGGCCTCGACCGGATCGGCGCTCGCGTCGCCGACCCGCCCTTCGGGCCGGTAGCCGATCTCGTCCAGGAAATCGCCACACTTGCGGTGGTACTCGACCAGGATGAAGGGCACGCCCGCGGTGTAGGCCAGGATGCAGGCATGCAGCCGCACGCCGAAGATCGCGTCGCAGCGCGCCAGCTCGGCATACACCCGCTTCGGATCGGGGTCGTAGGCCAGGCGCTCCACATGCGGGTAGCCGTCCAGCGACGCGATCACCTCGTCGGTGACCGCATCGTCGCCCGAGGCCGCATGGCCGTTGAACACGAAGAAGCGCAGCGCGAAGCCCTCCTGCGCCAGCGCCTTCACGGTCGCCTTGACCGAGTCCACGCGACGGCGCTCGTTCTCCAGATTGCCGTTGCCGTAGTAGCGCTCGACATTGCAGACACTGACGCCGATCACCGGTCGGCCGGCGGGCCGCTCCGGCAGCGCCGGCGCGGGCGCGTCCTTCATCACGTCCAGCATCAGCAGCGCCGGATCGAAGGCCTGGATCACCGGCGTGTCCACGTTCATCGCCTTGACGATCTCGAACGAGGCGCGGTCGCGCACCGCGATGTAGCTCATCTCGCCGATCAGCTTGCGGATCTCGCGCTCGCCCTCGGTCGACTTGAACGGCCCCACCGACACCCCGGCCGCCGCGATCGACTTGCGGCCCACCTTCTGCACCAGCGACTGGCGCAGCAGGTTGACCCACAGCTCCTGCGGCGAGTGCAGCGTCGAGCCGCCGAAATACACCATGTGCCGCGCGCCCAGCCCGGACAGCGTGCGCGACAGCGTCTGCTGGCCCGGGTAGCGGCGTTCGGTCGGGATGATCGCCTGCGCCGGCTGGCTCAGCACCGGCAGCTCGGTGGCGACGAAGGCCAGGTCGCGGGCGCCCCAGTACTTGCGGCTGCCCCAGTCGGCCACGACGCAGAACACGTCGTCGCCGGTGTTGCGGTAGCCGTAATAGCCGTTGAACAGGAAGTCGGTCATGCGGAATCCGGAGAAAGGAAGCAGGTCGGAAGCCGCCCGGGGAGCACGGCGGCGGCTTGGGAAATCGGCAGGGGCGCGGCCCGCGCTCAGACGACGGGATCGCGTCCGCGCCGGCTGGCCGAGCGCCACAGCAGGCCGGCGGCGAACGGAATGCCGTCCACCAGGTAGCGGCGCGCCAGCCGGCCGGGCTCCTGGACCAGGCGGTGCACCCATTCCAGGCCGCTGCGCTGCATCCAGCCGGGCGCGCGCTTCACGTCGCCGGCGACGAAGCTGAAGCTCACGCCCACGCCCAGGTACCAGGCCCGCGGCGCCAGCGCACGCAGCCGCGCGATCAGCTTCTCCTGCTTGGGCGAGCCCAGCCCGATGAACACGATCTGCGGCTGCCAGCCGGTGAGCAGCGTCTCCAGCCGCGCCATCTCCTGCGGCTGCTGCTCGAAGCCGAAGGGCGGGCACAGCGTGCGCACCCGGCCCGCGGCCACCGCCTCCGGGATCAGGCGCGCGGCGGCGGCCTCGGCCGTGCCCTCGTTGCCGCCGATCAGCGCGATGCGCAGCCCCGCGCCGGCGGCGGCGGCCATCAGCGCGACGAACAGGTCGGAGCCGGTCAGCCGCGCCGGCAGCGGCGTGCCCTGCAGCTGGCTGGCCCAGACGATGGGGCGGCCGTCGGCGGTGAAGATGGTGGCGTCCGACACCAGCGCGCGGAAGGCTGGCTCGACACGCCAGCGCCGCAGGATGTCGATGTTGGGCGTCACCACCCAGCCGCCGCGGCCGGCGGCGGCCTCGGCCACGATGTGGCCGGTCAGCTTCGGCACCGTGCTGGCGACGAAGGGCAGGCCGTCGACCTGGATGGTGGGCAGCGTCGTCACAGCCGTCTCGGTCGGCGCGGGGCCGGCGCCCGGCGGGATCGGGGTCATGCTCATGGATTCAGACGTCTCGCTTGGTTCTCACCCAGTCCACCTGCCGCTTCACGACGAAGCGCAGGTAGAGCGGGACCTTGGCCAGCAGGATCAGCGGCGCGCGGGCCAGCTCGCCCAGCGTCAGGATGTCGGCGGCCCAGCGGTGCTGCGCCAGCGCGATGGCCAGCAGCAGGCCGCCCAGCCCCAGCAGCGACAGCACCAGCGGCGCCGTCCATCCCAGCAGCAGCGCGAGCAACAACTGGACCAGCGTCCAGCCCACCAGCAGCATGCCCAGCAGCGCCAGCGGCGGCACCAGCATGTCCATCACCTGCAGCAGCTGCGCGCCGCGGCCCGGACGCATCGATTGCCACAGCAGCCGCGGGCCCTCGCCCACCAGCATCGCCAGGTGGCCGTGCTCCCAGCGCGTGCGCTGGCTGGCCTCGCCCTCGCTGCTCTTGGCGAAGACGCTGGTCACCAGCGCGTCCTCGCACAGCAGCGGCGGCGCGCCGAGCTGGGCCAGGCGCACGCCCAGCTGCATGTCCTCGGCCAGGTGGCCGCTGGCCAGCGGCGCCTGCACCGCGACCTCCCACGGGAAGGCCATGCCGGTGCCATACAGGCCGCAGGGCAGGCCGACCTGGTGCATGCCGCGCGGGCGCACCAGGTTCTTCACGCGCATCGCGAACTCGGCCACGCGCGCCTTCAGGCCCTCGTTGGCCGCCGACATCAGGTAGGTCGCCTGCACCGGTCGGCCGGTGGCGTGCGCGACCGCGGCGATGCGCGGCAACAGGCGCGAGCCCAGCGTGCAGTCGGCGTCCAGGATGATCACCACGTCCGGAGCCTGGCCGGTCTCCTGCGCCAGGCGCTCCAACTCGCGCACGCCGAAGTCCAGCGCATAGCCCTTGCCGCGCTCGGTGGCATGGGTGCGCTCGACCACGGTCACGTCGAACTCGCGCGCCTGCGCCGCCGTGTCGTCGCTGCAGTTGTCGGCCACGACCACGATGCGATCGGTCGCGCCCAGCTGCGCCAGCGCCTGCATCAGCGTCGGACGCAGGCCGCGGCCTTCGTTGTGCGCCGGCATGACGACGGCGATGCGCGGCGGCCGCGGGAACTCCGGCAGCGCGCGGCGGTCCGGCAGCAGCGCCAGCAGCACCTGCGCCAGCACCAGCAGCGCCGGCACCGCGACCAGCGCGCTCAGCAGCAGCACGATCAGCCAGGGCAGGCCCTGCAGCAGTTCAGGCATGCGCGCGCTCCTTGAAGACATGCTCGCGGAACAGGGCGGCCAGCACCGTGGCCTCGCGGTCGACATCGTGGCGCGCCAGCGCGGCGGCGCGAGCGGCCTGGCCGATGCGGTGCAGCGCGGCGTCGTCCAGCTGGAGGCACTCGATCATCGCGTCGGCCAGCGCCTGCGGGTCGCCGGCCGGCACCAACCAGCCGTTCTCGCCATCGCGCACCAGCTCGGGAATGCCGGCGATGCAGCTGCTGACGCAGGGACGGCCCAGCGCCATCGCTTCCATCATCACGACGGGCAGGCCCTCGGCGAAGCTGGAGACCGCCATCGCGCGCGCGCCGAGGATCTCGTCGCGCACCTGCGCGCTCGAGATCCAGCCGGTGATGCGCACGTGGCGCTGCAGGCCGAAGTGGGCGATGCGGGCTTCGATCTGGCGGCGCATCTCGCCGTCGCCGGCCAGCACCAGCTGGAAGTCGGGCACCACGCGGACCACGCGGGCCGCGGCCTCGATCATCAGCAGGTAGCCCTTCTGCTCCGACATGCGGCCCACCGCCACCAGGCGGTGGCCGGTGGGCGGCGGTGCCTCGATCTCATGGAATTCGGGATCCAGCCCGCAGCGCACGATCTGGATCTTGGGCCAGTCGGCGGGGTCGCACCAGCGGAACAGCTGACTGCGGCAGAAGGAGGTGATCGCCGCGACGAAGCGCGCGCGCTTGATCTTCTCGCCCAGGTGCAGCGAGGCGGGCCGGTCGAACTCCTCGGAGCCGTGGACCATCAGGCTGTAGCTCGGGCCGCCCAGCACCTCGATCAACGCGGCCAGCTCGGCAGGATTGGTGGCGAAGTGGGTGTGCAGGTGCGTCACGCCGGCCGCGCGCAGCATCGGCACCGCCACGCAGGCCTCGGCGACGTAGATGAGGTGGTAGGGCCAGGGGCGGTCGCCGCGGCGGCTCATCTTCAGCGCCAGCTTCAGCGCCGCCAGGAAGCGCCCCGGCGAACGCAGTGCCATCGCCAGCGTGGCCTTGGCGAGCCGGCCTGCGCCGTCCTTGAGCAGGTAGTGGGTCTTGCCCTTCTCGATCTGGTCGATGGGATCGGGCGCCGGATCGTCCCAGCCGCGCACCGCCATGCGGAACACCTCGATGCCCTGCTTCTCGACGGCCAGGATCTCGCGCCGGATGAAGGTATGGCTGACCTTCGGATAGTGGTTGACCAGGTAGCCGACGCGCGGGCGCGCGCCGGCGCGGCCGGCGGCCTCCACCGCGGTCGTGGACACCGCGCCGGGCGCGGCGGCATGAGGCAGGCCCTGGGCCTCCTTGGCATCGAACTTCGTCGTGATCAATCTTTTCTCCCCAGAACGGCGCCGGTCAGGCCGACGCCGGCAGCAGCTCGCCGCGCGCCCAGCAATCGCCCGGCGCGGTGGCGCGCACCACCAGGCGCGAGCCCGCGAACTTGTCCGGCCACTCGAAGCTGACGGACTTGCCGTCCGCCAGGTCGCCGCTGTCGAAGGTCCAGCCGCCGCGGTCCGCCTTGCCGTCGCCGCCGCGCAGTTGCAGCCGCAGCGTGGCGCCGTTGCCGGTCCGCGCGGTCAGGCGCATCGCCTGGCCCGGCTGCGGCCTGGCCCAGGTCACCGCGGTGACGTGGCGGCCCGCGTTGTTGACCACCGCCAGCCCCGCACGCGCGTCCTTCACCACCACCGCCTGCTGCCAGGTGTCGAAGCGCGCCTGCGCGTCGTCGCGCTCGGACCGCCAGGCGCCGCGCATCGACAGCAGGTTCAGGGGCTGGCGCAGGTCCACCGGCCGGCCGTTGCCGTCCAGGTAGCCCCGGGCCGAGGTCACGCGGCGCAGCGCCGCGCGCATCAGGTCCAGGTCGTTGGCGGCGCGGCGGTTCCAGATCGCGGCGGTGTGCAGCTTGGCGTTGCTGCCGATCTCCGCGTAGACGACGAAGGGCGTGCCGACGTTGCGGTCGACGACATAGCCGCCATAGACCTTCAGCGCCTGGGCGATGCGGCGCAGCCGCGGATCGTCGACCTTGGACACGTCGAAGTCGGGCGGCAGCATCAGCAACGCGCCTTCGGGAATGCGGCCGTTGTTGTTGTTCAGCCCGGCATCGGCCGAGGTGGCCGGGAACACATACCCCGGGTCCGCGCTCAGGCCGTTGAAGGTCAGCGACAGCGCCAGCGCGTGGCGGATCGGGCCGGCGCCCTCCTCCAGTTCGTGGCGGCGCAGCAGGCCGCCCATGGTGGGCACGGCGGCGGCGCGCGCGCCCTGGAAGTAGTGCGCCGGGTCGCCCCAGCCGCGGCCGTCCAGCCGCGTCCAGGCGTACTGCTTGGCGCACCACTGGTCATCGACGCGGGTCAGCTTGAAGAAGGAATGGATGACGCCCGCCTCGGCATCGACGATGTCGGCGTGGCCGTCGGCACCGGCGGCCGGCAGCACGCTGGCGGGCCAGCGCGGCAGCACGACCTCGGGCTGCGTGGTCTCGGCGTCCGGATCCCAGATGCCTTTCTGGCCCGGCAGGCCGACCACCCGCATCGGCTGGTCGTCGGGCTGGCAGACGAAGACGCCGGTGGACCATTTGCCCGATTCCAGCGCCGGCGCGTAGGAGGCCTTGGGAATCTCCCAGTCGTCCAGCACCGGCTCGACCGGGCGGCAGTTCCACGGCGACTGGGCCGAGAACGGCCGCAGCACCGTGCCGAAACGCTCGGCCTTGTCCGCGGCCGGGGTGCCGTCGGCCGCGGCCAGCAGCGTCGGGGGCAGCGCGGAGGCCGTCAGGCCGAGTCCCGCGGCGGCGCACCAGCGGCGTCGATTCCAGACCATCACTTCAGTCCTCCACTGTCAGGGGCAGCGCGGCCTCGCGCGGCGTGGCCGCGGCCGCGGTGCCCTCGCGCGCGACCAGGCGCGCCGGATTGCCGACCGCGGTGGCGCCGGGCGGCACGTCGCGCAGCACGACCGACATCGCGCCGACCTTGCAGCCGGCGCCCAGCCGCACGCCCCCCAGCACCTGCGCATAGGCGCCGAGCTCGACGCCGTCCTCCAGCACCGGGCACGGGCCGCCGTCGACGCGGTTGCCCAGCGTCACGCCCTGGCGCAGGGTGCAGCCCGCGCCGATCACGGTGCCGGGATTCACGAACACGCCGCCGAAATGCCAGATGCGCAGCCCGGGGCCGATGCGGCATTCCTTGGGCAGGCTGATGCCGGTGAGCGTCTCCACCAGGCGGAAGGCCAGCCAGTAGCCGCGCGTGTGCCAGCGCCGGCTGGCGCCTTCGGGCATCGCGTCGACGCGCCGCCCGTAGCGGTAGACCCGCAGCGCCCACAGCGACTGCTCGCGGCGCAGCGCCGCCGGACCGCCGCAGCGGGCCAGGTCGGCCTGCCAATGGGCGTCGTCGCGGGCGCGCAGCGGGCTCATCGCGCGCTCCCCTCGGCCGCGGCCGGCGCGCGGCGTCCCGCGCCGACGCGCCGGGCCAGGTCGTTGAAGCGGCGCTCGACCTGGAAGGTCGAGACATGGGCGATCGCGAACAGCGCCAGCAGCAGCAGCGGCCGCTTGAGGTATTTGGTGACCACGTCGCCGCTGCCCAGCCAGGTCGCCGCCAGCGGCAGGTGCCAGATGTAGAGCGCGTAGGAGACGGTGGCGATGTAGGTGAACGCCGGCCCGGCCAGCAGGCGCGACAGCCGGTGCCAGGGCTGGGCCATCAGCGAGGCGACGAAGGCCGCGGCCACGTAGGGGCGCAGGAAGCTCAGCGGGTTCACGCCCGGATGCGGCAGGAAGCTGCAGGCCAGCAGCGTGGCCAGCAGCAGCGGGACCACGCCGGCGCGCGCCAGCCGGTCGCGCACCGCCGGCCAGTGACGCGAGTGCATCAGCAGCGCCAGGCAGGCGCCGGCCAGCAGGTCGTCGCAGCGGAACCAGGTGACGCTGGACGCGGTCACCTGGTGGCCGATGCGCAGCGCCGTCGAGGCCAGCAGCAGCGCCGGGAACAGCCACCAGATCGCGCGCACCCGCAGCCACAGCATCAGCGCGGCCAGCATGTAGAACTGCACTTCCAGGCACAGGCTCCAGAAGTGGTCGACCGGCGGCACCAGCCGCTGCGGTGGCAGGTTGGCGTAGAAGAGCAGGTAGCTCAGCGCCGTCTCCAGGTCGACCGGGCGCGCCCACCACACCACCGCCAGGCAGATCCACGCGGCCGGCACCACGCGCAGCAGGCGCCGCGCGACGAAGGACGACACCGGCGGCTGCTTCAGCAGCTGGCCGGTGATCAGGTAGCCCGACAGGATGAAGAACAGCGCCATGCCGAAGATGCCCAGCGACTCGTTCAGCGCCACGCCGCCCACGCGCAGCGGGAACAGGTGGGTCCACAGCACCGCCAGGATGCTGACGGCCCGCACGCCATCGAGCACCGGCTGGCGCTCGCCGCCCAGGCCCGCGGGGGCGACGGCCTTGCCGTCCTCGCGGCTCATCGTGCCCGCTCCATGCCGCGCATCGGCAGCGTGGTCGGGAACTCGCTGCCGCGCGGCAGCGTCGCGGGGAACTCGCTGACCGGATCGCGCGTGCCGTGCGGGCGATAGCGGCTCGGCCGGATGCCCCAGGGGCGGCGCTGGCGAGGATCGGCCGCGCCGGCGATGCGGCAGGACAGCGCGCAGATCACGCCCATCGTCAACCAGAAGTACCAGTTGTAGATGAGGTAGGACAGCATGTTGTCCGAGAGCGAGACCAGGAAGTTGGCCAGCAGCAGCGCCAGCGCGATCAGCGCCAGCAGGAAGCGCACCCGCAGCAGCGGGCGCAGCATGCGGGCGGTCGAGAGGAAGATCCAGGCATAGGCCGCTACGCCCAGCGCGCCGTACTCGAAGAAGACCTGCACCACCGCGCTGTGCGCACCCCAGCTGCGGCCGCCGGCCATCGAGAAGAAGGTCTGCGAGTGGTAGAGGAAGGATTCCGCGCCGTAGCCGAAGGCGTAACGCCAGGTGGCCATCCAGGACAGCGCGTCGTTCCACAGCAGCTTGCGCCAGGCGAAGGAGTTGAGCTTGGCGTACTGCACGACCTGGTTGCCTTCGGCCAGGCCGACCACGCGCTCGCGCACCTCCGGGACCAGCATGGCCAGCATGCCGCCGATCACCAGGTAGACCAGATAGCGCCGTTCGCGGAACACGCCGTAGACGACGAAGATGAACAGCACCGAGATCCAGGCGCTGCGGGTCTTGGTCGCGAACAGCAGGCCGACCAGCAGCAGGAGGTAGAGCACGACCGTCGCGGTCGCCAGGACGCCGCGACCGGCCAGGCCGCTCTTCCAGCGATAGAAGATGACGCCCACGGACAGCACGAGATAGAACGCCAGGATGTTGGCGTGAGGGAAAGGACCGCCGTAGCGGCTTGCCGCGGCTTCGAAGCCGTCCACGCTACCAGCGGTTTTCCCCAGGCCGATGTAAATCAGGGTGACAACTGCGACAGGCACCGAAGACCAGGTGACCAACTTGAGCATCTTGTTCAGATCCGCTTCATCCCGCACGAGATAGAAGCTGACCAGGAACAGCGCCACCACCGACAGCTGGCCCAGGTAGAGCCGCACCGCCTGCACCGGGTCGGGCGAGTAGCCCAGGCCCAGCGCCTGCACCGCGATGAAGGGCAGCCACACGCCCCAGGCGATGCGCGGCACCCGCTTGGGGTCGCGGGCGATGATGATGCCCGCCAGCACGATGATCAGCGCGTTGAGCAGGCCGCCCAGGCCGCCGATGGCCGCCAGGCGGGTCTCCTCGAACACCGGGTTGGCGCCGGCGCGCACCAGCAGCACCACCAGCAGGAAGGCCTCGCGGCTGTAGAGGAACAGGAAGGCGGTGACCAGCATCAGCGGCAGCACCGCCAGCAGCACCGGCTTCTCGGAGGCCATGCCGCCGATCAGCACCGTCAGCACGCCGATCGCGACGGCGCCGGCCAGCAGCCCGGCCACGCCCAGCAGCGACATGCCGTCCAGCCCGTCCTGCCACTGGCGCCAGGCGCTCGAGATCCGTCCCACCGCGCTCATCGCCGCCGTCCTGTCGTCATCGGTCCCACCCTCAGCGCACCAGCATGGTCCGCGTGCCGGCCGGCACGGCGGCGACCAGCTCGCTCAGGAAGCCCGCCATCAGCGCCTGCGACTGCGCCGCGCCCTCCGCGCTCGTCAGGCGCTGCGAGGCGCGCACCAGCATCCCGTCGGGGATGCGGCCCTGGAAGCCCTCGTTGAGGATGTACCAGCGCGCGGCCATGCCGTCGCCGCCGTACTGCGTGCCGATGCGGATCCAGTAGCGCACCGCCTCGTAGCCGCCGCCGCGGGCCTCGGTCAGCAGCTGCGTCGTGGGCACCGGCTCGGCGCGGCCGGCGGTGGACACCGGGCCGCCGTCGCCGATGCGGCGCACGAAGTAGCCCTGCGCCGGATAGCAGACCTCGGGCCGGTGCACCTTCACGTCCTGGCGCTGGCGCTCGCCCCAGGCCAGCGCCAGCATGATCTGGTCGCCGCGGCTGTTGACGTAGGTGCGCATCACCGTCTGGTCGTAGGGCTGCTCCTGCACCGTCTCCACGCCCTGGGACACGTCGACCTGCGCCACGCTGTCCTGGAGGGCGCGCCAGTCGCCGAAGGCCTTGGGCACGGTCGCGTCCAGGCTGGGCGCGCCGTGCAGCGCCTGCAGTCGCGGCGTCGCCAGCCACGCGCCGGCGGCGGCCGTCACCATCAGCGCCACGCCGGCCAGACAGGCCGCGAGCGACAGCCGCGGCAGGCGCGGCGAGGCGCCCTCGGCCGGTCCGTGGCCGGGCGCGGCGGGGCCGCGCGGCGACGTCGTCGTGGACGTGTTCATGCCGCCTCCTTGCCGCGCCAGCGGTCCCAGCGCTGCGACGCCGTGCGCAACAGGCCGTCGACCCCCACGATCAGCATCAGCGCCGTCAGGAACAGCGCCATGCCGGAGAACTCGTGCATGAAGCCCTGCCCCACGTCGTCGCCGAGGTGGTAGGTCAGCAGCGCCAGGATCAGGATGCGGATCACGTTGGAGCAGTAGGAGATCGGCACGATCAGGATGGCCAGCGCGATGTTGCGGAACACCGATTCATGGCGCACGACATTCATGTAGAGCAGGCCCAGGGCCTCGAGGGTGAACAGCGAGTTCAGGCCGGCGCAGGCGTCGGCCACCATCAGCTGGTAGGGGCCGATCTGCAGGATCACGCCGGCCCGGGCGATCGGGTAGCCCAGCGCATACATGAGGTACTCCGCGCCCCAGGACGCGGCGAGCTTCATCGGCTGGGTGATCACGTCGACGATGGATGCCGGCAGCGGCACCGCGAACAGGAGCAGGAAGAAGGCGAACCAGTAGCGGCGCGCGATTGCGGGGCCGACCAGCACCAGGGCCAGGCCCAGCAGCACCGGCAGCAGCGAGCCGAGCTCGAGCAGCGCGATCGACTGGGAGCGGCCCAGCACGTAGGCGGCGAGGCCGAGCAGCATCACTGCCCAGCCGGCGACCGGCGCTGGCCGCACGACGAAGGTTTCGCCCTGTCCGCGCAGGCGGCGGGTCTGGAAGTAGAAGTACCAGGCCGACAGCGCCAGCACGATCGGCCCATGGGAATTGCGATCACCGCGCCACGGTCCGTGGATGAAGTCGATCACGGTCGGCACGTAAAGCAGCGCCAGCCCGATCGCCAGCGCGATCAGCGCCAGCCGGTTGGCCGCCAGGAAGCCGGGCCCCGAGCCTGGCGCGGCGCGGTCTGCGGCGCGTAGAAACATGTTGCTAGCCATGACTTTCACTGCAATTTCCGCGAAAAGGGTGTCCCCGCCCCAACGCGAAAGGGCCCTAAAAACTCCACCGCCCCGACAGGTGGCGCGGTGCCGATTTGGGATGCATCGCTAGGCGCAAACCACAGCCATAGCCCAGCTATGGCGAGGATTTGCAACGACGCGAGGCGCCCAAATCGGCGCCGCGCCGCCTGTCGGGGGGTCAGTATTCGTTCATGACGGTGCCTACCAACGTGGTGGACACGCCGTCGAGGCTGTCGGTGAGGTCCTGCAGCGCGGTGACCCGCGACTTGTTCTGGCGCGCCAGCACGAGCGCCGCGCCGCAGCGCGCCGCGACGATGGCGGCATCGGCGCCGTACTGCCCGGCGGAGGTGTCCACCAGCACATGGTCGAACTTGCCGGCCAGTTCGCGCATCAGCAGCCCGAAGGCGGGCCGCTCCAGCAGCTCCACCGGGTTAGGCGGCACCGCGCCGACCGGCAGGATGAACAGGCTGTTCAAGCCCTCCACCTGCTGGATCACGCGCGGCTCGCTGCGGCCCGACAGGATCGAGGACAGGCCGGCCTGGTTGTTGACGTCGAAGATCTCGTGCTGGCGCGGCCGGCGCAGGTCCGCATCCACCAGCAGCGTGCGCCCGCCCAGTTGCGCCAGCGTGACCGCGAGGTTGGCGGTGAAGTAGCTCTTGCCGTCCAGCGAGTCCGGGCTGATCACCGCCAGCGCGCGGCGTGGCTCGTTCTCGCGGTACAGCCGCATCGTGATCTGGCTGCGGATGCCGCGGAAGACCTCCGCCTGCGACGAGAACGGCTGGTTCAGCGCGACCAGCTCCGGGCTGCGGTTCTTGCGCTCATTGGGCGCGTAGGGATAGTGGAACTGCTTGGACAGCGCCTCCAGCACGTCCTCCGCATTGGCATACCCCAAGGCCACGGCGGCCTCGCCGAAGCGGATGCCGCGCTCGCGCTGGTACTGCAGCACGCGCTCGACCTGGTCGGCGCTGAGGTTGCGGGTCTCGGCGATGATCGCGCCGATCGAGCGGTCATGCACGCCGGCGCCGCCGGGCGTGGCGGCGGGCTTGTTCAAGGGTCCGTCCACGGGTTTGCTCTGGGCCAGGGAAATGGGTTCCTGCACATCGGACATCAGGCGGCTCCTCGGCTGGTTCGGGACGTGTGCCCCAGCAGGCGGCGCTCGGCCGACGGCAGCGCCGACACGCGCTTGCCCGGCGCCGGCAGCACCCCCAGCATCGGCAGCGGCAGCACCGCCATGACGTCGTCGGCATCGCGCACCTTGCGGTCGCGCATCTCCAGCAGCAGCGCCAGGCCCACCGCCAGGATGATGCTGGCCACGAAGGCCGCGGCGGTGTTGAGCAGGATCTTGGGCGACGAGGGCTTGAGCGGCGGCACCGCCTCGGTCAGCACGTTCACGTTGCTCTGCGTGGTCTGGCTTTCCAGGCTGGTCTGCGTCAGGCGCGTCGTGATGTTCTCGTAGGCGCGCTGGGCGCTCTCGGCCTCGCGCATCAGGCCGCTGGCGTCGTCGCGCGCGGCCTTGAGCTTGGCCACCTTCTCGCGCTGCGCCTCGAGCTGGGCGCGGATCTCGGCCTCGCGCTGCCGGTTGATGTTGTTGGTGACGGTCACGCCGCCGCTGACGCGGCCGATCTCCGTGCGCAGCTTGCTGCGCACGTCCGCCACCGAGGCCTTGGCCTCGATCACCTGCGGGTGGTTGTCGCCGTAGCGGGTGCCCAGCTCCTGCAGCTTGGCCTCGGCGCGGCTCAGGTCGGACTTGAGCTGCATCACCACCGGGTTGGACAGCACGTCGGGCAACTGGTCCGCGCCGCGCGCGGCCTGGCCCTGGCGGCTGCCGGACTCGGCCGACAGCGCCTGCAGCGCCACCAGTTGCGAGGACAGCTCGGCGAGCCGGTTGTTCTCGACGTCCAGGCGCTCGTCGCTGGCGATGATGCCGTGCTCGCGCTCATAGGCCGAGAGCTTGGCGCGCGAGGCCTCGAGCTTCTCCAGCGCCACCTTGGCCTGCTGGTCGAAGTAGCCGGCGTACTGGCGCGCCGGTTCCACGCGCAGGTCCAGCGTCGTGGAGACGTAGGCTTTGACAAAGGCATTGGCCAGCGCGGCGGCGAACTGCGGGTCCGGCGCGCGGTAGGCCACCGTCAGCACGTTGCTCTCCTTGGAGGGCTTGACGTCCATGTTGGCCTGCAGGAAGTTGATCAGCCACTGCTCGATCGTGCCTTCGCCGCCGGTGGAGGTCTGCCACTGCTCGCGGATCGCGGGCACCTCGGCCAGGCGCAGGTCGCGCACCACGCGCAGCGCCACGCGGTCGCTGCCGATCACGTCGACCTGCGTGTTCATGAAGGCTGGCGAGGCCAGGCCCGGATAGATCAGCGCCGAGATCGGATCGGGCTTGGCATCCACCACCACCGAGGCCGTCGCGACGTACTTCTTGGGCAGCAGCAGGCTGACGCCGAACGCGGTCAGTGTGGTCAGCAGGACCACGAGCATGACCATGGACCAGCGTGCCCGCAGGATGGAAAACAGTTTGCTTGGCGTCACGGGACCTCCTCGGCCGGGCCTGGCGGCCCGGCATCACACAACTCAGAACAGGCTCTCGCGGACGAAGATCACGTCGCCGTCCTTGAGCGGCTCGTCCATGCCGGGCTTGATCTCCTGGACCTTGCCCGACGCATCCTTGCGATGCACGCGGATGCCGCGGTCGGTGCCGCGCAGCGTCAGGCCACCGCCGGCGGCCAGGCCCTGCAGCAGCGTCATGCCGCGCTCCAGGCGGATCTGGCCGGGCTTCTGGACCTCGCCGTAGATGTAGACCATCGGGAAGCGGTCGACCCACAGCACGTCGCCGTTGAGCACCACCACGTCCTGCTCGCGGCCATTGGGGCCGAACAGCGTCGGCAGGTCGACCTCGAGGCGGAAGGGCTTGCCGCCGCGCACGCCGGTCAGCACGACCTGGTCGCCGCCGGTGGAGGCCACGCCGCGCGCATTGGCCAGCAGGTCGGTCAGGCGGGTGTCGGCGACCTCCAGCGGATAACGGCCCGGCTGGTTCACCTGGCCCAGCACGCTGGCCTGGTTGCCGGTGACCTTCAGCACCACGATGGTGACCTGCGGCTGCTTGACGAAGTTGCCCTTCTTCAGGCCGTCGGCGATGCGCTGCTCGGCCTCGCTGATCGACAGGCCGCCGATGCGCACCACGCCCAGCAGCGGGAAGGTGATGGTGCCGGACTCGGAGACGCGGGTCTCGAGCAGCATGTCCGGGTTCTGGAACACGCTGATGCGGATCGCGTCGCCCGATCCCAGGCGGTACTCGGCGGCGGCGCCGGTGGACAGGCCGGTCGGCGCCGGCGCGTTGCCGGGACGGGCGGGCGTCTGGGCGACGGCGCCGGTGGCGAGCGAGACCGCCAGCACGGCCGAGACGGCCGTCGAGACGAGCGGGAGGATCGGGAAGCGACGCGTGTTCATCATTTGATGCCGAGGCCCTTGGCGAGTTCGTTGTTGTCCACCGGGCCGCTGGCGCCGGTGGGGCTGTCGGACGCGGCGGGCGCTGGGGCCGCCGCGGGCGGGGTGCCGGCGGGCGCGGAGGCCGCGGCCTCGGCGAACTTGCCGACGTATTCGATCTTGGCGTTGTCGCGCATGGACTTGATGTCCTTGGCGACCAGCTCGGCGCGGCGCTGGTTCAGCAGGAACATCTCGATCGACGCGCGCGCCTGCGCCTCGGTCGCGGGCTGGCGCTGCGAGCCGGCGAGGAACAGCACGGTGAGGCCGTTGGGATGGCCGTTCATGATGAACTGGCCGTCCTTCAGGCGCGCGATGGCGTCGAGGTTGTTGAGCGGGATCTGCTCGGCCGAGCGCACCATCTGCGAGCCGACGAACTTGAAGTTGTCGGCCTTGAGCGCTTCGAGGAATTCGGGAAGGGTCTTGGCACCCTGCAGCTTGGCGCGGATCGATTCGAATTGATCCGGCTTCGCCTCGATGTTGATTTCCTGCAAGTTGTAGATACGACGCTCGGCAAAAAGTGCCGGCTTGTCGTTGTAGTACTGCTTGATTTCCTGGTCGGTCGGCTTGGTCACCGTCTCGCCCAGATGGTCAGCATAGGCCCTGGCGATGATCTCCCGCTTGGCGGTTTCGATCTGTTGCACCACCCGCGGATCGCGATCGAGCTTGAGGTCCTGGGCCTTCTGCACCGCCAGTTCCTGGTCGATCAGGCGCTCCAGGATCTGGCGCGACGCCGCGTCCACCTGCTCGGGCTTGATGTTGGGCTGGCGCTGCAGCACGAAGTTGATCTGGTGGACGGTGATCTCTTCCTTGTTCACCTTGGCCGCGGTCTGCGAGGCCTTCGCGCCGCTGCCGCCGCCGCAGGCGGTGAGCAGGATTGCGGCAAGAACGGCGGTGAAAAACGCGCCGACCGGAGCGGCGCGTCGCGCTGGAATACCGTGGACCCGAGTCCGCTTCACATGCATGTTTCGACCTTGTTTGTTGTGTCTGTCCCGCAGGCCTGTCGAGGGCGGCCAGCGGGCGCTCGCGAGCGGCGAGTGTAGCCCTGCACCATGACGGAACTGCCTCATTCCAGGGGGTCTGGAGGCCTCCATCCCGGGTTCGCAGGGGTCCATAGCAAGAATGGGTCCTGCCCTCGTCGCCATCGGCCTTCCGGCCCCCGCAAACAAGGGGGAGATGACCCGCAAAAACGCGGAGCGGCCGTCTTTGCAACCGCTTGAAAAACGCGCTTGAAAATGCAGGCCGCGCTTCACGCGGGCCTCACATCGCGGCGATCAGGTCGCGGCGCTTGCCGCGCTGCGCCGCAGCGCACCGGGCGGCTGCCCGACGATGCGCTTGAAGGCGCGACTGAAGGAGGCTTCCGAGTCGTAGCCGAGGCGGTCGGCCGCCACCGCCACGCGCATGCCTTCCTGCGCGATCCAGCGACGCGCCTGGAACATCTTGACCTTGGCCACGTATCGGGCGGGGCTCTCGCCGACGGTGCGGGTGAAGGCCTCGGCGAAGCGCGAGCGCGAGGCGCCCATCAGCCCGGCCAGCTCGGGCACGCGCCAGTCGCGCTCCGGCTCGGCATGGATGGCCGCGATGACCTTGCCGATGCTGGGGCACTGCACCGCGGCGATCCAGCCGCTGGCGTCGTTGCAGGCGCACTCCACCCAGGCGCGGATGATGCTGGCGGCCAGCACGTCGGCCATGCGCGCCAGGATGCCGCAGGCGCCGATGCGGTCCATCGCCACCTCGCGCTCCATGGCCTCCAACAGCGCGGGCACGGTCGGGTCGCGGCGCGCCAGGTCGTTGGCGCGCATCGCGTCCGGCATCATCGCCAGCAGCGGATGCAGCGGGTCCAGGTTGAAGCGCATCGCGCCGCAGAACATCACGTCGACCGGCTCGGCGGACGGCATCGCCTTCGCCGCCGCCTCGGCCTCGGCGCCCACCAGGTAGATGTCGTCGGCGACGGCGCGACGCGACAGCGAATCGATCTCCACCGTCGGCAGGTCAGGCGCGCTCGCCAGCACGTGCGCGCTGCCGCGCGGCAGCAGCACCGCGTCGCCGGCATTGAGCCGCACCCATTCGGCGCTGCCGGCGGTCTTCAGCCAGCAGCCGCCGCGCGCGACGAAATGGAAGCGCGCCTCGGCCCGCGCCGGGAAGGCGACGGCCCAGGGCGCACGCAGCAGGCAGCGGCCGTACTCGACGCCTTCCAGCCGCAGGCCCAGCAGGATCTGCGTCAGCAGGTCGGCCGGCTTGAGCGGCGTGGGCGGCAGCGGCCCGGTCACGGGAACGTGAACCGGGGCATGACGAGGGGCCTGGACGGCGGCAGCGCTGGAGGATTCGTCAAGCATTTCGGCTCTTCCGTCATGGAAACGCCGGGATGCTATCCGTAAGCTGAAAGCCATTGCCACTGACCCGTCTCTGCACCGTGTCTTCCTCCTGCACCGACTGCCTCGATCCGCACGCGCCCCTGTCGCCCACGGCGGCTTCATCGGCCCCATCAAGCTCATCCACCGCTTCCCCAGCCTCCCCCTCCCCCTCCCCCGCGACGGCGGCCGCGCCCGTGCTGAACGGCGCGTCCCCGTCGGCCGGCGCGCCGCCGCGCGAGGACGACGCGCCGCACTGGCCGGCCATCGCCTCGCTGACGCTGGGCGTCTTCGGCCTGGTCACCGCCGAGTTCCTGCCCGCGAGCCTGTTGACGGCGATGGCCTCCGACCTCGGCATCAGCGCCGGCGCGGCCGGCCAGACGGTCACGGCCACGGCGCTGGTGGGCGCTGTCGCGGCGCCGTCCATCCCGCTGCTGACGCGGCGTTTCGACCGGCGCGCGGTCATGGTCGCGCTGACGCTGCTGCTGGTGCTGTCCAACCTGCTGGCGGTGACCGCGTCCTCGCTGGGCGTGCTGCTGGCCGCGCGGGTGATCCTTGGCGTGGCGCTGGGCGGCTTCTGGTCGATGGCCGCGGCGCTGGCGATGCGGCTGGTGCCCGAGCGCCTGTTCGCCCGCGCGATGTCGGTGATCCTGGCCGGCGTGTCGGTGGCGACCGTCTGCGCCGCGCCGCTGGGCGCCTGGATGGGCGAGGTCTGGGGCTGGCGCAGCGCCTTCGTCGCCGCCGGCGCGCTCAGCCTGGTGACGCTGGCGACGCAGGTCGCGACGCTGCCGGCGCTGCCGCCCAAGGACAACCCGGACCTGCGCGTGCTCGGCGAGCTGCTGACGCGGCCCGGCGTGCGGGTGGCGCTGCTGGCGGTCCTGCTGGTGATCTCGGGGCACTTCGCCGGCTTCACCTACATCCGGCCGCTGATGGAGAACGTCACCCACCTGCCGGTGTCCGCGATCACGGCGATCCTGCTGGGCTACGGCATCGGCGGCTTCTTCGGCAACCTGGCCGGCGGCGTCCTGGCCGAGCGCAGCGAGCGGCGCGCGATCGTCGCGGGCGGTAGCCTGATCGTGGTGCTCGCCGCCAGCCTGCTGTTGGCGGGGTCGTCGACCTGGGTCACCGCGGTGGCGCTGGTGCTGTGGGGCTTCGCCTTCGGCGCCTTCCCGGTGGGCTTCCAGACCTGGATCGTGCGCGCCGCGCCGGACCAGGCCGAGGGCGCCGGCGGGCTGCTGGTCGCCGCGTTCCAGATCGCCATCGCCAGCGGCGCGATCGGCGGCGGCATGCTGGTCGACCACATCGGCGCGCTCGGCGGACCGACCTTCGCCGCCGCCACGATCACGCTCGGCACCCTGCTCACGCTGCGCCACGGCCCCCGCGCCGCGGCCTGAGCGACGCCCTCATCCCCCTTGAAGGAATCCCGCATGACCACGCCCCTCAACCGCCGCATCGTGCTCGCCGCCCGCCCCCAAGGGCGTCCAGTGCCGGAGGACTTCCGCCTCGAGACCGTGCCCGTGCCGGCCCCCGGCGCGGGACAGGTGCTGCTGCGCACGCTGTCCCTGTCGCTCGACCCGTACATGCGCAACCTGATGGAGGAGATCGGCCCCGGTTACGCGCCGCCGATCGGGCTGGGCGAAGTGCTGGTCGGCGGCACCGTCAGCCGCGTGGTCGAGTCGCGCCATCCGGACTGGCGCGCCGGTGAGCTGGTCCTGGCGAACGGCGGCTGGCAGGACTACGCGCTGTCGGACGGCCAGGACCTGGTGCCGCTGGGCGACGTCAGCCGGCCCTCGCTGGCGCTGGGCGCGGCGGGCATGCCGGGATTCACCGCGCAGGTCGGCCTGGCGGAGATCGGCCGGCCCCGGCCCGGCGAGACCGTCGTGGTCGGCGCGGCGACCGGCGCAGTCGGCGCGATGGTCGGCCAGCTGGCCCGGCGGGCCGGCGCGCGCGTCGTCGGCATCGCCAGCGGCGCGGACAAGGTCCGGCACCTGGTGGACACCTTCGGCTTCGACGCGGCGGTCGACCGGCGCGATCCGCGCTTCGCCGAGCGTCTGCGCGAGGCCGCGCCCGCCGGCATCGACGTCTACTTCGAGAGCGTTGGCGGCGCGGTGCTCGACGCGGTGCTGCCGCTGCTCAACCTCGGTGCGCGCGTGCCGGTGTGCGGCTTCATCGCGCATTACAACGAGGCGGGCAAGGACGAGGTCCCGGCGCAGGACCGGCGGCCGGCGCTGCTCGCGACGCTGCTGCAGAAGCGCGTCCGCATGGAAGGTTTCATCGTGCTGGACCATTACGGCGACGGGCTGTCGCGCTTCAAGGCCTTCCAGCGCGAGATGCTTGCCGCCATCGCGGCGGGCGAGGTCCGGGCGCTCGAGCACGTCATCGACGGGCTCGAACTCGCGCCCCGCGGCCTGATCGATCTGCTCGACGGACGGCACCTCGGCAAGGTCGTCGTGACCGTCGCCGCGCCGTGACCGACGGACCGCGCTGACGGACTTCAGCGCCTTCAGCGTCCTCGGCGCACAACGGGCGGGCGGCCCTGTCCGTGCGGCGAGCTCACCCCAGCCGGAACCGCGCCACCGACTGCACCAGCGCATCGGCCTGCTGCCGCAGGCTTTCGGCGGCGGCCGCGGATTCCTCCACCAGCGCGGCGTTCTGCTGCGTCACCTGGTCCATCTGGCTGACCGCCTCGCCGACCTGGTGGACGCCCTGCGACTGCTCGCGCGTCGCGCTGCTGATCTCGCCGACGACGTCGGTGACGCGCCCGATGGCCGAGACGATCTCGTCCATCGTCGCGCCCGCCTCGGCCACCAGGCCGGAGCCCTGCTCGACGCGCTCGACGCTGGTGCCGATCAGCGTCTTGATCTCCTTGGCCGCCTCGGCGCTGCGGCCGGCCAGCGCGCGCACCTCCGACGCCACCACCGCGAAGCCCTTGCCGTGCTCGCCGGCGCGGGCCGCCTCCACGGCGGCGTTGAGCGCCAGGATGTTGGTCTGGAACGCGATCCCGTCGATGGTGCCGATGATGTCGGCGATGCGGCGGCTGCTCTCGTCGATGCCGCGCATCGTGTCGACGAAGCGCGCCACCACCGCGCCGCCGCGCTGCGCCACCTCGCTGGCCGAGCGCGCCAGGCGATCGGCCTGCTGCGCGTTCTCCGAGGTCTGATGCACCGTCTCGCCGAGCTCGGTCATCGTCGCCGCCGTCTGCTCCAGCGCGCTGGCCTGTTCCTCGGTGCGCTGGCTCAAGTCGCTGTTGCCCATGGCGATCTGCGCGCTGGCGCTGGCCACCGACTCGCTGCCCTGGCGCACGCCGCCCACCACCTGGCGCAGGCTCAGCTGCATCGCATGCAGCGCCGCGATCAGGCTGCGCTGGTCACCGGGACGCACGCGGATGTCTCCGCTGAGGTCGCCCTCGGCGACCTGCCGCACCAGCCGGGCCGCCTCGGCCGGGTCGCCGCCCAGCAGGCGGCGGACATGCCCCAGCAGCAGCAGCGCCAGGCCGATGGCCACCAGCACCGACACCAGCGTCAGCGACACGCTCCAGCCGTGCCCGGCCGCGTAGTCCGCCTCCGCGTCCTTGCGCGACTGCTCGCTGCCGGCGGCGTTGTAGTCGGCGCTGCGCTCGATCGCCCGCACCCAGGCGTTGAAGCTGCTGCGCGACTCAGCCCGGAAGAAGGCCCGCGCCTCCGCGTCGGAGTTCTCGCCGCGCGACAGGTGCAGCAGCTTCTCCTGCGCCTTGAAATAGGCCTCGCGCGCGGCCACCACCTCGGCGTAGAGCCGGCGCTCCTCGTCGTTGGTGATGAAGGGCTGGTAGGCCTGCTCCGCGGCGGCCAGCTCCTTGCGGGCGTTGGCGATCGCGCCTTCGATCTGGGCGCGCTCCTGATGGTCGTCGGAGAGCAGATGGTCCGGCTCCATGCGACGGATCTGGTTGGCCTTGACCCGGATGGCGGCCATGCTCTGGATGCTGGGCAGCCAGTCCTCCGCGATCTCGGTCGTGTTCTCGTGGACCTGGTTGAGCTGCAGCAGCCCCATGCCACCGACCAGCGCGCACAGCGCCACCAGCAGCACGAAGGACATGGTCAATTGCGTCGACAGACGCCAGGCGCCGATGTTCATGTGATCCCTCCTCCTTGGACAGACTGGATGAATTTCCCCGGCCACGGGCGCGGGTCAGCCGCGGCCCGTCGGGGGCCTTTCCCACCACATCGGCAGATCCTGCCTAAAAGTTGAGCGCGCGGTGGCGTTGGCGGCGGCGCCTGTCGCCCATCGGAGGGACCCGCCGCCGGATTGGCGCGGGGAACGCGGGCGGCGCGACAGGCACAGCAGGCCCGACGGCGCCGCGCCGCACGCACCGGCCCGGCAGGCACGCAGCACCGGTGCGGGGATGCGGGCGGCGCGCGGGCTCATGCCGCCACGGCCCACTCGGAATGCGCGTGGCCGGCGATCTGGATCTGGCCCTTGCCGGTGCGCTTGACCGCGTACATCGATTCGTCGGCCGCGTGGAGCAGCTCGCGGCAGTTGTCGCCGCCGCCGCCGACCACCGCGCCGATGCTGGCGCCGACGGAGACCTTCTCGCCGCAGTCCAGCGTGATGCGGCGCTGGATCGAGAACAGGCAGCGCTGCAGCGTCTGCTCGACATCCTCCGGACGCGCGATGCCCGAGAGCAGGATCGCGAACTCGTCGCCGCCCAGGCGGGCGACCACGTCGTTGCCACGCACCAGGGTCTGCAGGCGCTGGCCGATCTCCATCAGCACCTCGTCGCCGGCCTCGTGGCCGTGCTGGTCGTTGATCGCCTTGAAGCCGTCCAGGTCCAGGTAGCAGACCGCGAAACCGCGGCCGGTGCGGCGCGCGCCCTGGATGGCGTCGCCGACCTTCTCCTCGAACAGGCGGCGGTTGGGCAGGCCGGTCAGCACGTCGCGCAGCGCCAGGTGCTGGGCCTGCTCCTCGCTGCGCTTGAGGCCGTCGATGTCCACCAGCATCCACATCGATTCGGTCTCCGAAACGACGGTGCCGTGCAGGTCCACCCAGAACTCGCTGCCGTCCTGGCGGCGCATGCGCAGCTGGGTCTGGAAGCGGCCGCCGGCCCGCATCGTCGCCAGCGCGGTGTCGCGCACGCGGGCATGCTCCTGCGGGCTGAGGAACAGCCGGATGGCGGCCTGGCCGACCATCTCGCCGGGGCCGTAGCCGAACATGCGCTCCAGCGCCGGGTTGCTCCAGACGGCATGGCCGTTGCGCACGCGCACCATGCCGATCAAGTCGTTCTGCAGCATCGCGTCCTGCTCGCGCGCCAGCTTCGCCAGCGCCTCCCGCGAACGGCGCTCGCCGCGGTGGATGCGGTGGATCAGTCCAGAGGCGGCGGCCAGCGCCAGCGCCACCAGCGCCGCCAGCAGCGATTGCCGCACGAGCTGGGTGCGCCAGCCCGCCAGGAAGTAGTCGCTGCTCATGCCGGTGAACAGCGTCATCGAATACCCCGGCACCTTGCGGTAGGCGGTGATGCGGTCGACCTGGTCGATCGCCGTCGGCGTGATGTAGACGCCGCGTTCGGGGTTCTGCTCGAGCGAGCGCTGCGCCTGATCCGACAGCGACCGGGTGCCGAAGCCCTTGGTCGAGTTGGGTTCGCTGGCGGAGTAGCGCGCCACCAGGTTCATCGCCTCCGAGCGCAGCGACACCGCGCCGGACGGGCCCAGGGCCACGCCGCTGAAGCGGTCGACGAAGTGCTTGGCGGTCACGACGGCATAGACGATGCCGTCGAAGTTGCCGTCGTGGTCGATCAGGCGGCGGGCCAGGATGATGCACCAGTGGTTCTGGGCGCGGCTGTTCAGCGGCTCGGAGATCACCATCGCGTCGGTCGTGCGGGCCTGCGAGAAATAGGCACGATCGCCCACGTTGAAGGGCCGCTCGCCGGGCATCAGGCCGGTGGTGACGGTGCCGTGGATGTCGGCGATGCGCAGCGCGGTGACCTGCGGCAGCAGGCCGCGCTGCTCCTGCAGCAGCTTGGCGACCATCGCCGCCTGGTCCGCCGACTGGCGCGCGCTGCGGTAGCGCAGCGCGATCGTGGCCAGCGCGTTGTCGGTGTTGCGCAGCTCGGCGTTGATCTCCACGGCCATGTTCTGCGCCAGGTTCTCGACCACGTCGCGGGCGCGGTCGGTCTCGGTCGCGCGGTGGCTCCAGAGGCTCAGCGCCGTCATCCCGACCAGCGCGACGACCACCAGCAGGTTGCCGACCACCAGCCAGGACGCCATGGCGCCGCGCGGCGACCAGGACAGCCTGGGCAGCGTCGGCAGCGGAATGCGGGGCAGCGTCATTGCGAGTTTCATGGCGGGTCCTCCCTGGTGGTCCGGTCGCGCGGCCTCAGCCGATGGCGACGGCGCGGGGGCCGTCGCTGGTCGGGGCGTGCATGGGGGCGTTGGCCGCACCGCGCTTGCACAGCTCGTGCAGGTCGCTGAGCAGCTGCTCGAAATCGAAGGCCTTGTCGTAGAAGGCGTCGGCACCGCGGCGGCGGCACAGGCCGGCGACGACGCCGGAGGATTCGCCGCTGAGGACGAAGACGCGGCCGGGGTAGGCCTGGCCGCGCAGGCGCGTCAGCACCGACAGGCCGCTGCCCTGCGCCAGGCGCAGGTCCAGCAGGACGACGTCGGGCGTGGTCGCCATCACGGCGTCCACCGCCTCGTCCTCGCCGGAGGCTTCGGCGACAACCGTCAGGCCATCCAGCTTGAGGGCGCGGCGCACCAGCAGCTGGCGCACGGGAACATGGTCTTCGATGACAGCGACTTTCATGGACGCCATCGTCCGCTTCCGTCGCCACCGGCGCCAGCAAGCGGCTGCCACTTCCCATGAACGCCGCTTGCCGCAGCTGCTGTAGGGACTTGACCTACAGCACGGGCGCGGCGACGCAAGCCGACATCGCGATGGCGTGGTCGCGTGACATCCTTCGCATCCGAGGGCCCGGAGAGGCAAGCCGCATACCCACCGCCCTCCTGATTTCCCCTCCGTCCCGGCCACGGCGGCGGCCGGCATAGTCGCCGGCTCATGCCTCGCACAGAGTCGCCGCAGCGACCACCCGACCTCGGGATCACGGAGACAAGAGATGACCCAGGCCCACCCCACCCCGCGCCGCGCGGACCGTTCCTGGCGCGCGCGCGGCCGCGCGCTGCTGGTCGGGCTCGCCGCCGCCGGGGCGCTCCAGGCCGTCGCCCAGACGACGACGCTGGGCACGCGCGGCACGCTCGCCGCGCCCAATCCGGCGGTGACCGCCAATGCCGGCGCGAGCTGGCCCGCCACCGCCTACACCCGCGCTCCCGACCACCCGCGCGCCGTGACGCTGCCGCTGCGGTTCATCCCGCTCTCGTCGGGCAGGCAGCTGGCGGTGCTGGTGTCGATGCCGGCGGACTTCCTCGGCATTCCCCGGTCGGGCCGCTACCCGGTGGTGCTGACGCAGACGGCCTATCGCATCGACGTCGGCCAGTTCCTGGGCGTCTTCACCCCGGCCGGCGGCAACACGCTGCTGATCGGCGGCCTGGACCAGTTCATGGTGCGCCGCGGTTATGTCACCGTCGCGATCGACGCCCACGGCACCGGCATGAGCGGCGGCGTCACGCAGCTGATCGGCGAGGAGGAACAGCAGGCCTACCGCGAGGCGGTCGAGTGGGTGACGCGGCAACCGTTCTTCAACGGCAGCATCGGCGTGGCGGGCACGTCCTACCTCGGCATCAGCGCGCTGCTGACCGCCGGCCAGCAGCACCCGGCGGTGAAGGCCGCCTTCGCGCAGGTGCCGATGGGGGACGCCTACCGCGGCGTCGCGGCCACCGGCGGGATGTTCAACGCGCAGTTCCTGAGCACCTGGCTGCCGCTGACCCAGTCGCTGAGCGTGGCCAACGCGCCGGAGCTGCTGCTCCATCCCTGGTACGCGAGCCAGATCAACGCCGCGACCGCGGACCACGTCGCCGCGATCGACGGCTGGTACGCGCCGACCTTCGACGGCTTCGTCGGCGGCGCGAGCGGCATCGCCACCGACGACGGCGGCTTCTGGGCCGGCCGGTCGCCGGTGGAGAGCGCCGGGAAGATCCGGGTGCCGACCTTCATCGTCGGCGCGTCGCTGGACATCTTCCAGCGCGACCAGCCGCTGCTGTACGAGCAGCTCAAGCGCAACGTGCCGGCCAAGCTGGCGATCCTGCCGGGGGCGCATCTGCAGTCCGTGCAGGCGGGCATCGGCGGCTATGGCGGCGCGCCGTCGTACGGGCCGCCGAGCACGACCTCGCTGCTGCTGCAATGGTTCGACCAGTACCTGCAGGGTCGCGAGACCGGCGCGCAGGCGCTGCCGACGGTGACGCAGTTCGTCGATGGTTATGGTGCCGGCGGCGCGCCACGCTTCGCGACGGCGAGCGACTGGCCGCATCCGCGGATGGCGCCGCAGCGCTGGTACCTGCAACCCGACGGCAGCCTGGCCGCGCGCATCCCGGCGGAGGCGGCGGGGCGGACGGTGGCCGAGCCGCCGGCGCCGACCGCCGCCCGCGGCACCGCGCTGGGGACGCTGTTCACCGCGAGCGTCCAGGTGCGCGACCACAGCGACTGCTCGGCGAGCCAGGTGCAGTGGACCCTGGGCCTGGCGGGGCTGCTGCCGCGGCCGTGCTACTCGGACAGCGCGCACGTCGAGTCGCTGCAGGGCGCGGCGGTCTTCGAGACCGCGCCGATGGCGCAGGACCTCTACCTGAACGGGCCGATCCAGGCGGACCTCTGGATCTCGACGACGCGCACGCAGGCGGCGCTGTCGGTGCGCATCGACGATGTCGACCCGGCCACCGGCACGGTCAAGCCGCTGACGCACGGGCTGATGTCGGCCACGCACCGGGCGGTGGACACGAGCCGCTCCCGCTTCGTCAACGGCACGATGATCCAGCCGTGGCACCCGTTCACCACGGCCGCGATGCTGCCGGTGGTGGCCGGCGAGCCGATGCTGGTGCCGGTGGAGGTGTTCCCGGTGGCGGCGTTGGTCCGCGCGGGGCACCGATTGCGCATCGCGATCAGCGCGAGCAACCAGGCGCAGGGCATCTGGCCGGCGCCACTGCAGCGCCAGGCCGAGGGCAACATCACGACCCTCCACGCAGGCCCGCTGCGGCCGTCGAGCGTCGTGCTGCCGGTGGTGCCGGCGGGCGAGCTCAACTGAGCGTGCGGGTCAGGCAAGCCCTGACCCCGCGGCGTCCATCCCCACTATCGATATGCGTCGGAGGACCGACCTACTCGAACCGGCATCCCCCGACGATGCGCTCTTCCGAGGGAGTGAATTCGGCATCGCTCACCAGCAAACTGCAGGGCATTCGGGATGTCTTTGCAGTGGCGAAAGGATGAATGCGATGAGTGCAGTGATGGTTGATTTGCCAGAGCCGATGGCGCGCGAGGGGGCGCCGCCGGCACCCAGGTTGGACTTCTGGACCGCCGGGGTGGACGAGTTCGTGCACCACTTGAAGGAGCCGGAGACGCTGTTCAATGTGCCGTCCCCGCGGCTGGCGTCAAGTCGATACCCGGCGATCGGGCCCCACACCACCAAGGAATTGAAGCGCTACTTCCGTCGCTATCAGCGCCGATGCATGGATGCCTATGCCACCTTGCTCTACGCGGGAGGCCTGATGCAGCGGCGCGGTGTGCAGATCTGCAGCGGCCCGCTCGAGGTGCGCATCTGGTACGACGATTGCGACGACTGTTATGTCGACGTCATCGTCAGCGTGGACGCAACCCCGGAACGGGCTGCGGCGCTGAACGACGAAATGTACGGTTGCCCGGTTGGATATTTCGACATCACCTTCGAGTCGGTCGATGCCCCTAGGCCGGCCCGTTTTCATGGGCGCCTGCTGGCCGAGCTGTTCGACGACCTCGACGATGAGCCCGGAGCGTCCTTCGACGACGCATGAGGAGATCGCATGCCCATCGAAGCGAAGGACCTCAGCCGTCTCGCCGACGCCCAGGCCGCCCAGGCCGGCAATGAGGCGGGGCGCCGCTCGGCGATCTCACGGGCCTACTACGCCGCGTACCACCGATGTCGCCGCTGGGAGTTGATGCTGCCTCATCGCGGCCGCGCAAAGCTTCCCGGCGGCGTCCATGATCGCCTGATCCAGCGTCTTGACGCGCCGGACCGGCGATGCTGTGACGCACTCGCGGAGCGATCCCGCGCGCTGGCGAAGCTCCTCAAGCAGGAACTGGACTGTCGAGTCGCGGCGGACTATCACCTCTGGAAATCGATCGACGAAGAGGCGGTGCGCGAGCAGCTCGATGCCACTCGTCAAGTCTTCGCCAAGTGCGCTGCCCCTGACACCTGAAAGTCCGTCATCCCGTATGCTTGCCCCGGTCCGGCCGCCGATTCGCGGCCGGACCGACTTCCCCATGGACGGTCCTATGCGCCACAGCTTCTCTCACCTCTCCCGCCTTTCCCTCGCCCTTGCCGCCGCTGCCGCGGCCACTGCCCTCTTCACCGCGCCCGCCCGCGCCGACAGCCTGGTCACCTCGGCCTCCAGCGCCGGCTCGGTGTCGTCGAAGCAGCTGTCCGATTCGATCGGCCAGTCGAGCGACAGCTCCAGCAAGGACCGCAAGGTCGCCGAAGGCGAATACAAGGTCCTCGCCGTCGAGGACGCCGCCGGCCGCACCGACACGACGCGCCTGCACCTGCAGCCGGTGCGCGCCGAAGGCGGCACCGATTTCTTCCTCTACGTGCCCAAGCAGGCCGTCGCCGCCCAGCCGCTGCGGGTCGGCGACCATGTGCTGGCCCGCCAGCGTGACTACGGCTACGAGTTCGCCCGCGCAGAGAACCGCCAGGCCTTCCTGCTGGCGCTGCGCAACGACTGGCACCGCGAACTGGAATCCCATCCGGTGACCCTGTGACCCCGCGACGGCCGCGCCGCGTCGCGGCCGGCCTCGGCCTGCTCGCCGCGCTGGCCCTCGGACTCACGTTCGTCACGAGCGCCCGCGCCGCGACTTTCTGCGACCGCGGCGGCGAGGTCCCCGCCACCGAGCAGGACCGCCAGCTCCAGGTCGTCGCGGTCGCGCGCCGCGAGCTGGTGGCCAGCGGCGTCGACGCCGCGCTGGTGTCGCGCTCCGGCACCGACCTGAGCCGCTTCCAACTGCAGTACTCCCACAGCGGCCTCGCGCTGAAGGACAGCCGCAACGGCCCCTGGTCGGTGCGTCAGCTGTATTACGCCTGCGACGAGTCCCGGGCCCGGCTCTACGACCAGGGCCTGGCCGGCTTCCTGCTGAGCGCGGGCAAGACCGCGCCGATCCGGCTCGCCATCGTGACGCTGCCCGGCGAGGCCGGCAGCCGGCTCGCCGCGCGCGCCTTGGACAACCGCCTGGCGCTCGGGCTGCTGTCGCCGCGCTACAGCGCGAGCGCCTATGCCTTCGCCACGCGCTACCAGAACTGCAACCAGTGGGTCGCGGAGTTGATGGGCTTCGCCTGGCAGCCCCGCGAGGACGACGCGCCGACGCCCGACCGCGTCCAGGCGCAACGCGCGCTGCGGGCGCTGGGCTACGACCCCACGCCGGTGGTCGTGCCGTCGCATGCGGTGATGTTCGCCGCCCAGTTCGTGCCGCTGATCCACAGCGACGATCACCCGCTCGACGACCTCTACGCGATGCGCCTGAAGGTCTCCACCCCGGCGGCGCTGGAGGCCTTCGTCCACCAGCGGGTGCCTCAGGCGCAGCGCATCGAGCTCTGCGCGACCGGCGGCGAGATCGTCGTGCGACGCGGCTGGGAGCCGCTGCCACCGGACTGCCGCGCCGCGCCAGGCGACGAAATCCTGCCCCTGGCCTCCTGAGCGCCAGCCGCTCAGCGCCCTCCCCCGCCCTCCTCCCCTGTAAGACCTGTTTCAGGGGACTTCCCGCGGTGGGGAGATCATCAAATCTTCATCCGTCAGCGCCTACCCTTCGAGCGCTTCACGTTTCGACCACGCGAACGTCACATCGACTCGACAGCCTCTGCGCTGGCGGACCTTCGTGACTCGCCCCAACGACACCATCCGCTCGAAGGAGACCTCCGCATGAAGCTGCTCCGTTCCACCCTGCTCGCCGCCGTCGCGGCCGCCTCGCTGGCGTCCACCGCCTGCGCGCACGAGGCCTACCACCCGCCGCGCGCCAAGGAGCCGCTGCTGATCGCGCACCGCGGCGCCAGCGGCTACCTGCCGGAGCACACGCTGGCCGCCTACTGGCTGGCCATCGAGCAGGGCGCGGATTACGTCGAGCCCGACCTCGTGCTGACCAAGGACGGCGTGCTGGTGGCGCGCCACGAGAACGCGATCGCGATCCTGAATCCGGACGGCTCGGTGCGCGAAGCGACGACCGATGTGGCCGATCGGCCTGAATTCGCCTCGCGCAAGACGACCAAGAGCATCGACGGCGTGGCCATCACCGGCTGGTTCACCGAGGACTTCACGCTGGCCGAGCTCAAGACGCTGCGCGCCCGCGAGCGCATCCCGCAGATCCGGCCGGCCAACAGCCGCTTCAACGACATGTTCGAGGTGCCGACCTTCGAGGAAGTGCTGCAGCTGGTGCAGCAGGCCAACGAGCGCCGCCGCGAGGAGGCCAGCCGAGACGGCCGTTGGGGCCACCGCAAGGTCAAGCCGATCGGCGTCTATCCGGAGACCAAGCACCCGAGCTACTTCGCCGGCATCGGCCAGCCGCTGGAGGAGCCGCTGGTGCGCCTGCTCCACAAGTACGGCTACCGCGGCCCGGACGCGGCGGTCTTCATCCAGTCCTTCGAGGTCGGCAACCTGCGCAAGCTCAAGCGCATGACGCGCGTGCCGCTGGTGCAGTTGCTCAGCGCCACGGGCCAGCCCTACGACTTCACGCTCAGCGGCGACAAGCGCAGCTACGCCGACCTGGCCAAGCCGGCCGGCCTGGCCGAGATCTCCAGCTACGCGCAAGGCATCGGCGCCAACACCAACCTGATGATCCCGCTGGTGGCCGGCCGCCTGGGCACGCCGACGACGCTGGTGAAGGACGCGCATGCGGCGGGGCTGATCGTGCACGGCTGGACCTTCCGCGCGGAGAACAGCTTCCTGCCCAACGAGTTCGACAGCAGCGACGACCCGGCCGCGATCGGCAACCTCGCCGGTCAGATCGACGCCTTCCTCAAGCTCGGCATGGACGGCCTGTTCAGCGACCAGTCCTTCCTGGCGCGCAAGGCGATCGACGCGTATGTGAAGCGCTGAGGACGCCGCGGCGGGGGCGGGGCCAGCGGGATGCTGATAGCGGGCGGACTCGCCCGCGATTTGCCGCATCTAGCTGAGCAACCTCCGGCCGGTACGCATCGCCATTTGTCGCTTGGTCAAGTACGAAGTCAAGAGATTGCGAAGTGGGGACTCGTCATTCATGCGCACATAGAACTGCGGTGGATGGAACCCCGGCACGTTGGCCCTGAGTTCAGCCAAGCCCACGTACTTGCGCAGCCGAGTCGGGGCGTCGAGCCGCATTGCCGAAGCCTCACTGCATCCGACAAAGTAGTCCATGAACTCTTTGCGCTCGAGGCCGGAGACCTTTCCGAACTTTCTCCACACGTTGTCAGGCGCGGCCGCATAGCGTTCTCCGGCGACCGCGAATCCAACGACACAGGCCACTGGCTGCTTGACATAGAACCAGACCAAAGTGCCTGGTTCAACGTGCATCGATCGACGACGAAGCTCGACGGTCTTCGTGCCTGCAAGGATGTTGTTGGCGTGTCGCTCCTCGAGCGAGATGAGGACATGCGTCGTCATTGAAATCCCTTCTCCAAAATGCCCTGAACCTGTTGCGCTGACAAGCGCTGGGCCGTCAGCAGCTGTTGCGATGACCCGCAGCCTAAAGACTTCAGGTGTTCCAGGCTCACGGGACAAGGTAGTCGAAGCACATTGTCAAAGACGGTGACGGTCTTCGTGGTAGCAGCTCCGATTTCGGACAGTTGATCCTCGGTCAGGATAGATCCGGAAAGATCCGCTGTCTCGACCTCGCCCTGCCCCCGATGGAAGGCCCGCAGAACACGGCCGACCGCGATCACCGACCGCGTGCCCTTGTCCTTGCTCGATTCATAGAAAAACATCAGGTCGCCGCGGTGGAAATTCTTCAACGTCTTCGGGCCGCTGACATAGAGGCGTTGCGGGCGCAGCTGCGCCTTGTTCACAGGCAACCAGGACGTCTGCGGGGATTGCGCGATCAAGGGCTCCTCGAAGCGCCGCTGTATCGGCACCATGACGCCATTGCGCCCCTGAAGGCAAAGTAGTGCCGGCGCCAGAAGTGCTTCAAGCTGGAAGATGGAAACATGCATCCGCTGCCCGTCTCGTCGAAGTAGCGGTAGCTGTTGATCCACGTGACGGTACTCGGGCGGATTCTCCGGAAGCTGCATGGCCACAGCGGAAAGCAAGGCCTGCCGAGTGGTCCCCCATGTCGAAGCCCGCACGTGCTGCTTCAAGGAAACCTTCATCAGTTCAGTCGGAGCGCTCGGCGACGCCGTGTAACCGAACGATGCTGCGGCTTCCCGCAACGTGGCCTGTTGATCCGGGCAACTGAGATGGATGTTGCCCACGCCGCCTATCGGCACACTCTCGTGGAGGCGAAGAAGAAAGGCATGAGCGGCGGCTTCGGCTCCGGCCAAGTCTTCACGTACGGCCACATAGGCTCGAACGTTGGAACGCTGCGGGCTGGCTGGCAAGGCCATGTACCCAATGACTGCCCCTTCGCACCGAGCGACGAGGCGCACGCATGCCGTGCTCTTGTCCTCTGCCGCGGCCCACTGCGAAAGTTGCTCCACGACCCCGATTCCCAGGCAGGTCAGCAACGCCTGGATGGCCTGAGCGTCGTCATGTTGTGCGCGCTCGATCGTGATCGTGTCGTCGTTGGAGGCCGCATGGACGACCGGCTGCTCGTGTTCATCCAACGGTGCTTGGAAGCGCACAGGGGATAGGACATCCAGCCCGTACTCCTTTCGCAGCGACGGCGCGGCCGCCAGGACGGTCTCGTCGTTGGTAATCAGGCCTGGAAGGCCGTTATGGATGGCTGTCGCGAGGTGCTTCAAGTCGGAAAGATCATTGGCACTCAGCGTACCGGCGCGAGATCGAGCGGGAAACACGATCTCTCCCAGTCCGGGAAGCAGGCGTGCGAGCACATCCGCATCCGGGACCGGAAAGCGGGACAGCATCCCAGCGAATGCGAGCATGGGATCGGTTTTGGTATCGCGCGCTGTCCGCGTCAGTTCGACTTCGATTTCGGAGCTGATTGCCAGCGCACAAGTCTGCATCCGCTCGGCCCGAAAGACGTCCAGGGCAGACAGGTGGCGTTCTCGCCTCGGTCCCAGGTCGAAAAGTACGTTCAGATCCAGCAGATACAGCGGCCTCGTCCGCTGCTCGCCAAAGTCGAGTCCAAGAGGATCTGCCGCGCTGATGCCGCTGCCACAGAAAAGCTGGGCCGTTTTCAACTCATGCGCTCGCACGACGATGGTCCGGTTGCGGCTCTTTCCGCCTTGAGTAAGGCGCTGCGTATAGAAGCCTTGCGAGTTCCAGAATCCGTTGGCTTGAGTGAGATCCTCGGCGACGCGCGCGAAGATCGAGATGAAGCCCAGGTCCGTCAGGTGCGCCTTCAAAGCGTCCAGCAACGCGGAGCCGAGCTGATGCCCTCGAAACCGCTTGGCGACATGGATCTGAAGTACATGCGCCTTCGGGAACTTCACATCGAACAGCAGGTGCCCTGCGTATATCTCCTCGCCTCCCTGGACATCGACCAGTACCAGCAACTGTTCCTTGCGACTGAACTCCGCGTACACCGACTCCGCGAAAAAGCCGAGTGCCAGACGGTCCGCGTCCGCAGCATCAACCACGGCGGGCAGGTGCGCTTTCACCCGGGACGCCGACATCAACGTCTGCATTCGATTGATCTCCATCCCTGGCTCCCTGCTGATTCGGTTTCACCGATGCTAGCCATCGCTGGACGAGCTTCAGCCCACGGGTGTTGCCCCAGCCACACACGAAGGCGAATCCAACCGGCCTTCTCCACTTCGCTAGACTCCCTCCATTCCACTGGAGCCGTCCCGCATGTCCGCCCCCGCGCCCCTGCTGCTGCCCCCGCCCGAATTGAAGGGCGTCGACGAGGTCGTCACCGACCCCTTGCGATTCAAGGCCAAGCTCGCCATCGGCGAGGCGGCCTATGCCTCGCTGCGCATGATCAATCGCGGCCGCGAGGTGTGGGACGTCCTCGGCGCCGCCGGCGCGGGCGCGGCGGTCGCCAAGACCGGCATGGTCGCGTCGCTGCTGGGCGCCTCGGCCACGCCGATCGGCTGGGTGGCCTTCGCGGCGCTCGCTTCGGGCGGCGCCTGCTACGGCATGTACCGCCTGCTGAGCTCGACCAAGGGCGACCGCGTCATCGAGATCCCCAAGTACCTCAACACGCCGCTGGACACGCTGGGCCTGGCGCTGTTCGACCTGATCGCGCCGCTGTCGCTGCGGCTGGCGGCTGTCGACGGCGCCATCGAGGCCGCCGAGCGCCAATACCTCGTCGACCACCTGATCGACGACTGGGGCTTGAACCGCGCCTTCGTCGAGCAGTCCGTCGCCGCCGTCGAGGCGCGGCTGGGCGGCAGCGACCTGGCCGCGATGGCGGCCGAGGGCGCCGAATTCCTGCACCTGAATCCCGACTGCAACCATGCCGCCATCGCCAAGGACCTGGGCGTCTTCATGCGCGGCATGCTCGAAGCCGGCGGGCCGCTGACGACGGCCGAGGCCGAGGCGCTCGACACCGTCGTGCGGCTGCTCGCCACCGCGCCGCCGGGCGAGCTCTCCAAGCGCTGGAACCAGACCATGGGCCTGGCCGGCGGCGCGGCGGGCCAGGTGCGCACCGTGCTGGTCGACGCCGCCGACTGGACCCAGCAGCGCCTGCCCAGCGCCGACCAGGTGCGCGCGACGACGGCCACCGCCGCGACGACCGCCTGGGACGCCGCGCGCAAGGCCGCGGACTGGACGCAGCAGCAGCTGCCGACCATCGACCAGGTGCGCGCGCAGGCCGGCGACGCCGCCACGCAGGCGGCCGACGCGGCGCGCAAGGCCGCCCAGTGGACGCAGGAACGGCTGCCCAGCGCCGAGCAGGTCCGCAGCACCACCGCCGAGGCCGCCAACCAGGCCATGGGCGTCGCAAAGAAGGGCTTCGCCTGGGCCAAGGACCTGACGACGCGCGCGCCCGAGGCCCCCGGCGCCGATCAACTGCCGCGCGGCGACGTGCCGCCGGCCAAGCGTTAGGCGACGACGACGGCGACCGCGGCGCTGCGCTGCGCCGCGGGACGATCGTCAGTCGAGGTCGGACAGCTCGCGGCGCCGGATCAGCGTCAGCCCGATCAGCCGCGACACGACCGCCGCCAGGTACATGACGCCGACGAACATCTCGACCGTCGTGACCGCGCGCGCGAGCGGCTTGACCGGGATCACGTCGCCGATGCCGGTGCTGGACAGCAGCGCGAAGCTCAGGAACATCAGCTCGGTCCAGGTGCGCGGCGACTGCGGATCCACCGCCGCCGAGAAGCTGCCCGGATACAGCGCCTGCACCACGACGAACAGGTGGGCGAAGCCCCAGGCCAGCAGCGTGAAGGTGGCACCGGCGGCGAAGAGCTCGTCGGTGGTCGCATGCCAGTCGCTCATCATGTAGGCGATCAGGCTGGCCGCGGCATAGAAGTAGAACAGCGCCTCCAGCGCGGCGGACCACGGCAGCAGCTGGTCCATGCCCCAGAACGCCTGCAGCAGCAACAGCGCGATCGCCGGCAGCGCGATGGTCACGCTCAGCCAGGTCAGCCCCGGCGTGCTGCGCACCATGCGCGTCGTGAAGACCAGCACCACGATGCCGAAGGCGCTGAGCGCCAGCGGCGCGGCGCGGCTGGACTCGATCAGCGGATACAGCAGCAGCCCCAACAGCTGCACCAGCAACAGGATCGCGGACGGATGGCGCCGCGTCAGGACGAGGACTCGAAGGACACGCATCGACGCATTCTCCACGGGCGCGTGCCGCGAGCCGGGCCTCGGGCCGGCGTCGTCGCCAGAATGCGGTGCCGTCCTACTTGCGCCGCCGCCGGCTTGAGGTCCAATGAGCCACCCCGGCGGGATGGGCGCGAAGCGACGCGGCCGCCGGTCAATCCCTATCGCAAGGACTGGAGGACGTCATGGGTGGCATTCGTTGGGTGGGCGTGATCCTGATCGCGGCGGGCGTGCTCGCGCTGGTCTACGGTGGCTTCTCGTACACGAAGGAGAACACCGCCGCCAAGCTCGGCCCGATCGAGCTCAAGGTCGAGGAGACCAAGCGCGTCAACGTGCCGATGTGGGCCGGCGTGGCCGCCATCGCGCTGGGCGGTGTGGTGCTGCTCGGCGCCGGCCGGAAGTAAGCGGCCCGGGGCTCAGCGCCGGCCGAGGTTCATCAGCGCGGTGCCGGCGATCGCCATCGTGCCGCCGACCAGCAGCGACGCGTCCACGACCTCGCCCAGCCACAGCGCCGAGAACACGACGCCGAACACCGGCACCAGCGTGATATAGCCGGACGCCGCGCCGGCGCCCAGCGCCTTCACGCCGTCGAAGTACCAGGCGTAGGCCAGCGCCGTCGAGCCGACGGTGATGCCCGCCATGCACAGCCACGCGTTGCGCGGCGCGGCCAGCACGCCGGCCAGGCCGGCCGTGCCGTCGACGGCCAGCGTCAGCGCCAGCAGCATCACCGCGCCGATCGCGGCGGTGACGGCGGTGGTGGTCAGCGCGTCGACGCCGGCCATCACCTTGCGGCCGATCAGCGTGTAGGCGACCCAGCAGGCGACGCAGCCCAGCAGCAGCAGTTCGCCGATGCCGACGCGCCCGTCCAGCACATGCCAAGGCTCGCCGCGCGTGATCACGACGGCCGCGCCCACCGCCGCGAGCGCCATGCCCAGGCCGATGCGCTTGTTCAGCCGCTCATGGAAGATCCAGGCCGCCAGCAGCAGCGTGATCACCGGGTTCAGCGTGATCACCAGCGCGCCCTTGCCGGCCGGCACATGCTTGAGGCCGCTCATGAAGAAGGTCGCGTAGCCGAAGACGCCGAAGCTCGCCGCCAGCACCATGCCGGCCCAGCGCGAGGCCGTCCAGCTGCGCAGCGCGGCCAGGCGGCCGGTGCTGGCCAGCCACAGCATCAGGATCGCGCCGGCGATCAGGAAACGGCAGGCGGCCGCGGCCAGCGGCGGCATCGCCTGCGCCAGCACCCGTCCCCAGGGCCAGGACGCGCCCCACAGCACCGCCATGCCGACCAGGCGCAGGTGGGTGGAGAGATGCGAAGGGGCATGGGTCATCGGGGCGGCGCTCATGGGTGGGAACTATCGGCGCTCGGCGTCACGGGCCGGGCGATGCGCGCCCGTGTCGCGAGGGGGTGCCAGAAGGCACGCCGGGGCCCAGGCGGTGAGCGGTGAGCGGTGAGCGGTGAGCGGTGAGCAGTGAGCGCCAAGCGGCCTCAATGCGGATAGGCCATCCGTTTCTCCATCCACTTCTGCACCTGCTCGAAAGCGAAGCTCAGCAGCCAGTAGATCGCCGCGGCCGCCATGTAGAGCGGGAAGGGCTGGAAGGTGGTGGAGATCAACTCCTTGGTGGCCAGCATCAGCTCGGTGACCGCGATCACCGACACCAGCGAGGTGTCCTTGATCAGCGAGATCAGGCTGTTGGACAGGCTGGGCACCGCCGCGCGCAGCGCCTGCGGCCCGATCACGAAACGCAGCGTCTGGTGGCGGCTCAGGCCCAGCGAGGTGCCCGCCAGCCACTGGCCCTGCTCCACCGCGCCGATGGCGCCACGCATCGTCTCGCTCATGTAGGCGGCCACGTTCAGCGTCAGCGTCAGCACGCCGGCGACCAGCGGGGAGAACTCGATGCCGATGCTTGGGAGGCCGTAGTAGACGATGAACACCTGCACCAGCAGCGGCGTGCCGCGCATCGCGCTCACGTAGACCGCCATCAGCGTGTCCAGGACCGGCACGCGCAGCACGCGCACCAGCGTGATCAACCCCGCCAGCGGCAGGCCGAAGATCATCGCCATCACCGCGAATAGGAGCGTGTAGCCGGTGCCCTTCAAGAGCACCGGCCAGGCCATCTCGGCCAGGGAAAGCAAGGACGGGAGATCCATGGAGTTCTTCGGGAGCAGCGCGCCTCGCGGCGGAAGTGGCGATGTTGCCATCTTCTCCTCACCCCCTCTCCGCCTCCGTCGAACTCCCTCTCCCGCTTGCGGGAGAGGGGCGGGGGTGAGGGCCAGCGGCCGTCGCAGGAACCCTCACCCTTGCTCTCCCGCAAGCGGGAGAGCAACTGTGTTCCAAGTCAAGCGCTAATCAGGCTAGCGCGGGCTGTGGATAAGAGGGCTGCCAAGCGGTGCCGGACTTGATGACGGCGTTGATGATGGTGAGCAGCTTGTGCATGCAGGCGGTCAGCGCCACCTTCTTAGGCTTGCCCGCTTGCACCAGTCGTTCGTAGAAGCTCCTGAGGACAGGGTCATAACGCACAGCGCTGAGCGAAGCCATGTACAGCGCCGAACGGACATTGGCCCGTCCACCCCAGGTGGAGCGCCGACCCTTGAATGTGCCGCTGTCGTTGTTCAACGGCGCCACACCCACGAGTTTGGCGATCTCGCGTCGCTTGAGTTGGCCGAGTTCGGGCAGCGCAGCCATCAGCATCGCTTGTGTGCCTGGCCCCACTCCCTTGAGCCCTTTGAGCAACTCCAGCTTGTCCTTGAAGTGCTCCTTCAGGAAGCCGCCCGCATCGTCATCGATCTTTCCGATTTGGTGGTCCAGCATCTTCAGAATGGTGCGAATGCTCTTGCGCTGCGACGCGTGCATGCTCGCCAATCGGTTGTGCTCAGCCACCCGCATGGCCACGAGCTGACTGCGCCGCGTCACCATGGCTAGCAGTGTCTCCTGCGCGTCCGTGGGCAGTTTGTAGAGCAGTCGCTCGCGCCGGTCGCTGGCATGCAGCGTGCGCGCAAACTGCGACAGCATCTTCGCGTCCGTGCGGTCCGTCTTGGCCAGGTAGCCCATCGCTTTGGCGAAGTCATGCGCCTGGCGCGGATTGATCACCATGACGGCCAAACCATGCGCGCACAGCATCGCCGCCGCCGGCTGCTCCAGCCCACCGGTGGCTTCCAGCAGAACGACTCCCACGCGCTCGCGCATCTCAGTGAGCATCGCCAACAGCGACTTCAAACCGGGCTCATCGTTGCTGAAGGTCTGCGTCTTGTCCCTGTCATTCAAGGCCACCTCAAGCGTGGCTTTGGAAACATCGATACCAACAAAAATCAGTTCAGGTGCGCCTGCCATTTCCCATCCTTGCAAATTCGAGGTCCGAGCACGCCAGTGCATGTCGGCCGTCCAGCAACTGTTCGGGCTTGCTCAACAGACGGCCAGTCGTCCACGCCAAATGCTCTCCCACGGGCTAGGTATCCCAGAGGGCAGACGGGCTGTGGACAACTGCCAAAACAAACCTGTGTGTACTCTCAAAACGAAAGATACAAGGG
>NZ_JBQEOF010000016.1:0-11201 GCF_052044995.1 Roseateles sp. 22389
CACCGGGGACTTGGTGCGATGGAATGCCGAAGGGAAGCTCGACTACCTCGGCCGCATCGACCACCAGGTCAAGATCCGCGGCTTCCGGATCGAGCTGGGCGAAATCGAAGCGCAGTTGCTGGCGCAACCTGGCGTGCGCGAGGCCGTGGTCGTGGCGCTGCAGGCGCCCACCGGCGCGCGGCTGGTCGCCTACATCTCGGCTCAGGCGGCCGCCCCGGTGGAGCCAGCAACTTCAGTGCGGTCCGGAACCTCCGTGCCGATGGGTGCGTCGGCGCAGCCACGGGGCGCGCTGGACACCGACCAGCTACGCGAGGCACTCGGCCGGAGCCTGCCGGAGTACATGGTCCCCAGCGCCATCGTCGTGCTCGACACGCTGCCGCTGAACCCCAGCGGCAAGGTCGATCGCAAGGCCCTGCCGGCGCCGGACCTCCATGCCCAGTCAGCGGCGGCTTACGAGGCCCCGCAGGGCGAGGCCGAAGCGACCATCGCGTCGATCTGGCGTGACCTGCTCGGCGTGGAGCGCGTCGGCCGGTGGGACAGCTTCTTCGAATTGGGCGGGCACTCGCTGCTCGCGATCCAGCTGCAGGCGAGACTGCGCCAGTGCGGTTGGCCATCGGAGATGCGGGCCTTGTTCCTTCATCCGCGACTCGCCGATTTCGCGTCAGCCGTGGCCCAGTCGGCGGGCGTGGTCGTCCCCATCGCAGACCCCGACGCCAATGCGGCGACCATCCCGGCCGGCTGCACCGCACTCGAGCCGGGCATGCTGCCGCTGGTTGAGCTCGACACGGCCGAGCTGCGGCGCATCGAGGCCGCGATCCCCGGTGGCGCGGCCAACATCCAGGACATCTACCCGCTCGCGCCGCTGCAGGAGGGCATGCTCTTCCATCACCTGATGCAGGAGCAGGGCGACGCCTATGTGATTTCGCTGCTGCTGCGCTTCGACGGCGAGGCACGGTTGACGCGTTTCATCGACGCGCTGAATCAGGTCATCGCGCGTCACGACATCCTGCGCACCGCCGTCGTGTGGGAGGGGTTGCGCGAGCCGGTGCAGGTCGTCTGCCGCGCAGCGCCGCTCACCCTCGAATGGCTGCCGATCGACGAGGCCGACCGCGCCGCGGGCCGTGCCGCGGAGCGGCTGGCGGCTCATGTGGATCGCCGCGCCTTCCGCATCGACGTGCGCCGCGCGCCGATGGTGCGGGCCATCGCGGTCCACGATGCGCCCAGCGGCCAGTGGCTGCTGCAGCTGCCCAGCCATCACCTTGCGCTCGACCACACGGCCGAGAAGCTGATGATCGAGGAGATCGCGCTGATCCTGCAGCAGCGTCATGCCGAGTTGCCCAGGCCGGTGCCGTACCGCCGCTACGTGGCGCAGGCGCTTGCGGGCATGAGCGGGGACCAGCACGAGGCCTTCTTCCGGCAACTGCTGGGCGGCGTGGACGAAGTGACCGCGCCTTTCGGCCTCGCCGACGCGCGACTCGATGGAAGCGCGAACGAGGAGTCGCGCCTGACCTTGCCGGCGGCGCTCTCGATCGAGTTGCGCGAGCAGGCGCGTCGCCAGGGCGTGAGCGCGGCGACTTTGTTCCACCTCGCCTGGGCGCTGGTGCTGGCGCGCACGGCGGGGCGCGACGACGTGGTCTTCGGCACGGTGTTGTTCGGCCGCATGCAGGGCGGGGACGAGGCGCATCGTGCGATGGGCATGTTCATCAACACGCTGCCCTTGCGGGTCGAGCTGCGCGGGCGCAGCGTCGCGCAGGGCTTGCGGGAGACGCATGATCGCCTCACCGGCTTGTTGCACCACGAGCACGCGCCGCTGTCGCTGGCCCAGCGCTGCAGCGGGTTGCCGGGCGGCACGCCGCTGTTCTCCAGCCTGCTGAACTATCGCCATAGCGGTCCGCGCCGCGGCGAGGATGGTGCGGACGCGGTCTGGGATGGCATGACGCTGGTCGGCGCGAAGGAGCGGACCAACTATCCGTTCACGCTCTCGGTCAATGACCGCGGGGAGGTCTTCGAGCTGGTGTTGCAGGTCGAGCGCTCGGTGCGTGTGGCGCGGATGCAGGTTTATCTGGAAGCGGCCGTGCGCGGCATCGTCGACGCGCTGACTGCGGGCGGCGGGCAGGCCTTGCATGCGCTGAGCGTGGTCGGGCCGGAGGAGGCTGCGACCCTGACGCGTTGGAGCGAGGTGCCGCCGTCTGCTGACGAGGCCGTGCCGATGCATCGGCTGATCGAACGCAAGGCGGCGATCGATCCGGATGCACCGGCGCTGGTCTTTGGGCAGAGCACGCTGACACGCGGTCAACTCAATGCGCGCGCGAACCGTCTTGCGCATCGCCTCATCGCGCTGGGGGTGCGCCCGGACTCGCGCGTGGGACTGGCCGTCGATCGATCGATGGAGATGATGGTCGGCGTGCTGGCCATCCTCAAGGCCGGCGGTGCCTACGTGCCGCTCGACCCGGAGCTTCCCGCCGATCGGCTCGCCTACATGCTCGAAGACAGCGGCGTGGCGCTGGTGCTGACGCAGCCGCATCTGCGCGCGAAGCTGCCGGCGGGGCAGGGCGTCGATTTGGTCGACATCGATGCCGCGGAGAGCGCCGATGAACGTCCGGGCGCATCGCTGGCGAATCCCAACGTCGAGGTCCACGGCGAGAACCTCGCCTATGTGATCTACACCTCCGGCTCGACGGGCCGGCCGAAGGGCGCGGCCAACCGCCACGTCGCGTTGCATAACCGTTTGGCCTGGATGCAGAAAGCCTACGGGCTGAGCGCGGCTGACACGGTGCTGCAGAAGACGCCGCTGAGCTTCGACGTCTCGGTGTGGGAGTTGTTCTGGGCGTTGGCCGAAGGCGCACGACTCGCTATCGCCGCGCCGGGCGATCACCGCGATCCGCAGCGGCTGGTCGAGCTCATCAACGAGCACCAGGTCACCACGATCCACTTCGTGCCGTCGATGCTGCAGGCCTTCCTGGCGCATGACGGCGTCGAGGCTTGCACCTCGCTGAAACGCATCGTGTGCAGCGGCGAAGCGTTGCCGGCCGAGGCGCAAGCCGCCGTGTTTCGCCGGCTTCCGAAGGCAGGGCTCTACAACCTGTACGGCCCCACCGAAGCGGCGATCGACGTCACGCACTGGACCTGCCGGGACGACGGTCGCAGCCAAGTGCCGATCGGCGCGCCGATCACTGGCATCTCGACTTGGGTGCTCGATGGCGACCTCAACGCGGTGCCGCCGGGTGTTCCGGGCGAGCTGTACCTGGGAGGCATCGGCCTGGCGCGCGGTTATCACGATCGCGCCGGACTCACCTCCGAGCGCTTCGTCGCCAATCCGATGGCCATCGACGGCAGCCGGCTCTATCGCACCGGGGACTTGGTGCGATGGAATGCCGAAGGGAAGCTCGACTACCTCGGCCGCATCGATCACCAGGTCAAGATCCGCGGCTTCCGGATCGAGCTGGGCGAGATCGAAGCGCAGTTGCTAGCCCAGCCCGGCGTGCGCGAGGCCGTGGTCGTGGCGATGCAGACGCCCACCGGCGCGAGGTTGGTGGCATACGTCTCTGCGCACGCGACGGCGCTGGCGCAGCCCGGAGCGACGGCGCAGCGTGACGGTGCAATCGACACCGAAATCCTGCGCGAGGCGCTCAGCCGCAGCTTGCCCGAGTACATGGTCCCCAGCGCCATCGTCGTGCTCGACACGCTGCCGCTGAACCCCAGCGGCAAGGTCGATCGCAAGGCGCTGCCGGCACCGGATCTCCATACCGCCTCCGCAGCCGCCTACGAAGCACCGCAGGGCGAGGTCGAGGCCGCCATCGCCGCGGTCTGGGCCGACGTGCTCGACGTGGACATCAGCCGCGTGGGCCGTCACGACAACTTCTTCGAGGTCGGCGGAGATTCCATCCTCAGCCTGCAGATCATTGCCCGCCTGCGTCGCACCGGATGGCATCTGACGCCGCGGCAGATCTTCGAGTTGCAGACGATCGCCCGTCTCGGCGTTGCGGCGCAGCGGATCGACGACGGCGCGCTGGCAGCGCCCGACCCGGCATCGCCGCTCGGTCGTCTCGACGACTTCCTCGATGCCGCCGCCATCGCCGCGCTGCCGATCGACCCCGCCTCGATCGAGGACGTCTACCCGCTGGTGCCGACGCAGGAAGGCATGCTGCTGCACTCGGTCGAGGCGCCGGGCTCCGGCCTCTACGTGAACCAGCTGAACGTCGAGGTCCGCCACCTCGATCCCGATCGCCTGGAGGCGGCGTGGCGCGTGATGGTCGCGCGGCACGCGATGCTGCGCACCGCCGTGTTGTGGCAACCCGGCATGACGCGACCGCTGCAGCTGGTGCTGCGCGAGGCGCCCAGCGCCATGACGCGGCTGGACTGGCGCGGCGAGGCGGACACCGCGCGTCGCATCGCCGACTTCGCCCGCGCCGAGCTCACGCGCCCGATCGACTGGATCCGCCCGCCGCTCTCGCGGGTTGCCGTGATCCAGCTGGACGAGGATCGCCACCAGCTCGTGTGGACCCGCCACCACCTGCTCTCCGACGGCTGGAGCGATGCCCGCCTGATGGCGGAATGGCTGCGCTGCTACGCCGGCGAGGCGCTGCCCTCCGCGCCGCCGCGCTACGGCGACTTCGTCCGCTGGCTGCAGCGGCAGGACGCCGGCGCGCCGCAGGCCTTCTGGACCGAGGCGCTTGCGGCCCTCGATGGCCCCACGCTGCTGGCCGAGTCCACTCGCGCCGCGCCCGGCCGCTCGGGCTTCGAGAAGCGCTACTCGCGTTTCGACGCCGCACGCTCCGCGGCGCTGACGGCCTTCGCCCAGCGCGAGCGCGTGACCGTGAACACCCTGGTGCAGGCCGCCTGGGCCGTGCTGCTGCACCGGCACACCGGCCGCGACCGCGTGGTCTTCGGCGCCACCGTCGCGGGCCGTCCCGCCACGCTGCCGGGCGCGGAGGAGATGCTGGGCCTGTTCATCAACACCGTGCCGGTGCCGGTCACATGGGACGCCAGCCAGCGGGTGGGCGACTACCTGCGCGCCGTGCAGGACACCAACCTGCGCCTGCGCGACCACGAGCACGCCGCGCTGGCCGACGTGCAGCGCTGGGCCGGCTCCTCCGGCCGGCCGCTGTTCGACAGCATCATCGTCTTCGAGAACGCACCGATCGATCGCGCGCTGCGGCAGCTCGGCCAGTACGGCCTCGAGTTCGACGAGATCGGCGGGGAGGGCTTGACCGGCTATGCGATGGACCTGCAGGTCGTCGCCGGCGACCGGCTGGTGATCGAGTACTGCTACAGCCGCCGCGATCTCGACGACGCCTTCGTCGAGGGGCTACGCACCCAGATGGAGACGCTGCTGGACGGCATGGCCGCCGATCCGTCGGCACCGCTGGGCGAGCTGCGCTGGCTGGACGCGCCGGCGGCACGGGCGCTGCGCGCGCTCGGGCAGGGTGGCGGTGGCTTGGCCGAGCCGCGGCCGGCGCCGGTGCATCGCCTGATCGAGCGCCAGGCGGCCATCCGCGGCGAGGCCATCGCGCTGCTGCTGGGCGACGAGGAACTGAGCTACGCCGAGCTGAACGCGCGGGCCAACCGGCTGGCTCACCACCTGGTCCGTCGCGGCCTGCCGCGCGACGCCCGCGTCGGCGTGGCGCTGGAGCGCTCGCTCGACAGCATCGTCGGCCTGTTGGCCGTGCTGAAGGCCGGCGCGGCCTATGTGCCGCTGGACCCGGCCTATCCGCCGGACCGGCTCGCCTTCATGCTGCAGGACAGCGGCGCCGCGCTGCTGCTGACGCAGCGCGGCTTGCGCGCACGACTACCGGCGGTGCCGGGCCTCGAGGTCGTGACGATGGAGGAGGTCCGCGAGGCGACTGCGGCCGCCACAGCGGCCATAGCGGCCACAGCGGCGGACGATGCCGCCAATCTCGCGCTGGCGGACCATCCCGACCACCTCGCCTATGTGATCTACACCTCCGGCTCGACCGGCCTGCCCAAGGGCGTGGCGGTGACACACGGACCGCTGGCCATGCATTGCCTGGCCACGGCGGAGATCTACGGCATGAGCGCCGCCTCCTGCGAGCTGCACTTCATGTCCTTCTCTTTCGACGGTGCCCATGAGCGCTGGCTGACGCCGCTGTGCGTGGGCGCGGGCCTGGCCCTGCGCGACAACGAGCTGTGGACCGCCGAGCAGACCTGCGAGGCGCTGCATCGCTACGAGGTCACCAACGCCGCCTTCCCGCCGGCCTACCTCGGCCAGATCGCCGATTGGGCCGGCCTGCGCGGCGACGCGCCGCCGGTGGAGCTGTACGTCTTCGGCGGCGAGGCCATGCCCAAGGCCGCCTACGACAAGGTCTGCCGCCACCTGCGGCCGCGCACGCTGATCAACGGCTACGGCCCGACCGAGTGCGTCATCACGCCGCTGATCTGGAAGTCGGCCGCGAGCGAGGGCTTCGACTGCGCCTACGCGCCGATCGGCAAGCCGGTCGGGGACCGCGCGATCCATGTGCTCGACACCGACCTGCAGCCGGTGCCGGCGGGCGTCGTCGGCGAGCTCTACATCGGCGGATTCGGCCTGGCGCGCGGCTACCTGGGACGGGCCGGCCTGACCGCGCAGCGCTTCGTGGCCGACCCCTTCGACGCCGCCGGTGGCCGCCTGTACCGCACCGGCGACCTGGTCCGCTGGATGGAGGACGGCAACATCGAATACATCGGGCGCGCCGACCACCAGGTCAAGATCCGCGGTTTCCGCATCGAGCTGGGCGAGATCGAGACCTGCCTGTGCGAGGTGCCCGGCGTGCTGGAAGCGGCGGTCGTGGCGCGCGAGAGTCCGTCCGGCAAGCAGCTCGTGGCCTACGTCGTCGCGCTGCCGGACGTGAGCGAGGCGACGCTGCTGCCGCGCCTGCGCCAGCGCATCGCCGAGCAGCTGCCGGAGCACATGGCGCCGGCTCATCTGGTCCTGCTGCCGCGACTGCCGCGCCTGATCAGCGGCAAGCTGGATCGCGCGACGCTGCCCGATCCGGTGAGCTCGCACGATGGCGACCACCGCGCGCCGCGCACCGAGGTCGAGCAGCGGCTGGCGACGATCTGGCAGGAGGTGCTGGGGATCGAGCAGGTCGGCATCGGCGACAACTTCTTCGAGCTGGGCGGAGATTCCATCCTCAGCCTGCAGGTGATCTCGCGGGTGCGCAACGCCAGGCTCGGCTTCGAACTGCGGCTGCGTGACCTGATCCGCCATCAGACGATCGAGGGCCTGACGGCCGCCTTCGCCAGCGTCGGATCGGCCAGCGAGGCCACCGCGGGCGCTACGCCCGCGTCGAACGCGTCGACGGCAATGTCGGCTGGCGGATCGGTGAGCGCGGCGACGGGCTTGACCGGGAGCGTGTCGACGCCTGTCGCCGCCGAAGGCGAGGTGCCGCTCACGCCGATCCAGCGCTGGTTCTTCGAGCAGCCCATCCCGGCGCGTCATCACTACAACCAGTCGGTGATGTTGAGGGCGCCGGCCTGGCTCGACGAGGACCGGCTGCGACGCGTGATCGCGCTGCTCACCCAGCACCACGAGGGCCTGCGCCTGCGCTTCAACCAGGACGCCGATGGCCGATGGACACAGCGCTACGAGGACGCGTCGACCGTGGCGACAGCGACAGCTCCCGATCCGCGCGCGGACGTGCTGTGGAGCCGCGAGGTCGCCAGCCCGGAGGACATCCGGCGCGAGGCCGACCGGGCGCAGCGCAGCCTCGACCTCGCGCGGGGTCCGCTGTGGCGGGTGCTGCACCTGCGGCATGTCGACGGCAGCGCGCGGCTGCTGATCGCCGTGCATCACCTGACGATCGACGGCGTGTCTTGGCGCGTGCTGCTGGAGGACCTGCAGGCCGCCTACCTGGCGCTGGTCGCCGGTACCGAGCCGGTGCTACCCGCGCGCAGCGCGCCGTTCAAGGCCTGGGCGGAGCATCTGGCGCGCTGGGCGGGCTCGGAGGCGCTGGCCGCCGAGCTGCCGCACTGGCGGCGCGAGCTCGCCGCGATCCCGGACCTGCCGCGCGACGATCCGCAGGCGCCCGCCTGGATCCAGGACCGCCGCACCGCGGCGATGTCGCTGGACGCGGCGCTCACGCGGCAGCTGCTGCGTGTCGCACCCGCGGCCTACGGCGGCGGCATCGATGCGCTGCTGCTGACCGCGCTCGGGCGGACGCTGTCCGCCTGGAGCGGTCATCCCGAGGCGCTGGTGCTGCTCGAGGGCCACGGCCGCGAAGGCGACGCGGCCGACATCGACCTGAGCCGCACCGTGGGCTGGTTCACCAGTGCCTATCCCGTCCGCCTGTCTGGCCACGATCAACCGTGGGCGGCGGCGATCCCGGCGGTGTCCGGCCACCTGCGCGCGGTGCCGAACCGCGGTGTCGGCTTCGGCGTGCTGCGCCACCTGCATGCCGACGAGGCGGTGCGTGCGTCGCTGGCGGCGGTCCAGCCGGGGATCGCGTTCAACTACCTCGGCCAGCTGGACCAGACGCTGAAGAACGGCGCGGGCTTCAGCCGCGCACGCGACTCCGGCGGGATGGCGCGCGACGAGCGCGGACCGCTGCCCTGCTGGATCGAGGTGATCGGCCAGGTGATGGACGGCGTGTTGACGATGAACTGGTCCTACAGCGACCGCATGTTCAAGCCGGCGACGATGGAGGCGCTGGCCGCGGGCTTCCGGGCGCAGTTGGTCGCGTTGATCGACCACTGCGTGGAGGTGGCGGGCCGCGCAGGGACGGCGTGAACGCGGAGATCCGGTGCCTCCCGGCACCGGATCCCGTCCGTGGCGATGCCGACATCGGCGTCGCCAGCGGCCTTAGAAGTGGCCTCAGAAGCGGTAGCTGCCGCGCAGCCAGGTGCTGCGCGGCGTGCCGAACATGTAGCCCGACTGGCCGCTCATCCAGATGTAGGTCTTGTCGGTCACGTTCTCGACGTTGAGCGACACGGTCATGCGCGGCGTGAGCTCGTAGCGTGCCAGCAGGCCGATCAGCGTGTAGCCGCCCTGCGTCAGCGGCGTCTTGGAGACGATGTCCATCGAGGTGGCGTTCTGGTAGCTGAGGTTGCCGCCGACGGTCAGCCGGCTCAGCGCGCCGGGCAGGCGATAGCTGGTCGCCAGGTTGACGGTGCGCGTGGCCAGGTGCGGCGAAAGCGGCGTGCCATCGGCCTTGCGCGGCGTGCCGTAGGCATAACCGGCCATCAGCTGCCAGCCGGTCAGCACCTCGCCGGAGACGCTCAGCTCGAAGCCCTCGGTCACCGTGCCGCGCTCGCCGCGGAAGGCCGGCGAGCCATCCGGTTGCAGCGTGCCGGTGGCCACCGGCACGTGGTCCTGCTTGGTGCGGAAGACCGCGACCGCGGTGTTCAGGCGGCCGCCGAAGTGCTCGCCCTTCACGCCCACCTCGACGTTGCTGCCGCGCTGCGGATCGATCACGTTGCCGTTCTCGTCCTTGGACGTGTTGGGCTGGAAGATCTGCGTGAAGCTGCCGTAGACCGAGAACTCGCCGGTCAGGTCGTAGACCACGCCGGCGTAGGGCGTGACGACCGAGGTTTCCTTGATCGGCACGCCGTCCACCCGCGCGCCGTTGGCCGTGCCGGCCCAGGAGCGCTGGTAGGACCGGTTCTCGTAGGAGGTCACCCGCGCGCCCACCAGCAGCGACAGCGCATCGGTCGCCTGCAGGCGCGTGGACGCATAGGCCGCGCGTTCCTCGGTCTCGGCGTTCTGGCGCAGGCGCGGGTACAGGAAGTCCGGCTTGGCGATCGCGGCGAGGTCGAAGACACCACCCGGGCGGCGGTCCAGCCGCGTGCCGGTGTTGAGCGCGCTGTTGTTGGCGATCTCGGTCTCCAGCTTGTTGACGTTGAAGCCGATCACCGCCTGGTGCGTGCGGCCGAACAGCTGGTAGGGGCCGGAGGCGTAGACGTCCAGCGACTTGTTGGTACCGTCCGCCGGGTTGTCGCTCAGCGAGACGACGCCGATGTTGGTCGCCGCGTTGATCGGGAAGGTGGGCAGCGTGCTCTGCAGGTCGCCGCTGTAGCGCTTGCGCTGGTTCTTGACCTGCGCCACCTCGGCCTTGACCTGCCAGCCGTTGTCGAAGGCGTGCTGCAGGTTGACGAAGACCCGCCGGGTCTCCATGTTCCAGGTGCTCCAGGGCGTGCTGAAGGAGTAGGAACGCGGCACCACCAGCCGCGCGCCGTTGCCGTAGTAGGGCGGGATGTTGCCGAAGTTGGCGCCGTCGATGTCGTTCTTCTGGTACTCGAAGCCGGCGGCCAGCACGGTGCGGGCGCCGAGGTCGGTCTCGACGATGCCGTAGAGCAGGCTGTCCTTGCGGCGCTTGTTGTCGATGAAGGTGTCGCCACCCGAGTGCGAGGCGACGATGCGGCCCCGCACGCCGCCGCTGGCGGTGAGGCTGCCGCCGATGTCGGCCTGCGCCAAGGTGCGGCTCCAGTTGCCGGCGCCGACGGTGACGCTGCCCTCGAACTGCTGCGTCGGCCGCTTGCGCACCAGGTTGACCGAGCCGCCGGGCTGGCCCACGCCGTTGAGCAGGCCGGCCGGTCCGCGGATGACCTCGACGCGGTCATACATCGCCATGCTGGTCATGCTGGCCTCGGCCGAGACATTGTTGTAGGCCAGCGTCGGGATGCCGTCGACCATCTGGCTCAGCGAGAAGCCGCGCGACGTGAAGTCCACGCGCTCGTCGCGCCGGTTGACGACGATGCCGGGCGTCTGGCGCATCACCTCGTTGAGCGTGTCCAGGTTCTGCTCGTCCATCTGCTGGCGGCCGACGACCGTCAGCGACTGCGGCGTCTCCCGCGGCGACAGCGGCATGCGGGTGCCGGCGCCGGTGCTGCGCACCGTGTAGGAGCCGGTGCCCTCGCTGGTGGCGGACCGGCCGCTCACCGACACGGTGGGCAGCGCGGCGCCGGAGGCAGTGCCCGATGCAGCGGCCGAGGCGGCGGTAGCAGGCGCCGCGGAGGAGGCGGCCGCGGTGGCGGGCGCGCTGTCGGTGGGCGTCTCGGCGGCGACGGTCTGCGNCGCGGCGCCGGCGAGCGCGAGGGTGCCGAAGGCGGTGGCCAGGGCCAACGACAGCCGGTGAGGACGGAACAGGGCGAGCGACGGGAACGGGGACATGGCGCGATCCTTCTGAGGATTCATGGTTGTGGCGAACGGGAACGAGGGTGGGCAACGAGGCGCCCGGAACGTGAAAAAGCGCGCCGCCACGGATCCC
>NZ_JBQEOF010000016.1:11294-107407 GCF_052044995.1 Roseateles sp. 22389
GGCCCGCGGCGACCGGGAACGGCCGCTCATGCGGCCTGCCGGGCGCTGTCCTGCCGCCCGGTCGCGTGGTCCAGGCCGGTCGCGCCGTGCAGCGCGCCGCGGATCTCGCCCGAGCGGATCGCGGTCACCGACAGCAGCGTGTCGCTCAGCCCGTGGGTCAGCTCGCAGGCGCCTTGCAGGAAGACGCTGGGATGGAAACCGGGCTGCGCGCGCAGCCGGTAGTGGCGGTCCACCTCCCAGTCGCCGAGGTAGGGCGCCAGCGGCGCCAGCAGGCTGCGGTGGCGGTCGCGCTCGTAGCCGGTGGCCAGCACGATCGCGTCGTAGTCCTGCGTGGTCGTGCGCGCGTGGTTCAGGTCGCGCAGCGTCAGGCGCAGGCCGTGCTCGCCGGCCTGCACCCCGGCCACCTCGTGGCGGCGCAGGAAGCGGTGGCGCGGCTCGCCGCTGACGCGCTGGCGGTAGAAGACCTCGAAGATCTGCTGGATCAGCGCCAGGTCCGGCGCCGCGTAGTTGGTGTGCCAGTACTCGTTGAGCAGCTCCTCGCGCTCGCTGCCGGAGCGGCTGAAGACGAAGTCGGTGAAGTCGGCGTTGAAGATCTCGTTGACGAAGGGGCTGTCGTCCGAGGGCTTGATCGAGCGCGCCCGCATCACCAGGTCCACCTGGGGCCGCTGCGGCCGGCCGTGCAGGTCCATGAAGATCTCCGCCGCGCTCTGCCCCGCGCCGACGACGGCGATGCGCCGCGCCTGGCCGTGGCCGGCGATGGCGTCCAGGTAGTGGCTGGAGTGGAAGACGCGCGGATCGTCCTTGAAGGCCTTGAACTCGGCCGGGATCCGCGGTGCGCCACCGACGCCCACCACCAGGTGCCGCGTCAGACGCTCGCGCACCGCGCCGGCGGCGTCGCGCGAGCGCACCCGAAGCAGCTTCACCTCGCCGGCGCGCGGCTCGGGTAGCACCTCGACCACGTCCTCGCCATAGGCGCAGCGGTCCTCGAACTGGGCTGCGGCCCAGGCCAGGTAGTCGTTGAACTCGTGGCGGCTGGGGAAGAAGGTCTTCAGGTTGATGAAGTCCTGCAGGCGGTCCTTCTCATGCAGGTAGTTCAGGAAGGTGAAGCGGCTGGACGGGTTGCGCAGCGTCGCCAGGTCCTTCAGGAAGGAGATCTGCATGTGCGCCTGGTCCAGCAGCATGTTCCTGTGCCAGACGAAACCAGGCTGGCGTTCCACGAACAGCGCGTCCAGCGCCCGGTGCTGCGGGCGCGCGTCGCGACCTTCCTCCAGCGCGATGGCCAGGGCGATGTTGGACGGGCCGAAGCCGATGCCGATCAGGTCATGGATGTGCATGGGTGCCTCAGGATTGGGGAACTGCGGGGGAAGGGCCGGAGAACGCGGGCGCAGGCGCGTCGACGTCGTCGGGGCGCGGGATCCAGAGCGCGTCGTCGAAGAAGCGCTCGCGCATCAGCAGGCCCAGCACCGCGCGCTTGTGCGGGAACTGGATCTCCTTGAGCGAGGCGTAGCCGCAGCGGTTGAGGCTGCGGATCATCCGGCGGTTGTCGATGCGGGGCTCGATCACCAGGCGCTGGGTGCGGCAGTCGTCGAGGAAGAGGTAATGGGAGACGCCCGGCATCCAGGCGGTCAGGAAGGGCCGGCCGCGCAGCGCCGGCTCGCCCACCAGCACATGCCAGCCGCGATCGTGGTCGGCGGCGTCGTAGAAGGGCGCGATGCGGTCTTCCTTGGCCCAGTAGGCCTCGACGTAGCAGAACGGTCGCTCGTCCAGGCAGCCGATCAGCCCGATGGTGTGCGGGTCGGCGGCCACGCCGGCGAGGTAGCGGCGGTGGTGCTCCAGGTCGCCGGTCTCCTGCCAGAAGTGCGCGACGGCGGGCTCGTTCATCCAGCGGTTCACGGTGGCCAGGTCGCGCTCGACGTCCATCGCGCGCAGGCTGAAGGTCTGGCCCAGCCAGGGGATGTGGCGGCGGTAGACGGCGCCGACGGGCTTGGGCGGCCGGCGCGGATGGCGGCGACCGTCCTTGCTGAAGACGTACTGGCTGGGCGGTGGGTCACGCCGGTCGGTCAGCCAGAGGCGGTCCCATTGCCAGAACAGCTCCCGCGACACGGTGGCCGGCTGGCCGACGGGCTGCAGCGCGATGCCGCCGGCGACCAGCGCCGAGCGGGCCGGCAACGCGCCGCCGAGCGACACGGCCGGCAGCTCCGGGCGCAGCGCGAAGACCGCTTCCAGCGCCGCGGGCAGGTGGAGGTCCAGCAGCGCCGGCGGCGTCCGGTCCAGGCCGTCGCGGGGCTGCAGCAGCGGCAGCGGCGCGGCGGGCTCCAGCATCCAGGCGCTGACCGGCCCGCCGTCCCGCGGCAGCACGCTCAGGTGGGGGCCGTTCATGACGGTCTCGAGCTCCTGGCCCGCGACGCGGCTCAGGATGCGGCCGGCGGCGCGGGGGCCGGCGCTGGCGAGGGAAGGATCGGAGCCGGCGGACAGGGCCGGCGCAGCGATGGACATGGGACTGCCTCGGAAGTGGTCGCGGCGCTCGGCGCGCCGCCGTCTTCCGGTAATGACGTTGGCCGCGCCGATTTGTTCATGCGGGCGGTGTCCGGGGCGCGGTGCGCCCGGCTCAGCGGAAGGCGTGGGCCAGCGCGGCGGCGGCGTCGGCGCGCAGCGTGGCGGCGTCCTCGACCACGTTCCCGAGCCGAGCGAAGTCATGCACCATGCCGGCGTAAACCTGGACGCGGGTGCGCACGCCGGCGGCCTCCAGCGCCCGCGCGTAGGCCAGCCCCTCGTCCAGCAGCGGGTCGAACTCGGCCAGCGCAAGGTGCGCGGGGGCCAGGCCGTGCAGGCTGGTCGCCTGCAAGGGCGCGAAACGCCAGTCCAGGCGGTCCGCGTCGTCGCGCAGGTACTGGCCGAACATCCATTGCAGGTTGCGCTGCTCCAGCAGGTGGCCGGTGGCCAGCCGGCGATGGGACGGCGTGTCCTGGTGGGCGCTGGTGCAGGGATAGAGCAGCAGCTGCAGCACCGGTTGCGCCAGGCCGGCGTCGCGCGCGGCCAGGGTCAGCGCGGTCGCGAACGTGCCGCCGACGCTGTCGCCGCCGACCGCGATGCGGGTCGGGTCCAGCCCCAGCGCCACGGCATGGGCGCGCAGCCACGCCGCGGCGTCCTCGGCATCGTGGAAGGCGGTGGGGAAGCGGTGCTCGGGGGCGCGCCGGTAATCGACGGCGAGGACCGCGCAGGCCGCCTGCCGCGCCAGGTCCCGGCACAGCGAGTCGTGCGAGTCCAGACCGCCCAGCACGTAACCCCCGCCATGGAAGAACAGCAGCACCGGCGCGCTCGGCGCCGTGTCGCCGCGGTAGAGCCGGGCGGGCAGGGGGTGGCCGTCGCGGGCGGGCAGCGTCAGCGCCTCGCAGGGCAGATCGGGGCCGGGCAGGTCCAGCGCCAGCGTCGAGCGGTCGTAGGCGGCACGGGCCTGCTCGGCGGACAACTCGTGCAGCGCCGGGCCGTCGGCGTTCGCGGCGTTGACGAGGTCGAGGAAGGCTTCCAGATCGGGATGCAGGGGCATGGCTGAGCCGCCGGCGCGGGGCGGATTCGTTGCGGGAAGGGCGCCATCACGCGCCTGCAGGAATGACGTCCGTCCCACGCGTTTGTTCATGAGGACCGCCGCCGGCGCCACCTTTACGCGGCGTGAGCCATGAACAAACCCGCCGCCGGATCGTCTACCCGATAGGACCTCACCCGTTCGCCGCGCCGCTGGCCCGGCGGCTGAAAGACCGCGCTGATGAACACTGCTCCTGGCACCCCGGCTGGCGATCCGCCGGGCCCCGCTCCCGGCAAGGCCGGCGAAGTCTCCGGGCTCCTGAAGCCCTTCCTGCCCTGGCTGGCCTTCTCCGCGGTGACCGGCGTGGCCGCCGGCGCGGCGACGGTGGCGCTGCTGGGCACGATCAACGCGGTGCTGAACCGGCCCGGCGGCATGGCCGGCGGCCTGCTGCTGACCTTCGTGGCGCTGTGCGCGATCGCACTGGTGGGGCGCGCGGCGTCCAGCATGAGCACCAACCTGGTCGGCCAGCGGCTGGTGGCGCAGGTGCGCAAGAGCCTGGCGCGCAAGATCCTGGCCGCGCCGATCGATGCCCTGGAGCGCTATCGCACCCACCGCCTGATGCCGGTGCTGACCGGCGACGTGGACATGATCAGCGACGCCGCCTTCGTGCTGTCCTCGGCGCTGATCGCGCTGGCGATCACGCTGGGCTGCCTGGGCTACCTGGCCTGGCTGTCACCGGCGCTGTTCGGGCTGCTGCTGGTGGCCCTGGTCGTGGGCGTGGGCGTGCAGACCTGGGCCCAGGCGCGCGGCATCAAGGGCTTCCACAAGGCCCGCGACGCCGAGGAGCAGCTGCACAAGGCCTACCGCGCCATCAGCGACGGCGCCAAGGAGCTGCGCATGCACCGCGCGCGCCGCGCCGGCATGTACGGCGGGCAGATCGAGGGCACGGTCGACCGCATCCGCGAGATCAACTGGCGCGCCATCAACACCTACGTGCTGGCGACGGCCTTCGGCTCGGCGCTGTTCTTCCTGCTGATCGCGCTGATCCTGGGCTGGGCGGCGCTCAGCACGATGCCGCCGCCGGTGCTCAGCGGCTTCGTGCTGGTGCTGCTGTTCCTGAAGGGCCCGCTGGACCAGATCGCCGCGGCGGTGCCGGGCATCGGCCGGGCGCGAGTGGCCTTCCAGCGCATCGCGGACATGTCGGCGCGCTTCGCCACGCCCGAGCCCTTCCTGGACCTGGACCAGCCCGGCGAGCCGGCCGCGCTGGCCGAGTCGATCGAGCTGCGCGGCGTGCGCTACGGTTTCCCGGCGCCCGACGGCGGCGAGGCCTTCGTGCTCGGGCCGGTGGACCTGACGCTGCGGCGCGGGGAGATGGTGTTCGTCGTCGGCGACAACGGCTCGGGCAAGACCACGCTGGTCAAGCTGCTGCTGGGGCTGTACGCGCCGCAGCAGGGCCAGGTGCTGGCGGACGGCCGGCCGGTGACCGACCAGACCCGCGACCACTACCGCCAGCTCTACACGACGGTGTTCTCGGACTTCTACCTGTTCGAGGACCTGGCCGCCGAGGCCGGGCAGGGCGGCAGCCTGCCGCAGCGCGCGCTGCCCTACCTGCAGCGGCTGGAGATCGCGCACAAGGTGTCGGTCAAGGACGGCGCGTTCAGCACGGTGGACCTGTCGACCGGCCAGCGCAAGCGCCTGGCGCTGGTGCATGCCTACCTGGAAGGCCGCCCGGTGCTGGTCTTCGACGAGTGGGCGGCGGATCAGGATCCGACCTTCCGCCACCTGTTCTACACGGAGCTGCTGCCGGAGCTGCGCGACAAGGGCCACCTGCTGATCGTGGTCTCGCACGACGACCGCTACTTCCACCTGGCCGATCGCGTGATCCGCATGGCCCAGGGCCGGATCGTCGAGGGCGCGGCGCCCGCGTCCCGGGCGGAACGCGCGGCCGCGGCGGCCTAACCCCCGGCCTGACCCTCGGCCTGACCCTCAGCCCTGCGCCAGCGCCTGGACCTGCGCGGTGCTCAGCGCGCCGCCGTAGATCCGGAAGTCCTGCAGCCGCCCGTTGAAGTAGGGGTCCTGCCCGTACTGCGCGCGGCCGAGCCAGTTTTGCGTCGTGTCGCCGAGCTGGTAGGGCGCCAGGTCCATCGTCGTGATCGAGGCAGCCACCGCGCCGTCGACGTGCAGGGTGCAGGTGCGGTCCTTGAGCGTCATTGCCAGATGCACCCAGCGGCCCTTGGCCAGCGGGCCGGTCGAGACCGTCTGCTCGCCGAAGTAGCTGGTGTTGGTCACGCTGACCCGCATCGTGTCGTTGCTCACCAGCAGCGTGAGATAGGTGATGTCGGTCGAGCCGAAGTCGAAGACGCGGGCGTTGCCCTTGTTCACGCCGTTCCACCAGACCCAGCCGGCGATGGTGACGTCACCGACGCCGGCCAGCACGCCGGTGGGCAGCGCCAGGTGGCCCGAGGCGCCGTCCAGCGCCAGCGCCTTCGTGCCGGCCTTGCGGCCGTCGCCCCAGGAGGCGCCGCCGACCAGCGTGCCGTTGCGCTGGCGTCCGCCGACATCACGTGCCGTCGTGCCCTGGCCGTCGTCCAGCGGCAGGCTCAGCAGCAGCGGGGCGCCCAGATCCACGGTCGAGGTGGCCGAGGTCGACAGCACCGCGCCGGCGCCGTCCAGCGCGCGGACCTGGTACTGCCACCGGCCTTGCGACACCGCGCTGTCCGTCCAGGTGGGCAGGCCGCCGGCGTTCACGCGGGTGAGTTCGGTGTAGGTGGAGGACCCGGCCGGCGCGCGCATCACCGCATGGGCCGCCGCATCCGCGCTGCCCCACCACGAGAGCTGGACCGCGCCGCCGCGCACGATCGCCTGCAGCCCGGCGGGCGGGACGCGCGTCACGTCCGCGTCGCGCGAGAAGGTCAGCGTACCGAAGCTCAGGTCGTCGCCGAGCCAGGTGTTGCCCTCCGGCCGCAGCTGCGCGGCCAGCGCGCTGACCCAGGGCGCGGCCAGGCCCTTGCGCTTGACGTAATGGTTGTAGATCGGCTCCCAGCACGGGCGGCCGTTCGGCCGGCCGCCGTCGGACACCGCGTTGAAGGTGCCCTGCCGGTTGCTGTAGACGTAGAAGGGCAGCGTGTAGAAGGCGCCGGCGGCGTCCCTCAGGTTGGACTTGGCGACGTACTCCGCGCCGGCCAGCAGCCGGTTGTCGTCCTCGCCGTAGAGGTCGTCGCCCTGGTTCCAGGCCATCTCGCACAGGTAGCCGGCCATGCCCAGGCTGAGCGTCGCGTGGCCCTGGTCGCGGCCGCTTTCCTGCCACTGGCCCATGTGGCCGGGATGGCGCGCGTAGACCATGTGGCGCGAGGCGCCGTTGCCGCGGCCGCGGTGGAAGTAGTCCAGCGCCTCCTGGTAGACGTCGGCCCGGTCGGCGAAGACGCCCACGGCCAGCATGCCCACCAGGCACACCAGGTCCCAGTTGGCCCAGTGGTTGGTGACGTTGGAGCCGTTGTGGTCCTTCAGGAAGCTGCTCTGCAGCGGATAGAAATGCTTCAGCAGCCATTGCTGGCAGGCGGCCCGGTCGGTCGCGCTCCAGCCGGTGTAGGTGCGCAGGATCTCGGCCGCGTTGGCCCACTGGTAGCCGTAGATGCCGGCGGCGAGGAAGCGGTCGCCGTTGCCGGTCAGCGTGGTCATCGTGCTCACCCACGCGTTGACGTAACGCACGGCCTGGTCGGCATAGGCGGGGTCGTTGGTGACCTTCCAGCGCAGCGCCAGCTGATAGGCGCGCTGCACGTCCTCGACCATGGCGCGGAAGTTCTCGCCGTCGCCGCCGCGGATCGCGGTGACGACCGGTTGCGGATCGCGTCCCAGCTGCGCGCGGCTACTCGAGGTCAGCGCGCGAAGGCCGCTCACCCAGGGCTCGCGACCGGCCGCGAGCTGCGTGCGCATGCGGGTGAAGTCGGCCTCGGTGTGCAGCAGGCCGGGGTGGGTGAAGACGCGCGCGGTCGCGGTGCCGCCGGTGGTCGTGCCACCGGTGCTGCCGCTGGTGGTGCCACCGGTCGGCGTCGACGCGCCGCCGGTGCTCTCGGCCGAAACGGCCTCGTTGGCACCGCCGCCGCCCGAGCCGCAGGCCGACAGGCCCAGCGCCGAGCCGCCGGTCACGAGGGCCCGGCGCATCCATTGGCGGCGGGTGCTGGTCGACGCGAGCCACGCGTCAAAGTCGAAATTCATCACGGTGAGGCCTGCGTCGGAAGAGGAAGGGAGGGCGGCATGCTGCGCTCGCGAGCGCGTGGCGCATCTTGGCCGGACACCGTTGTCATCGCCGCAACCGTTGCACTCTGTGACCGCTGCCCGTCGGCATCGCACAACACCCGGCCCCCGGGCCGGGGCGGTGCGGGCCGGAGAGTTCACCAACTCATCACGAAACGATCACAGCCCGGTCGCGTCCGCCGTGCTTGGCGTCGTAGAGCGCCGCATCGGCGCGCGCGACCAGCGCCTCCAGCGACTCGTCGCAGGCCGGCGGTACGCCCACCACGCCGGCGCTGCAGGTCGCGGCCAGCGGCGTGCCGGTGCCGATGTCGAAGGGCTGGTCGCCGATGCAGCGCTGCAGGGCCTGCGCGCGGCGCCGGCCTTGCTCCTGCGCCATCGACAGGCCGGGCAGCACCAGCAGGAATTCCTCGCCGCCCCAGCGGCCGATCGCGTCGTAGTCGCGCATCGTGGCCTTGAGCCGCAGCACCAGTTGCGTCAGCACCGCGTCGCCGGCGGGATGGCCGTGGGTGTCGTTGATGCGCTTGAAGTGGTCGATGTCGATCAGCATCAGCGTCACCGCCGCGTCGCCGCGGCGGGCCCGCGCGATCTCCCGGGCGGCCAGGTCGGTGATGGCGCGCCGGTTCATCGCGCCGGTCAGGCCGTCGGTCAGCGCGAGGGTGCGCATCTGCTCGTAGGACGCCTTGAGCTCGGCCGTGCGCCGCCCGACGAGGCCTTCCAGCTCGCGTTGGCGCCGCACCCAGGCGCGCACCCGCCAGCGATGCGCCAGCGCGATCAGCGCCACCGCCAGCGCGCCGGCGGCCGCCAGCGCCCAGGCGCTGCGCCACCAGGGCGGCCGGATCTCGAAGGGCAGCGAAGCGAGCTCGGACACCAGGCCGAGGTCTATGTTCTCCACCCGTGCCTCGAAGACGTAGCGGCCGCCGGGCAGCGCGGGGAAGACGACGTCCTCGTGCGCCGTGGTGCGCCATTGCTCGTCCAGGCCGCGCAGGCGGTAGCGCACCTGCTGCGTGGCGCGGTTCCGGAATACCGGCGCGGCCCAGGCGATCTCCAGCGCGCCGGCGGACCAGTCCGCCGTCCAGGCGCGATCCAGCGGCATCGACACCTGGTCGCGCGTCACGCGGGTGAGGTGCAGGGCGACGCGCGCCGGGTCGAGCAGCCGCTCGGGCGCGATCACCTGTGTCGCGCCACGGCTGGTGCCGATCCAGATGTCGCCGGCGGCGTCCTCGACCAGCGCGTTCTGGTTGCAGTCGTTCCAGCCCAGGCCGTTGCTGTCGTCGAAACGGCGCCAGGGGCCGCCGTTCCAGACCAGCACGCCGTCGTCCGTCGTCACCCACAGCCAGCCGCGACGGTCGGACAGCAGCGCCATCACCGTGCGGCGGCCGAGGACCTCGCCCGGCTGCAGCGCAGCGGCGCGCCACGCGCCACCGCCGTCGCTGCCGTCGCTGCCGTCGCTGCCGTCGCTGCCGTCGCTGTTGTTGCCGCCGCTGTCGCTCGCTACCCGCCAGAGCCGGTGGTCCCGCGAAGCGACCCACAGCGTGCCGTCGCGGCCGCAGGCGACCTTCTCGATCGACAGGCCGTCCGGCAGCCCGGCGATGGCCGGCGTCGTCACGCCGTGGGCCTCGTCATGCGCGATCAGCCCGGCCGACGTGGCGAACCAGGTGCGCCGCTGGGGCGAGGTGCAGGCCGAGAAGACGGCCAGGGACTTCGCACGGTCGACCGCCATGCCCGGCGCCGGCACCACCCGGGGCGGCGCCCCGGTGGCCCCGCTGGCGGCCCCGCCGGCGGGCGGCACGAAGAACAGGCCCCTGTCGGCGCCCACCCACATCCCGCCGCCCAGCGCCGGCTGCAGCACGAACACCAGCGGCAGCCCCTTGGCCACGCGCTGCCACGCTCCGCCGGCCCGTTGCCTGAACAGCTGGCCGGAGTAGGTCGCCATCCACAGCTGGCCCGCCTCGTCCCGCGCCAGGCCCCCGACCTGATCGTTCGTCCCGCCGGGCGTCCGGACATCCACCCTGCCGCTCGCGGGATCCAGCAAGGCCGCGCCGTTGCCGGTGCCCAGCCACATCCGTCCGGGCGCCTCCTCCAGGAAGGTCCAGAGGTCGTCGCTCGGCACGCCCTGGCGCCGGGTCCACTGGCGCCAGTGCTCGTAGCCGCGCCAGTGCACGAGCCCGTGACCGGCCGTGCCCAGCCACAGGTCGTGGTCGCGGTCCTGCAGGATCGCGTGCACGCCGCTGCCGACGTCCAGGCCGTGCTCGGCGCCGAAGCGCGTCCAGCGGCCCGACTGCCAGCGCAGCACGCCGTCGTCGCTCGAGGTGAGGACGTGGCCCTGGGCGTCCTCCGCCAGCGGCAGGTGCAGCCGCACGGTGCTGTCGCCCAGACGCGGCGGCGTGAGGTCCTCGAAGCGATCCGCGCCCGGCGCCTGGCGCGCGACCTGCGTCTGGCCGCGCGCCCACAGGGCGCCGTCGCGCGTGCGCAGCAGGTCGCCCCAGCGCGCCGGCTTCAGGCCGTCGCGCTCGCCGAACCGGGTCAGTGCGCCGTCCCGCCAGCGGCACAGCGCCAGGCCACAGCCCAGCCACCAGCTGCCGTCCGGCTCCACCAGCACCGCATGGATGTCGGCCAGCGAGGGCTCCCGGTCCCGCAGCGGCGGTGCGAAGGCCGGCGTGGCGCGCCAGCCGCTGCCGTCCCGGCGCACCGTGTACAGCCCGTCCATCGCCGCCACCAGCACGCCGCCGTCGGCCGTGGCGGCGATGGTCCGATGGCCCTGGCGCACGGAGAGCGCGGGGCTGCCGGTGGCGATCACCTCCAGCCCCTGGGGCCCCAGGCGGGCGAGGCCGCTGATCATCCCGACCCACACGCCGCCGCGGCCGTCCGGCGCCAGCGAGCTGATGTGGCGGTTGACGAGCGGCAGGTCGGGCGCGTCGATGCGGGTGATGCGGGCGCCGTCGTGGCGATAGAGACCGTTCTCGGTGCCGATGACCAGGCGGCCGTCGGGCAACTGGACCATGGCGGTGACGGAGAGATTGGAGAGCCCGTCCGACTGCGTGTGCGTGGTCAGCGCCAGGTCTTGCGCCGGGGCCGCGGCGACCAGCGCGCCCGCCAGCAGGCCCCCGAGGATCCAGCGGGCGAACCGGATCGGCGCGGAGCGGCGCGGAGCGGGCGAGGCGAGTGGGGCGAGCGTGGCGGAAGAGGGCATCGGTGGACGCGAGGACCGGCGATCAGCCAAGGCGCCGCGGCGGTTCGCGACGCACGTTCAGCTTCGGAGGATAGCGGGCAGGCGGGCGGCCATCGCACCGTGTCGCACCGGGCGCTGATCGCGAGGGCCGGGCGTGAGACTTTCTGCCGCGAAAGCCGCGCTAGCCGCTCGCGGACGCTTCGTCAATCCTCCCTGAAGTGCGATGTGTCGATCGTGTTGCACTCCGATACAGTGCTTCACTCGAGTCCGCCGCCGAGCGAGCACTTCGTGAGGAATCTCACAGGGCGCGGACTGCCTAGGGCAAAACCGGCGCGAGCCGGCGACGCAAAGCTTCCGGTCTCCCGCCGGCATCCCTCCGATGCCGTGCCATGAGATAGCGGGGTTGCCGGATGGGTCCGCGCCAGTCCGTGATGCATTGCCGTCTTCCCGGCTGCCTTGGGTTCAGAAAAACAACGCCCAACAGGCAGGCAAGGGATGCAGCAGGACAAGAACAAGCGGGCGCACGCGCGCCCGGCCGCCGGCGTGCCGGCAGTGGCGATGGTCGCGCTGGCCGCGGCGCTCGCCGCCGGCGTGGAAACCGCCTGGGGTCAGGCCTTGCCGCCGGGCACGGTCGACCCCGACGCGCAACGCCAGCTCCAGCAGCAGCGCGAAGCGCAGCAGCGCCAGTCGCTGGAGCGCGAACCCGACGTGCGCCTGCGCGCCAGCCCGCCACCGGCGCGTCAACGCCTGCGCGACGACGAGTCGCCCTGTTTCCTCATCACCCGGATCGAGCTGGACGGCGTCGAGGGCCAGCCCCGCATGGCCCGCCAGATCCGCGCGCTGGACGGCCCGCAGGGCGACGACGCCCCGATCGGCCGTTGCCTGGGGGCCACCGGCGTGGCCACGCTGGTCACGCGGCTGCAGGACGCGCTGATCGAGGAAGGTTTCATCACCACGCGCGTGCTGGCCGCGCCCCAGGACCTGTCCACCGGCGTGCTGCGCCTGACCGTGGTGCCGGGACGCGTCCACGCGATCCGCGTGCGCGAGGGCAGTTCGCCGCAGGTGCGGCTGGCCAACGCGCTGCCGGTCAAGCCCGGCGACGTGCTCAACCTGCGCGACATGGAGCAGGCGCTGGAGAACCTGCAGCGCGTGCCCGGCGCGCAGGCCGACATCCAGGTCGAGCCTGCCCGGGACACGGTCGAGCCCGGCTACAGCGACCTCGCCGTCAGCTACCAGGGCGGGCGCCAATGGCGCTGGCAGGTGTCGCTGGACGACAGCGGCAGCGAGGCCACCGGTCGTTATCCGCTGGCGCTGACCGCCTCGCTGGACCATGCGCTGACGCTCAACGACCTCTTCTACGTGACCCTGAACCGCGACGCCGACTGGCTCGCGCGCCGCGTCGACGAGCGCGACGGTCCGCACAAGGGCACCGGCGGCCACGTGCTGCACTACTCGCTGCCCTGGGGTCACGCGCTGCTGAGCGTGACCTTCAGCCGCAGCGGCTATCGCCAGGTCGTCATCGGCGCGAACCAGACCTACGTCTACCGCGGCGCCAGCAGCAACGGCGAACTCAAGCTGACCCGCATGCTCTGGCGCGACGGCCAGTACAAGTTCAGCGGCTTCGTGAAGCTGTTCGGCCGCGGCTCGCGCAACTACATCGACGACACCGAGGTCGAGGTGCAGCGCCGGCGCACCGGCGGCTGGGAAGCCGGCCTCAACCTCAAGCGCCAGGCTGGCGGCGTCGGCAGCGAGGCCGAGTTCAGCCTCAAGCGCGGCACCGGCGCCTTCCACGCGCTGGAGGCGCCGGAAGAGGCCTTCGGCGAGGCCGACTCGCGCGTGAAGCTGCTGCAGGGCAGCGTCAGTGTCAACGGCGCGCTGCCGCTGGGCGCCCGTCAGCTGCAGCTGAGCAGCTCGGTGCGCGGCCAGCTCGCGCTGAACCGCCTGACGCCGCAGGACCGCTTCTCCATCGGCGGCCGCTACACGGTGCGCGGCTTCGGCAGCGATGCCTCGCTGTCCGCCGACGACGGCCTGCTCTGGCGCAACGAGGCTGAGCTGCCGCTGAGCGCGCCGCAGGGCTCGCCGGCGGTGTCGATGTACCTGGGCGTGGACGCCGGCCTGGTCGGCGGCAACGGCGCGGAACGCCTGGCCGGACGCCACCTGACCGGCGCCGTCATCGGCTCGCGCCTGCGCACGCAGGGCTTCTCGCTCGATGTCTTCGCCGGCGCGCCGCCGTGGCAGCCCGCGCGATTCCCGGCGGCCCGCGTCGTCGCGGGCTTCAGCCTGACCTATTCCCGTTGATGCCTTTCCGTTGATGCCCTTGCGCTGACCCGGATCCCTCGCTCCCCAATTTCTCCGTTGAGCTCACGATGAACCGTCTCCAGTACCGAATCGTCTTCAACAAGCAACGTGGCCAACTGATGGCCGTGGCCGAGACCGCTGTCAGCCAGACCAAAGGCGGCAGCGGGGAGAGTGCGGCACCGGCGCGTCGCGCGCTGGCCGCCGCGGAGGTGGTGCCGGCGATCTCGCGCGGCCCGCCGGCGCTGCTCGCGCTGGCCGCGGCCTTCGCGATGGGGGCGGTGATCACGCTGGCGCCGGAGGCGCTGGCCCAGGTCAAGGCCGATCCGAATGCGCCGAAGCAGCAGCAGCCGACGGTGGTCAACAGCGCCAACGGCACGGTGCAGGTCAACATCCAGACGCCCAGCGCGGCGGGCGTCTCGCGCAACACCTACAGCCAGTTCGACGTCGACAGGCAGGGCGTGATCCTGAACAACTCGCGCACCGATGCCAGCACGCAGCTGGGCGGTTTCGTGCAGGGCAATCCGTGGCTGGCCAAGGGCAGCGCGCGCGTGATCCTCAACGAGGTCAACAGCAGCGCGCCCAGCCAGCTCAAGGGCTACGTGGAAGTGGCGGGGCAGCGGGCCGAGGTGATCATCGCCAACCCGGCCGGCATCCAGGTGGATGGCGGCGGCTTCATCAACGCCAGCGCCGCGGTGCTGACGACGGGCACGCCGCGCTTCAACGCCGACGGCAGCATCGCCGGCTACGGCGTGCAGGGCGGGCTGATCCGCATCGATGGGCAGGGGCTGGATGGCTCGCAGACGGACTACACCGCGCTGCTGGCGCGGGCGGTGGAGCTCAATGCGGGCTTGTGGGCCAAGGACGCCCGCATCCAGACCGGCACGCAGGTGATGACGGTCGAAGGCGCGGCCGCTGGCAATGGCGCGGGCGAAGCGCTGGCGCCGAGCGGCGAGCGGCCGCGCTATGCGCTCGACAGCACGGCCTTGGGCGGCATCTACGCCCAACGCATCACGCTCGTCGGCACCGAAGCAGGCCTGGGCGTGCGCCAGGCCGGGCAGATCGTCGGTGGGCAGCTGACGCTGCGCGCCGATGGCTGGCTAGACAACACCGGGACCATCTACGCGCAGGAGGCCGATGCCAACGGCACGCCGTCGTTGACGGTGCAGTCCAACACCGGCGTGCGCAACGCCGGATGGCTCGCTTCGCGTGGGAGCGTGGACGTCAAGGCGCCGCAGCTGAGCGGCGAAGCCGGCAGCGCGACCGTTGCCGGCATGACCTCGGATGGCGCGATCGTCGCTGGAGCCGGCAGCCTGTCGCTGACCGCCTCCCAGTCGGCGACGCAACTGGGCCAACTGCTCGCGGGCGACGGCTTGGTCGTGCAGGCGCCGACCATCACCGCCGATGGCGCGCGCCTCGCGAGCAACGGCGCAGCGCTGACGATCACCGCCGATGCTTTCAGCGCCCAGGGCGCCAGCATCGAGCAGTACGGCACCGGTGGGCTCACCCTGGACGCCCGTGCGCTCACGCTGACCGGCGCGATGCTCTTGTCCAATGGCGCACTGTCCGCGCGCTCGGTGCAACTGATGCTCGATGGCGCCGATGTCCGGGCGCTGTCGATCTCGCTGAAGGCCGACGGCACGCTGAGCCAGCAACGCGCGTCGCTGCGCTCGGCCGGCACCGCGCTTTTGAGCGCGGACCGCATCGACAACCGCGACGCGCGCGTCGCCGCCGATGGCGGCGTGACGCTGCAGGCCGGCACCGAGCTGCGCAACGATCGCGGCGAGCTGAACGCCGCCGCGGGCGGCATCGTGATCCAGGGCCAGGCCGATGTGGTCAACACCGCGGGCGCGATCGCGGCGCGCGACGGCATCTCCGTGGAAGCGCGCTCGCTCGTGCAGGAGCAGGGCGGGTCGATCGACGGCCAGGACGTCGCGCTGAAGCTGCAAGGTGCGCTGCGCCAGGACGCGAGCGCGCGGCTGTCGGCCGGCAACGGTCTGTCCGTCGATGCGGCGTCGATCGCCTCCGACGCGCAGGTGCGCGCAGGTGGCGCGCTCGCGCTCTCCGCGCGTGACGGCGCGGTGCTTGGCGGCTCGATCTACGGCGGCCACGTGAGCGCCACGTCCGGCGGCGACCTCAGCGTGAGCGGCCTGCTCGCCGCTCAACGCGACTTGAACGCGAGCGCCGCTCAGCGCCTGCTGACGAGCAGCGCCGCGACCGTCGCGGCCGGCCTGGGCAGCGACGGCCGCGTGGGCACGCAGGGCGCGCTCGCGATGTCGGCGGGCTCCGAACTCTTGCTGCGAGGCCAACTGCTGGCCGTCGACGCGGCCTTCGACGCCGGGGGCATCGACCTGGCCGGCGCGCAGCTGCAGGCCTCCAATGCGCTGCGCATCAGCACGGCCAGCGACCTGGTCACGGAAGGCGCGCGGATGAGCGCCTCGTCGCTGACGCTGCAGGCGCAGAACTGGCGCCATGCCGGCGGCCAGCTCGCGATGAGCGGCACCGGCGACTGGAACGTCGCGCTGACGGGCCAGCTCGACAACCGCCAGGGCCAGATCCAGACGAACGCGCGCAGCCTCACGCTGACGGCGCAGGGCGTCGACAACACCGGCGGCCGCCTCTCGACGGCCGGCGACGCGCTGACGATGACCGTGCAGTCGCTCGCGAATCAGGGCGGCGTGCTGTCGACCAGCGGCGATCTGCGCGTTGATGCGCGCCAGCTCGACAACCGTGACGGCGAGCTGAGCGGCCGCGGCGTGGACGTGCGCGGACAGCAGGTCGACAACACCGGCAGCGGCCTGATCGTGGCCTCGCGCGACTTGAGCGTCCGCGCCGACGCGCTGACCAACGCCGGTGTGATCCGCGCGGCGGGCGCGGCGTCGATCGACGGTGGGACCCTGACGCAGGGCGGCACCATCGCCGCGGGCGGTACGTTGGACGTGCATGCCGGCGCCATCGACAGCAGCGGCGCCTTCGCCGCGGGCCTGAGGGCGGACAACACCGTCGGCATCACGGGTGACCTGTCGCTGAAGGCCGATGGCGCGCTGAAGCACAGCGGCGTGACGCTGGCCGGCGGCGCCGCGCGCCTCGAAGGCGCCGAGCTGCAGCTGCAAGGCAGCCGCACGCAGGCCGCGAGCGTCACCGCGCAGGCGAAGGCGGGTGACCTGCGCCTCGATCGCGGGGCGATGGCTTCGGCCGGCGCGCTCGACCTGGGCGCGACTGGCGCCATCGTCTCCGAGAACGCGCAGCTCAGCGGTGGCTCGGTGACCTTAACGGCGGCTGAATGGCGCAACGCCGGCGGTGAGCTCTCGCAGACGGACACGACCGGTCGCCTCGCGGCGACGGTGAGCGGCGCGCTCGACAACCGCGGCGGTCGCATCACCGTCAACGGCACGGCGCTGACGCTGTCGGCGCAGCAGCTCGACAACACGGCGGGTCACATCGTCCATGCGGGCACAGCCGCGGGTGAACTGCGCATCGACGCCGGCACGCTGGCCGGCGCGAGGGGCGAAATCCTCGGCAACGGCGCGCTGACGCTGACCACGAGTGGCGCCGCCGACCTGAGCCAGACGCAGACGCAAGCTGACCGCATCACGGTGAATGCCGCCAGCCTGTCGCTGCAGAACGCGCAGCTGGTGGCCAAGGGCGCGGTCGATCTCACGGCTGCGCAGGCGCTCGACAACACGAGCGGTCTGGTGCAGGGCGGCGGCCCGGTGACGCTGCAGGCGGCGACGCTGACCAACCGCGACGGCCAGATCGGCGGCGCGGCGGTCACGCTGCGCGCAGGCGCGATCGACAACGCGGGACAGGGCCTGGTGACTTCGGGCTCGAGCCTGACGGTGAACGCTGATCGCCTCGACAACGCGGGCCAGCTGCAAGCCGCAGGCGATGTCGACCTGACGGCTCGCGCCGCGCTGACGAATGCCGGCCTGATCACCGCGAAGGGCGATGTCCGCGTGGATGCGCTCGCCTTCGATCACACCGGCACCGTGGCGGCGAGCGGCAACACCCGCATCACGGCCGGCACGCTGACCAGCAGCGGCAGCTTGGCGGCGGGCCTGCAGGCCGACAACACCGTCGGCGATCGCGGGGACCTGACGGTCACCGCGCAGCAACTGCGTCAGAGCGGCACCTCCGTGGCCGGTGGCGCGCTGACGTTCAGCGCCGACAGCGTCGCGCTCCAAGGCAGCAAGACGCAGGCGGGCTCGGTGTCGCTGCAGGCGCTGGCGGGCAGCCTCGCGCTCGATCAGGCGACGGTCGCGGCAACGCGGCAGCTGACGCTGTCGGCCTCCGGCGCGCTGGATGCGGCGGGCTCGACGCTGAGCGGTGGCTCCGTCTCGATCGCGGCGGCCGATTGGCACAACGCGGGCGGCACGCTCGCGCAGACCGACGCGGCGGGCGCGATGCGCGTCGACGTGGCCGGACTGATCGACAACCAGGGCGGCCGCATCGGCGCGAACGCCCAGTCGGCCACGCTGAACGCGGGCCAGCTCGACAACCGCGGCGGCGCGATCACGCATGCCGGCGCGGGCGCGCTGACAATCTCGGCGGGCTCGCTGTCGGGCGCGGACGGCCGCATCGCCAGCAGCGGCGACCTCGCGCTGACTGTGACCGGCGCGGCGACGCTGGACCGCGCGCAGACCCAAGGCCGGACCATCACGCTCGACGCGGGCAGTCTCAGCCATCGCGAGGGCCAGTTGCTCAGCCAGGGCGATGCCTCGGTGCGCGTGAGCGGCGCGCTCGATAACTCCGGCAGCTTCTACGCGCAGGGCGCGATGACGGTGACGGCGGGCGGCGCGCTCACGCACACCGGCCTGATTGCGGCGCAGGGCGACCTGACGGTGCGGGCGGACAGCATCGCCAGCAGCGGCGCCTTCGCCGCCGGCATGAAGCCGGACACCACGCTGGCGGCGCAGGGCGAGCTGATGCTGTCCGCGGCGCAGACGCTGCAGCACTCGGGCACGGCGCAGGCGGTGGGCCGCGCGACGCTGGAGGGCGCGTCGCTGCTGCTGCAGGACAGTCAGACCACGGCCGCGTCGATCGCGCTGAACGCGCGTGGCGGCGAGCTTCGACTGGACCGCGCGCTGCTGTCGGTGCGTGATCTGCTCGACCTGCGCAGCAGCGGCACGCTGAACACCGAGGGCGCGCGCATGAGCGGCGCGAGCGTCGCCATCACGGCGGTCGACTGGCGCAATGCCGGCGGCCAGATCGGTCAGACGGATGCCGCGGGCCAGTTCACCGCGACGCTGAGCGGCGTCCTGGACAACCAGGGCGGGCGCATCGCGGGCAATGGCTCGGCGCTGACGCTGTCGGCGGACCGCATCGAGAACGGCGCGGGCCAGATCATTCATGCGGGCACGACGGGCGGCACGCTGCGTCTGGACGCGACGACGCTGAATGGCGTCAACAGCACGATCGCCGGCAACGGCGCGCTGGCGCTGAACCTCGCGGGCGATGCCGACTTGAACGGCGCGACGGCGCAAGGAGACCGCGTGACGGTCCACGCGGCCACTCTGAAGCTGCGCGGCGGCGAGCTGCTCGCGCAGAGCTCGGCGGCGCTGACCGTCGGCGGCGAACTCGACAACACCGGCGGCCTGATCCACGGCGCGAGCAGCCTGGCGATCGATGCCGGCACGCTGACGAACCGCGATGGACAGCTCGGTGCCGTCGACGTGACGCTGACGGGCGGCACGGTGAGCAACGCCGGCGCGGGCCTGATCGCGGCGCGCGGCAAGCTCTCGGCGGACGTGACGAGTCTGAGCAATGCAGGCTCGATGCAGGCGGGCGCTGATCTCGACCTGCGCGCGAGCGGTGCGCTGCAGAACAGCGGGACGGTCCGCGCGCAAGGTGACGGTCATCTGAAGGCAGACGCGCTGGTCAACACCGGCGTCGTGACGGCGCAGGGCGCGCTGACCGTGGAAGCCCGCGATATCGCCAGCAACGGCGCTTTCGCTGCCGGCCTGAACGCGGACGGAACGCTCGCCACGCGCGGCGACCTGACGCTGACGGCGAGCGGTCAACTGCAGCAGAGCGGCACCGCGCTCGCGGGCGGCGTGCTGACGATGAGCGGCGCCGCACTCGCGCTGCAGGACAGCCGCGTGCAGGCGCAGCGCGTGACGATGACGGCGCTGGCCGGCGACGCGCGCCTGGACCGCGCGACGGTGGCTGGCGGCGCGCGCCTGACGCTGTCCGCGGCGAATGCGCTGGACACCTCCGGCGCGACGCTGGGCGCGGGCTCGGTGTCGATCACGGCGACCGACTGGCGCAACGCCGGCGGCGATCTCGCGCAGAGCGCGGCGGATGGCGAGCTGCGCGTCTCGGTGGCGCAGGCGCTGATCAACCAGGGCGGCTCGATCGCGGCCAACGCGGCGGACGTGACGCTCGCCGCGGTGCGCATCGACAACCGCCAAGGCACGCTGCTGCATGCCGGCACCGGCACGCTGACGCTGAGCGCGCAGCAGCTCGACGGCACCGGCGGCGAGATCCTGGGCAAGGGCGCGCTGGCGATCCAGACGCCGGGCGCGCTGACGCTGGATGGCGCGCTGACACAGGCGCGCGACATCACGGTGAACGCGGGCAGCCTCAGCCATCGCGACGGCAAGCTGCTGAGCCAGACCGGCGCGGCCTTCACCGTCGGCGGCGCGATGGACAACACGCGCGGCCTGATGCAGACGGGCGAGGACCTGCGCATCGTCGCGGCTTCGCTGGACAACACGGATGGCCAATTGGGCGGCCGCGCGGTCAGCCTGAGCACGGCGGGCCGGCTGCTCAACGGCGGTCAGGGTCTGATCGCTTCGGCGCAGGCGCTGACGATCGAAGCCGGCCAGCTCGACAACGCCGGCAGCCTGCAGTCGCAGGCGGCGATGGACCTGACGGTGCATGGCGCCTTCGGCAACACCGGCAGCGCGTACGCGCGCGGCCCGCTGACGATCACCGCCGAGGGCGCGCTGACGAACAGCGGCATGTTGGCGGCGCAGGGCGCGCTGTCGGTGCAGGCGGCGAGCATCGCGAGCAGCGGTGGATTCGTCGCCGGCCTGAAGTCGGACAACACGCTCGGCACGCAGGGCGATCTGACGCTTCGCACGAGCGGCGCATTGCAGCAGAGCGGCCAGACCGTGGCCGCGGGCGCGATGACGTTGTCGGGCAGCACGCTGCAGCTGCAGGACGCGAAGCTGCAGGCGCAGCGCGCGGACCTGACGGCCAGCACCGGCGACCTGCGTCTGAACCGCGCGACGCTGGCGTCGTCGGGGGCGCTGACGATGTCGGCGGCGGGTTCGATGGACACGGGCGCGGCGTCGATCTCGGGCGACACGCTGTCGGTGACGGCGCAGCGCTGGTCCAACGTCGATGGCGTGGTGACGCAGACCGGCCAGGCCGGCGCGCTGAGCGCGACGCTGCAGGGCGCGCTGGACAACACGCGCGGCGAGATCGCCGCGGCGGGCCGCACGCTGACGGTGAATGCGGGCTCGATCGACAACACGAGCGGCCGCTTGGTGCATGCGGGCGCTGAGGGGCTGAGCCTCAAGACCGGCACGCTGAGTGGCGCAAACGGCGAGATCCTCGGCGCGCACGCGGTGACGCTGACGGCGACGGGCGCGGTCGATCTGAGCCAGGCGAAGACGCAGGGCGGGGCGGTGACGCTGCAGGCCGACAGCCTGCGCCATCAAGGCGGCCAGCTGCTGAGCGGCGGCGATGCGCAGCTGCGTGTCGCTGGCGCGATCGACAACACCGGCGGCGCGATGGGCGCGGGCGGTGATCTGCGCGCGCAGGCGGCGTCGCTGGACAACACCGGCGGCCAGCTCGGCGCTCGTGCTGTCGACCTGACGCTGGGCACGCTGACCAACGGCGCGCAGGGGCTGATCAACGCGCAGACCGCGCTGACCATCGGCGCGAGCCAGGTGACGAACGCGGGATCGCTGCAATCGGGCGCGGACACGCGGCTGACGACGACCGGCGCGCTGAGCAACAGCGGCAACATCTACGCGCAAGGCAACGCGGCGGTGAACGCGGGTCAGACGCTCACCAACAACGGCCTGATCGGCGCGCAGGGCGCGCTGACCGTGGACGCGCCCGCGCTGGCTGGCGCTGGCACGCTGGCCGCGGGCTTGCGTCCGGACAACACGCTGGGCGCGCAAGGCGACCTGACGGTCCGCACGACGGGTACGCTGCAATCGGCCGGATCGATGCTGGCCGCGGGCGCGATGACGCTGCGCGGCGGCGATCTGCAGCTGCAGGACAGCCGTCTGCAGGCGGCGTCGGTGTCGATGAGCTCGACCGCCGCCTCGGGCCTGGGCGCGCTGCGCCTGGACCGCGCGATCGTCGCGGGCGCGGGTGACCTGATGCTCGCGAGCGCGGGTCTGCTGTCGACGGACGCGGCGACGCTGAGCGGTGCCAACGTCGGCATCACGGCGACGGACTGGCGCAATGTCGGCGGCTCGCTGACGCAGACCGGCGCGGCCGGTGCGCTGACCGCGACGATCGGCAACCAGCTGCTCAACACCGATGGCCGCATCCAGGCGGCCGGCACGGGCCTGCGTCTGCAGGCGCAGTCGGTGGACAACGTGCGGGGCACGCTGATGGCGGCGGGCAGCGGTCCGCTGACGGTCACGACGGGCTCGCTGGATGGCAGCTCGGGCCAGATCCTGGCCAATGGCGCGGTGATGATCGCCGCGACCGGCGCGGTGACGCTGGTCAGTGCGCAGACGCAGGGCACCGGCGTGACGGTGTCGGGCAGCAGCCTGGACCACCGCGGCGGCAACCTCGTCAGCAATGGCGGGGCGCTGCTCGACATCACGGGCGGCATCGACAACCGCGGCGGTACGGTGGCCAGCGCGGGCGCGCTCGACGTGCGCGGCGCGAGCCTGCTCAACGGCGGCAACGGCCTGATGCAGAGCGACTCGACGCTGCAGGCCACGATCGGCGGCACGCTGGACAACCAGGGCGGCCGCCTGCGCAGCGGCGCGGCGATGACGCTGAACGCCGGCAATGTCGACAACCGCGGCGGCTGGGCCGGCAGCGACGGCACGCTGAGCGTGACCACGGGCGGCGCGCTGCAGAACGCGGGCGGCACGCTGCTCGCGCAGCAGGGCGTGTCACTGAGCGCGGCAACGCTGGGCAACCAGCAGGGCCGGATCTCGAGCCTGCAAGGCGGCGTGACGCTGCGCGCGCAGGGCGTGATCGACAACACGGCCGGCGCCATTCAGGCCGGGCAGACGGCGGATCTGGGCTCGGCCTCGCTGATCAACGCGCGGGGCGAGGTCTCGGGCGCAGCGGTCGTGATCGATGCGCGCGGACAGACGCTGGACAACAGCGGCGGCCGGCTGCTTGCGACGCAGTCGCTGACGGTGGACAGCGGCACGCTGGAGAACCGCGGCGGGCTGCTGCAATCGGGTGGTGGCCTCTCGGTGCAGACGCATGGCGCGGCGCTGAACAACACGCGCGACGGCTCGGTGACGACGCCGACGGGCATCCGCGCGCAGGGCGCGATGACGCTCAATGCCGGCACGCTGACCAACGAGCAGGGCATCAGCGCCGGCACATCAGCGCAGGTGAACCTGAGCCAGCTGGTCAACCGCGCGGAGCTGTCGGCCTTGGCGCTGACGGTGTCGGTGGGCGGCACGCTCGACAACCAGGGTGGACGGCTGATCGGCGCGCAGACGCTGGACGCGTCGGCGCAGCAGGTGCTCAACCAGGGCGGGCTGATCTACGGCGGCAGCACGCTGAATCTCACGGCCGCGGGCCGCATCGACAACACGAACACCAGCGGCGCCGGCCAGGGCATCCAGGGCGGCGCGGTCACCGTGCGCGCGCAGCAGCTGGACAACGTCGGCGGTCAGGTGCTGGCCAGCGGGAGCCTGGGGCTGATGATCGCGCAGTCGCTCAACAACGCGGGCGGGGCGCTGGGTGCGTCGGGCACGCAGACGATCGGGGATGGGGCGTCGGTGTCGGCGCTGTCGCTGAACAACGCGGGTGGGCGCATCTGGTCGGGCAGCGCGATGGGGCTGAACCTGCGCGAGCTCGCCGGCGGTGTCGGCGGTGTCGGCGGGCAGATCAGCAGCGGCGCGGGCATGAGCGTCAAGCTCGTGGGCGATTTCGTCTACGGCGCCAGCAGCCAGTTCCAGTCGGCGGGCGACATGGTGCTCGACGTCTCGGGTAACTTCGCCAACCAGGGCACGCTGCGCAGCGGCGGGACGCTGTCGATCTCGGCGAGCAGCATCGACAACGCGGCCAGCGGCGAACTCAGCGGCGTGAACACGCTGCTCACCGCGGCGGGGCAGATCACCAACCGCGGCCTGATCGATGGCGATGGCGTGCTGCTGACCTCGGACCGGCTGGTCAACGTGGGCACGGGGCGGATCTACGGCGGGGACGTGGTCATCGACGGTGGCGCGCTGGTCAACGGCGCGGAGGGCGGCGTGGCGGCGGTGATCGCGGGCCGGCGCTCGATCGACGCGCAGCTCACGCGCGAGATCTCCAACACGGATGGGGCGCTGATCTTCGCGGACGGTGACCTGCGGCTCGCGGGCGCGAGTCTGCTCAACGAGAACTCGACCATCGAGGCCAGCCGCGCGCTGGCGCTGCAGATGACGGGGGCGATCGTGAACAGGACGGTGCTGCCCGGCGTCGGTACCGGCTCGTCCGCAGGGACGGTGACCGCGGGTGAGAGCACCGGTGGTGGTGGCAAGCCTGGGGAGCTCACGGAGACTGACACCGCAAGCGAAGGTGGTGAAGGAGTCGGCGGGTCCATCAGTGGCGGTGCGACCGCCCTGGGCAACCTCACGCCGAAGGCCTTCATCCGCGCCGGAGGGGACATGACGATCTCCGGCGACACGCTGCTCAACAGCGGCGCCACGATCGAGGCGCGCAGCAACCTGATGCTGACGGCCAACCGCATCGACAACGTCAACCCGTACCTGATGTGGGGCAACTACACGCCGGGCTCGGGGGGCTCCCTGAGCATTCTCGTGTCGAAGAACAACGGGCCGGTGGAGGACCTCTTCGTTCCATTGAACGGGCGCACGCCACAGGAGGCATTGAACAACTACGCGCAGACGCATCCTGGCGACCGGATCATCTCGTGGGATTCCTTCGGTGGCACTCCCGCGGGCGCGCCGCTGACGCAGTCGCTCGCGGCCAAGATCATCGTGGGCGGCACCTTGAGCATCGGTGCCGGCACGATCAACAACGACATGAGCCAGGTGATCGGCATGACTGGCGTGGCGATCACCGGTGGGCAGGTCACGAACGTGCCGCACACGGTGACGGCCGTCGACACGCAGGGCGTGGCGCATACGGTGAATCTCTCGCTGGCGGGCGGTGCGCCGGTGGTGGGGCAGGTGTCGCAGGCGCCGGGCGGGCGCCAGGGCGCTGGTGCGGTGAGCACCGGGGGCGGTGCCTCGGCGCAACAGGCGCAAGGCGGTGCTTCCGCCAACGTGAGCGGTGGCGCTGGTACTGGCGGCTTCCTCACCCGCTTGATCCGCCAGGTGCAGCAGGGCGCTGCGGCGCAGGCCAACGCGCAAGGCAATGCGCAGGTGCGGGCGGGCAGTGCGATCACGTCGAACGCAGTGGCGACGGGCAACGGCGCCGCGGGCGCCGGCGTGGTCCAGGCGATCCAGCGCAGTGGCGCGACCGCGACCGAGCGCGCCATCGCCGCCGCGCAGTCCGGCGACGCGGGCGCGCAGGTGGAGGCGACGCTCCGTCACGAGCGCGATGGCGACGCGGTGCAGACGGGCTCCGCGCAGGACCTGCAAGGCGCGCGCGTGACCACGCAGTTCCGCGATGGGCAGGCGATCGACGCCGCGCAGGGCAACAGCACGACGCAACAGGTGCAGGGCACGGCGCGGACCGGCATCGCCGGCCTGCTTCAGCAGGCCCGTGCCGCGGCGGCCGCGCAGGTCGACGCGTCCGCGCAGACCGACCAGAAGGCCACGACGCAGATCGGCAAGGTGACGACGCAAGCCGGCTCGACGAGCCGGCCGGGCGCGGCGCAGAACGCGGCGCTGAGGGTCTCGGGCCTGAGCGTCGGCGGCCGCCTGTTCGGCGTACTGCCCAACCTCACGCTGCCCTCCAACAGCCTGTTCAAGACGCACAGCGAGCCCGGTAGCAAGTACCTGGTCGAGACGGACCCGCGCTTTGCCAACTACCGCGAGTGGCTCTCCAGCGACTTCCTGCTGCAGCAGATGGCGCTGGATCCCACCGTGACGCAGAAGCGCCTGGGCGACGGCTTCTACGAGCAGCGCCTGGTGCGCGAGCAGATCGGCCAGCTCACCGGCACGGGCTACCTGTCGGGCTACGCGGACGACGAGTCGATGTACCGCGCGCTGCTGACCAACGGCGCGACCTTCGCCAAGGAGCACCAGCTGGTGCCGGGCGTGGCGCTGAGCGCCGAGCAGATGACGCAGCTCACCAGCGACCTGGTGTGGCTGGTGGAGCAGACGGTGACGCTGGCGGACGGCACGACGCAGCGCGTGCTGGTGCCGCAGGTGTACCTGGTGCCGCGCGAGGGCGACCTGCTGCCCAGCGGCTCGCTGATCGCCGGCGGCCGGGTGGAGATGGCGCTGACGGGCGACTTCAACAACGGCGGCAGTGTGCGCGGCGGGGCGGTGGCCATCCAGGCGCAGAACATCGCCAACACCGGCGACATGCGCGCCACGACGCTGGCGCTGACGGCGCGCGAGGACTTGCGCAACATCGGCGGGCAGCTGGCGGCCACGGGCGACATGAGCCTGGTGGCGGGGCGTGACGTCGTCATGCAGAGCACCACGGCCAGCGGCGGCACGGTGAGGGGCAACGTCACGACCAAGGCGACGGTGCTGGACCAGGTGGCCTCGCTCACCGCGGGCGGCGTGATGGTGGTGCAGGCCGGGCGCGACGCGCAGCTGCAGGCGGTGCAGATCACGCAGGGCGGCGCGGAGGGCGCGGGCGCCGAGGGCGGCGTGATGGTGGCCGCCGGGCGCGACCTGACGCTGAGCACGGTGCAGACCTCGAGCTCGCGCGACCAGGTCTGGAACGCGACCAACTTCAAGAAGGAAAGCCAGCGCCAGGACGTGGGCACGGAGATCAAGGCCGAGGGCGCGGTGCTGCTCAAGGCCGGCCAGGACCTGAGCGCCACGGCCGCGCAGATCGCCAGCGCGCAAGGCGCGGTGACGCTGAGCGCAGGGCGCGACGTCGAGCTGCTGGCCGGCGAGGCCAACAAGGTCGTCGAGGAGATGACGCAGAAGACCAAGAAGAGTCTGTTCAAGAAGAAGACCGTCACGACCTACAACAAGACGGACACGACGACCGCGATCGGCACGACGCTGTCGGGCGACACGGTCAACATCGTGGCCGGGCGCGACATCACGCTGGCCGCGGCGCAGGCGGTTTCGGACAACGGCACCAAGCTCATCGCCGACCGCGACATCACCATCGATGGCGTCACCAACTCGGTGGACACGGAGCAGTTCAAGAAGACGGTGAAGTCGGGGCTGTTCAGCGGCGGCGGGATCGGGGTGACGATCGGCAAGCAGGAACTGTCGCAGGCGACGAAGACGAGCCAGGAGACGCACCAGGGCTCGGTGGTGGCCAGCGTCGCCGGGGACGTGGACATCTACGCCGGCGGCAAGTACCGGCAGGTGGGCTCGGAGGTGCAGGCGCCGCAGGGCGACGTGACGATCAAGGGCAAGTCCATCGACATCGTGGAGGCGCGCAACCAGTCGGCGCAGGACACGGAGACCAAGTTCAGGCAGAGCGGGCTGTCGCTGTCCTTGAGCGCACCGGGCGTGGATGCGGCGATGGGCGCCATCAAGGCCGGGGAGCACGTCACGCAGACGCAGGACGACCGGATGAAGGCACTGGCGGCGGCCACGGCGATCTCCAAGGCCAAGCAGGCGGTCGAGGAGATCCAGAAGTTCAACGACCTGGCCAAGGCGCAGCAGGAGCAGAGCATCCGCATCAGCCTGTCGGTGGGCAGCCAGCAGAGCAAGAGCTCGCAGCACAACGAGGCGAACCAGGCCGCGGGGAGCTCGGTGCTCGCGGACGGCAAGCTGAGCCTCATCGCCACCGGCGGCGGGCAGGACTCCAACGTCACGGTGCGAGGCAGCACGCTGGCGGGTCAGGACGTGTTCATCAAGGCGGACAACAAGATCGACTTGCTGGCCGCGCAGAACACCAGCGAGCAGCACAGCAAGGACTCGAGCAGCAGCGCGTCCATTGGCATCGGCATCTCGCTGGGCAAGGAGAACCGGCTGGGCTTCACCGCCAGCGCCAGCGTGTCCAAGGGCAACGCGGACGGCAAGGACACGAACTACTCGGCCACGCAGGTCACGGGCGGCAGCTCGGTGACGCTGCAGTCGGGTGGGGATACGACGCTGGGCGGCGCGGTGGTGACGGCGCCGAAGGTGGTGGCCGACATCGGCGGCAACCTCAAGATCGAGAGCCTGCAGGACACGGCCAAGTTCGACTCGAAGAGCCAGAGCATGGGCGGCAGCGTGACCGTCGGGTACGGGGCGGGCGGCAACGCCAACTTCAGCCAGTCCAAGGTCAACGCGGACTATGCGGCGGTGGGCGAGCAGGCCGGCATCCGCGCCGGCGACGGCGGCTTCCAGGTGAGCGTGAAGGGCAACACCGACCTCAAGGGCGGTGCGATCACGAGCAGCCAGGCGGCGATCGACGCGGGCAAGAACAGCTTCAGCACCGGCACGCTGACCAGCAGCGACATCGACAACCGCAGCCAGTTCAGCGCCAGCGCCGTGACGGTGAGCGCGGGCACGAGCGGCGGCATGGCGGGCGCCTTCAAGGACAGCGGCGACGAGCGCAGCACGACGCGCAGCACGATCAGCGCGGGCAGCACGACGATCACCAGCGGGGATGCGGCGAGTCAGGCGACGCTGGAGAAGCTGGACCGCGGCGCGACGAACGATGCGACTGCGGGCAAGCTGTCGCAGGGCTGGGATGGGCAGAAGCTCGCGCAGCAGGTGAAGGTGAATGCGCAGATCGTGGCGGAGTTTGGGGCGCAGGCGTCGAAGGAGGTGGCCGAACAATTCAAGAAGCAGGCGGACAAGCTGCGGGCTGAAGGCAAAGAGCAGGAGGCCAAGAAGTACGAGGAGGGCGGTGAATACCGAGTGGCGGCGCATGCGGTGATTGGCGCGATGACCGGCGATCTCAGCGGAGCATTGGGCGCTGCTGCGAGCGCGAAGGTGGCCGATCAACTGAACTCACTTCAGGAGACGCTCAGGGACCGGCTTGATAAGGCGGGTCTAGGGGGAGAGGATCAAAAGAACGATTGGGCGACGGCACTGTCAAAGCTGGCGAGCGGGGCGCTCGCTACGGGTCTCGGTGCGATCGCCGGTGGCGGTTTCGACGGCGCAGCAGCTGGCTTGAATCAGGACTACAACAATCGGCAGTTGCACCCCAAGGAGCGCGATAAGGCTGCTGAACTGGCGAAGAGGAGCAAGGGTAAATACACCCAGGAGCAGATCGAAGACGCGATGCGTAATAGCGGAAATAGCTATTACAAGGAAGATGTCACCGCCGGCATGGTCATTCGTGATCCAAAGGATCCCAATGCCTTCTATGACAAGGGTGCACCGTTCACCACGGGCGATAACGGGAAGAGCTTCGTTCAGATCAATCGCGACAATACCGCACTGAACTCATCCAATATCGATCCGGATCTCGCGGCCTTTGTTCGAGCCAACACGGGCGGGGAAAACTCTCCTTACTACGATCTGGCGCCAAAGAAGATTACCTATCCCGAACTGGCTCAAAGCGGCAAGGCCACGGGATTGCAATATCAAACGGTCAGCGCAAACGGGCAGTCGTTCCGCTTGGCAATCGCTGACTGCCCGGCAGTGAGTTGCCAAAACACGGACAACATCGCCAGGTTCGGGCTGAGCGCAGAGGACAAGGCTCAACTCGACGCATACGACGCTGCGGTCAAGAAGTCGCTGACCAAAGATGCAGTGAAGGGAGGCGTTGTCGTCGCTGTTATTGCGACTGCCCCAGCAACGATTCCCGGCGCAGTGATCGGTGGCGCAGTGGTCGGAGGGACGTCTAGCGCAAGTGATCAATATATTGACAAGGGAACGATCGATGGAAAACAGGTTGCCAAGGAAGCTGTAATTGGGGGCGTCGTTGGTGGCGGGACCGTTGCAGTAGTGAGCATTGGTGGCGTGCTTGTGCCGAAAATTGGTCAAGCCCTTGATGAGATGGTCACCGCGAAGATCGTGTCTCAATCAGAGATGGACGCGTATATCGCCGCGAAGAACGCACAGCGGATCGCTCAAAATGCGGAACGCGATGGAGGGGTGGATCCATATGCGGCCCCGCCAAATGCCGCCGCAGAAATCGCATTGCGCGATAAGGTGGCTCTCGATGCCGCAAACGGAACTAGCAACCCTCATTACACAGCGAAGCATGGGGCGGGAACTACCCTGACGGAGCAATACAATCGTGCAATATTTGGTATAAATCCGCAAACAGGTGCGACCCAGGCTCCTGTCAATGCGTCGAAAGTATTTAATGCTCCCGATATGGAGCTTGCAATCAAGCAAGCGGAGGCAAAGTATGCTGCCGACCCGTCTGCATATTCAAATGGAAAGATCTCAATTGATTTTGGTCGACCGGTCGGCGAGGGTTATATGGGTGCTACCAATACAAATATCACGAACGGCGTGGTAGGGGAGTATAGGTGGACTGAGAAAATCATGGTGGGCATTGACAAGACGACTGGAAAGGCGTATACCGCCTTCCCGGAAATTGATAAGGGCGTCGTAATGCCCGATCCGCGAGGAGTAAGGCCTTGAGAGAAGTTTCATTAGGTCACGCTGAACTAATAATGTGGCCCTTTTATCAGGACGTAGCCGAACATTACAGGTATTACGATGAGCTATTCTCCATGGATTTGAATGATCCATTGCAAGCGCAACGGGCGATCGAAAAGTGGCTGTTGCCTCAAACTGCGGATTGGAGCGACACGGGTCGAGCGCTCAGGATGGAGGCGTGTCGCGTCTGTATCAGTCAGAACGTCTCCTTCTCGGGGTACTGGCTCCCCGGTATAGAAGATCGTTGGAAGAAGAGCGGAGATATGAGTGATTATTTCTCTGATCTCGCAGTATTCCAAAGACTCGTTTGGAAGCTGCTGTTCAATGAAGCCTATGCGCCTGCGATTCTGAGTAATTACGTGAGGCGCGTAGATGAAGGGTTTGAAACATTTCCTGATTTTCCGGAGCGGTGGGGCAGCGCAACCTACGCGGATTGGCCGAAAGGATTCATTTAACTACCCGTTGAATGAGTTAAAAATTTCGAATCCACAGTTGGGGACACCGCTCGCTATGGAGGCACCCGAGCGGTGTAGACCAAAAGCAGATAAGCGGCGCCGTTGCATCTGGTGATACTTCCCACCACCTCGCATCGCCCTTGCTGAAGCGCAAGGCGTACGCTCCCCGTACCCATCGGCTTTAATCCGTGTCCAGGCGGAAGCCGAAAGGCAAGGAGCCGCCATGAAGTTCCCCCGCTTTCTCACTGCCGGCCTGACCGCCGCCTGTCTCACCCTGCTTGCCGCCTGCGGCGGCGGCTCCGGCGGCGATGACCCACCCGCCGCGGCCATGGGCACCCTCGGCCTCTCCTTGACCGACGCCCCCACTTGCGGCTTCGACCAGGTCAACGTCGCGATCCAGAAGATCCGCGTCCACCAGAGCACAACCGCCGCTGACACCGACGCCGGCTGGGCGGAACTGAATTTCAGCACCCCCAAGCGCGTGGACCTGCTCACGCTGACCAACGGCGTGCTCGCGTCCCTCGGGCAGATCCCCCTGCAGGCCGGCCATTACACGCAGATGCGCCTCGTGCTCGCCGCCAATGGCGGCAGCGATCCCTTGCTGAACTCGATCGTGCCGACCGGCGGCACCGAAGTCGCGCTCGACACGCCCAGCGCGATCCAGAGCGGCGTGAAGCTCAACGTCGACATCACCATCGCCGCCAACCAGCTCGCCGACTTCGTGCTCGACTTCGACGCCTGCAAGTCCGTCGTCACCGCCGGCAACTCCGGCAAGTACCTGCTCAAGCCGGTCGTCGCCGTCACGCCCAACTTCGTCTCGGGTGTCAGCGGCTACGTCGACAGCGCGGCGGCCAACGGCGCGACGACGGTGTCCGTCCAGCAGGGCGGGGTGGTCATCAAGGCGACCGCGCCGGATTCAACCGGCAAGTTCCTGCTGCAGCCGGTCGCGCCGGGCAGCTACACGCTGGTCATCACCGCGCCAGGACGCACGACCGACGTCGTCACCGGTTTGACCGTGGCCGCCTCCACCGTCACCTTGCTCAACGGCGCCACCTCGCCGCTGAGTTTGGGCGTCTCGATGAGCGGCACCGCGGCCGGGACCGTCACCACCAGCCTCACGCCGATCGACGCGAGCGTGCGAGCGACCCAGACGTTGCTCGGCGGCGAAAAGATCGAGGTCGCGACACGCGGCGTCGATGCGACCACCGGCGCCTACAGCATGACGCTGCCGACCGGCGCGCCGATGGTGGCGGCGTACGTCGCGCCGCTGGGTGCGTTGAACTTCGGCGCGGATGCGAGCGCCGCGGCGAAGTACGGGCTGGAGGCCAGTTCCGGCCTGGCGACGAAGACGGCCGGACCGCTGACGCTGACCGCCGGCGCGACGACGACCACCAACTTCTCGTTCCCTTGAGTCGACCGCCATCGCGGCGTCCCGGCTGGGGCGTCGCGTGACCGGCTGGCAGGCTCCCCCCGTGCTGCGCGCGGACTGCACGCGAAGGTGGACGTCAAGCGCCGCTGCGGGGCTCAGCGCCGCCAGTCGCGACGCATGGCGTCCCGCTCGTCCGCGCTCGACAAGGGATCGCCCTCGCGCAGGCGATCCATGTCGTCGAGCAGCGCTTGCGGCCAGGGAGAGGCCGCCATCCGGAAGGCTTCCGACGCTGCGGATGTCGATGCGGTCGGGGACGCTGACGCGGACCCCGCCGTGATCGTCGCGAGTTGCCGCACGCGCCATGCGTCGTCGCCACGGCAGGCCAGGCCCGCCGTGGCACCGCCGGCATCCGCCACGCCCACCGTGAAGGCGCGGCAGTATCGACCGTCCCGCGACACGAAGCTCAGGCCCACGCGGGTAGAGGAACCGGGCGCCGCCGCGCCGGACAGCTGCGCGTCCAGAGCCTGAGCGAGGGCGCCCTCGGCGAGCCAGCCGCCGTCTGCCGCCACCTCGAGCGCTCCGCGCGGCGCCAGCCAGGTCGTGCCGATCAACACGCCCAGCGCCAGGCTGGCCGCCATGCCGCCCCAGGCCAGCCAGCCTCCGCGGCGACGCCGACGTTCCTCGCCGAGGTCGATGGGCTTGGTGTCTGGCTTGGTGCCTGGCTTGGCGGACGGACCGGGCGCCGCGGCGGGCGCGGGCTCGGTGGCGGGCTCGGTGACGGCCTCGCGACTCGCGAAGAGCGCGCTCAGCCGCTCCGGCACGGGCTCCGCCAGCACGGGATCGAAGGCGTGCGTCAGCCGCGCGCGCAGGCGTCGCTCCCTCGACACCGCGGCGCCGAGCGTCGCATCCTCCGCCAGCCTCGCCTCGAAGCGGGTGCGCTCCGCCGCGTCCATCTCATCGTCGACATAGGCGGCGACGCGCGTCGCGTCGTCCATCGTCCGCGCGACATCGAGCTCGTGCTCGCGGTGCTCGCCGCGCGCCCGACCCGGGCCTGCGCCGCCGACCTCATCGCCGTCATCGCCGCTGTGTTGGCCGCGCTCGCGGCCGGAATCCATTGCGCCGTTCATGTCCTGTCCTTCGCCGCTCATGTGCCGCTCATGCGTCGATGTCGCCGTCGCCCAGCAGTTGCTGCAGCGTGTCCTTCGCCCGTGCCAGCCGGCTGGTGACGGTGCCGATCGGAACCTCCAGCACCGCCGCGGCCTCCTTGTAGGGCAGGCCCTCGACCAGCACCAGGCCGACCACCAGGCGCTGCTCCTCGGGGAGCCGCGCCATCGCCGCCTGCACCGACAAGCGCGCGATGTGCCGACCCGTCTCGGACACGCCGACGTGCTCGCCCGCCTCCTCGGGGGCCAGCACCTCGGCGCGCCGGCCGCGGGCGCGCTGCTCGTCGATCCAGGCGTTCTTCATGATCCTGAACATCCAGCTGTCCAGGCGCGTGCCGGCCTCGTACTGGTCCAAGGCCCGCAGCGCCCGCTCCACCGCCACCTGCACGAGGTCGTCCGCATCCTCGCGGTGATGCGTCAGGCTGCGGGCGAAGCGCCGCAGCCGGGGCAGCAGCGCGGCCAGGGCGGATTGCAACTCCAATATGCTCATGCGATGGGATGCCTGATGAATAGAACGACGGCGGCGCGGATTTTCTTCCGTGCGCCGGACGTTATCCGTCGATGAGCTTGAAATTCCTTCCGATCCTCGGCCTGGCCGCGGCCTTGATCACGGCGCTGCCCGCGTCGGCGCAGGTCCGTCTGCCCAATCTGCCCGGTGGTGGCCGCCTCCCCGGCGGCGAGCTGCTGCGCCGCACCGAGCCGCTGTTGACCTCGACCAGCCAGTTGCTCGCGCCGGTCGATCCGCTGCGTTGGCGCGAGCGGCTCGCCGATCAGCTGCTTCGGCGCCATCCCGACCAGCTTCAGCGCAACGCGGCGGACGAACTGGTGTTCATCGGCGAGGTGCTCGCGTTGCCGTCGTCGACGCAGGCGCGGCAGCGCGTGCTGTCGATGGACGGGTGGGAGCGGGTGGAGGAGACGCGGCTGGACGGGCTGGACCTCGCCTGGCTGCGGCTGCGGACGTCCGCAGGGACCTCGCCTTCAGCGCTGGCCGCGCGGATCGCGCAGCTGCGCGCCGAGGACCCGGAGGGCAGCTACGACTATCACCATGTCTACGTCGACGCGGGCACGGCGACGTCGACGACGCTCGCAAGCGCAAGCGCGACCGGCTCCATCGGGACCGAAGGGGCCGTCACCGGCGAGCGTCGCGTCGGCATGATCGACAGCGGCGTCGATGCCGCCCATCCCTCGCTGCGGCACGTGGCGCTGACTCGACAGGGTTGCGCGGGCCAGGCCCGGCCCGCGGCGCATGGCACGGCCGTGGCGTCGCTGCTGGTGGGCGATTCCGAGATCGGCTTCCGCGGCGCGCTGCCGCGCGGGCGCCTCTTCGCGATGGACGTGTATTGCGAGGGCGGGTCCCAGGCCGGCGGCGGCGTGCAGGCGATTGCCGAAGGCTTCGCCTGGCTGGCGCGGATGCGGGTGGGCGTGGTCAACATCAGCCTGGTCGGCCCGCCCAACGCGCTGTTGCGACGCGTGGTCGAGGCGGCGCAGGACAAGGGACTGCTGATCGTCGCGCCGGTCGGCAACGACGGGCCGTCGGCGCCGCCGCTCTATCCGGCCGCATGGCCCGGCGTGATCGCGGTCACCGGCGTCGACGCGCGCCGGCGCGTGCTCGTCGAAGCCGGGCGCGGGCCACATGTCGCCTTCGCCGCGCCGGGGGCCGACATGGTCGCCGCCGAGGCCGGCGGGCGCGGCTACGCGGCGGTGCGCGGCACCTCGTTCGCCGCGCCGCTGGTGGCGGGACTGCTCGCGGCGCGCCTGCCGTCGTCCGATCGAGCCGCGTCCTCGTCGGCCTTCAATGCGCTCGCGCGCGAGGCGATCGACCTGGGCGCCCCGGGGCGTGACGACGTGTATGGCATCGGGCTCGTCGGCGCCTCGCTGCGCGTGAACGCCGGCGACCTGCGCTGAAAACCATTGGTTGCAACTGGCCGGGAAGAAGCGACCCGGCCGCGTCGTTCTCCCAGTGCAGGCCGCGGAACGGTTCCGCGGCTCTCGAACCAGGAGATCGACATGAACGCAATTTCGAAGCAGACCCAAAGTCTTTGGCCCGTGGTGGCAGGCACTCTGGTGGCGGTCCTCGGCGCCCTGGCGCAGCCGGCGCATGCGGGCTTGCTCGGTGGCGGTGGGGGCCTCTCCGGCGGCGCCAGCGGGCAGATCGGCGGCAGCCTGGGTGGGATGGGAGGCCTGGGCCAGCGGCCGGACCTGAGCCGCGGCCGCGATGCGCTGCAGAACACGCGGGACCGCGCGGACCAGGCGGCCGGCAAGGTGAGCGATCGCGCGCAGCAAGCGACGGGCCGGGTGGGTGACGGCGTCGAAGCCGCGCGCGGCAAGGCCACGGAGCGCGCTCAGGACGGCGTCGGCCGCGCGCAGGATCTCGCGACACGGGCGCAGGACAAGGCCGCCGGTGCGACGACCTCGTTGAACGAACGCGCCGAACAAGGTGTCGCCCGCGCGGCGGGTGCTGCCAGCGCAGCTGGTGGCCAACTGGATCACACGGCGGGCCAGGCCCATCAGGTGGGCGCGGAAGGAACCGCCGTGGCAACGAGTGGTACCGGCTCGACCTCCACGCCTTCCACGACGACTTCCACGCCTTCGCCTTCCTCGCCTTCCTCGCCGGCGTCACCTTCTACGCCAGCCTCGCCCGAGCGCGCCCACGGCGCGCAGGCCAGTGGCAGCGCGAAGGCCTCGGGCACCGCGCAGGCCAGCCGGGACGGCGGTCGGGTGAGCGGGCAGGGCAGCGCGAGCACCTCGGCCGAGGCCAAGGCCGGCAAGACCGGCGGGCAGTGAGCCCGGGGCGGCGAGGGCGCGCGGCTTACCGCGGTGCCCTCAGCCGCGCCACTTCATCCAGCGGCGTGGCGCCGAAGTAGCGCTTGAACTCGCGGCTGAACTGCGATGGGCTCTCGTAACCCACGCGCGTGGCGGCGACCCCGGCCTTCACGCCTTCGTTCAGCATGATCAGCCGCGCCTTGTGCAGCTTGTAGCTCTTCACGTACTGCAGCGGCGAGGTGTTGGTGACCGCCTTGAAGTTGTGATGGAAGGCGGACACGCTCATGTTCACGAGTTTGGCCAGCTGCTCGACGTTCAAGGGCTTGGCGTAGTTCGACTCGATGTGCTGCAGCGCCTTGGTCACCTGCGCGAAGTGCGTGTGCCGGTGCGCCAGTGCCTGCAGCGCCGCGCCGCTGTCGCCGCACAGCACGTGGTAGACGATCTCCTTGACGATCAGCCGGCCCAGCACCTTGGCGTCGCGAGGATGGTCCATCGCGTCGACCAGCCGCTCGAGCGCGCACAGCACCTCCTCGGTGAAGGGCGCGCTGTTGACGCCGGGGCATTCGAGGCTGGCGGGACGGTCGAAGTCCTCGTCCTCCAGGTCGATCAGCAGCTCCTGCAGCATCGCCGTGTCAATGTCGATCGACACGCCGACGAAGGGCTCCTTGCGGCTCGCGATCGTCTGGCACTCGAAGGGCAGGGGCACCGTCAGCAGCAGGTAGTTGTCCGCGTCGTAGCGGAAGGTCCGGTCGCCCACGTGCCCCACCTTCGCGCCCTGCGCCACGATGACGATCGACGGCTCGTAGAGCACCGGCGTGCGGGGATGCGGCGTCTCGGTGTAGAGCACGCGCACGCCGGCCACCGGGGAGGGTGTCGCGAAGGACCCGGTCGAGAGGCGGGTCGCGGCGTCGACGATGCGCCGGCGGATGCTGTCGTTGAGGGTGGTCGCCATGGGATCTGGAAGGACATCGGGCGCGGNNCGCCGCGCGTGGGGAGGTTGCTGGCTCAGCGGGCCGCTTCGAGGATGCGCTGGCTGTCCTCGAGGCGGATGTCCTGGTGCTCGCCCAGCGCCGTGCCGCCGTGTTCCTGGAGCTTGGCGATCATCGCCGGGATGGTGCTGCCGTCCAGGCCGTAGGCGGACAGGCGCGTGCCCACGCCCAGTTGCTCGAAGAACGCGCGCGTGGCCGCGATCGCGCCGTCGATGCGCTGCGCTTCAGTGCCCTCGCGCAGGCCCCAGACGCGGTCCGCGTACTGCAGCAGCTTGGCGCGTTTCTGCTCCTTCTTGTAGGCCAGCGCCGACGGCAGCACGATCGCCAGCGTCTGCGCGTGATCGAGTCCATGCATCGCGGTCAGTTCGTGGCCGATCATGTGCGTCGCCCAGTCCTGCGGCACGCCGGCGCCGATCAGGCCGTTGAGCGCCTGCGTCGCGCTCCACATCACGTTGGCGCGGACGTCGTAGTTCTCGGGCTCGGTCAGCGCGCGCGGGCCTTCCTCGATCAGCGTCTGCAGGATGCCCTCGGCGAAGCGGTCCTGGATGCGGCCTTCGGCGGGATAGGTCAGGTATTGCTCGACGGTGTGGACGAAGGCGTCGACGACGCCGTTGGCGACCTGGCGCGCCGGCAGCGAGTAGGTCGTCGCCGGGTCGAGCACCGCGAACACCGGATAGGTGAAGGGCGAGAAGAAGGGCAGCTTGTCGCCGGTCTCCCGGCGGCTGATGACGGCGCCGTTGTTGGACTCGGAGCCGGTCGCCGGCAGCGTCAGCACGACGCCCATCTTCACCGCGTCGGCGACCTTGACGCCGCGGGTCAGCAGGATCTCCCAGGCATCCGGCGAGGCCTCGTAGCGCGCCGCCGCGCCGATGAACTTGGTCCCGTCCGCGACCGAGCCGCCGCCCACGGCCAGCAGGAAGTCGATGCGCTCGGCCTTGACCACCTCGACGGCCTTCATCAGCGTCTCGAAGGTGGGGTTGGGCTCGATGCCGGAGAACTCGAGCACGGTGCGGCCGGCCAGCGCCGCGCGGACCTGGTCGAGCACGCCGTTCTTCTTGATGCTGCCGCCGCCGTAGGTGATCAGGATGCGCGCGTCGGCGGGAATCTCCTGCCCGAGCTGGGCGATCTGGCCCTGGCCGAAGAGGATCTTGGTGGGGGTGTTGAGGATGAAGTTGTTCATGGCTTGCGGCTCCGTGGCGGCGATCGAAGGATCGACTCGATGGGGCGGATTGTTCCGCCGGCGCCCAGGAGCCGACAAGGCACGAAACTGCTTTCGTCTTGCCCATTCCTGCTTGCGCGGGGATGAATGGGCAAGGCGGCGGGACCGGTCCGGGAGGTGGCCGACGCCGGGTAAGCCCGATGGTTGAACTAATTGTTTGGGGGCTGAATTAATTGGCCGGCTGACAACGCTGACATCGCGCGCGGTCTTCACGGCATCCTCACATCAACAACACACGGAGACCTATGAACCTCACCCATCGCACGCTGCTCGCAGCCGCCCTCGTCACCACGCTGGCCGCGGCCGCACCGGGCGCGCAGGCCGCCACCTGGGCCGCTTCCTCGCCGGCGACGTCCTCCTGCTCGGCACCCAATCTCTTCGCCACCTGGACCTACGGCAACTACGGCTTCAACAACGACGTCTGGTCGCCCTGCAGCAACCTGGCCGCCGGCGCCCAGACCATCTGGGCCAACTCGAACGCCGACTGGGGCGTCTGGTCCGACCAGCCCAACACCGGCGGGATCAAGTCCTACCCGCACATCGGCTACGCGGTGAACCGCACGATCAGCTCGCTGTCCACGCTGACGTCCACCATCAGCGCGACCACGCCCTCGGGCGGCGCCTGGGAGTCGACCTACGACATCTGGGTCGGCAACAACGCCCACGAGATCATGCTGTGGCTGAACTACACCGGCACCGCCGGCGGCTGCGGCAACGTCAAGCCGATCTCCTACAACTGGACCGCCGCGGGCTGCGCGATCCCCGTCTACACCAACGTCTCGGTGGGCGGCTCGACCTGGAATGTCTACCGCGGCAACAACGGCAACAACATGGTGTATTCCTTCCTGCGCACCACGAAGACCAACAACACCACCGTGGACGTGCGCGCCATCCTCAACTACCTGAAGAACCTGGGCTGGATGGGCGACCTGGTCGTTGGCGACGTGCAGTACGGCTTCGAGATCACCTCCTCGGCCGGCGGCATGAACTTCGGTGCGAAGAACTTCTCCGTCACCGTGAAGTGAGGCGGCGCCGCCGCGGTGGGGCGGTGCCTCGCCGCGGCGGTACTGCGGCGGCACTGCGGCGTCGTGGGCGCCGCCGCGGGCGGCGCGGACCTTCTGCGAAACTCGTCCCGATTCGCTCGAGAAGGTCGTGTTCATGAAATCGGATGAGAGGGAGGCCGCCGACCGGCGGCGCTTGCAGATGGCGGACATCGCGCGGATGGCCGGCGTGTCCGTCTCGACGGTGTCGCGCTGCCTCAACGGCAGTCCGCTGGTCAACGCGGAGACGCGCCGGCGGGTCGAGGAACTGGCCAAGTCGCTGAACTACACCATCAACCTCGGCGCCAAGAGCTTCCGGCTGCAGGAGAACCGCACCGTCGCGGTGGTCGTGCCCTACGACCGCGACTCCCGCCAGCACATCTCCGATCCCTTCTTCCTCACCATCGTCGGCGCGATCGCCGACGTGCTGACCGCGCGCGGCTTCGACATGCTGCTGTCGCGCGTCGACGCGGACCACCTCGACCAGGCCGTGCGCGGCGTCGAGATGGGCAAGGCCTGCGGCCTGCTGCTGATCGGCCAGTGGCGCCATCACGACCAGCTCAACGAGCTGGCCGCGCGCCACATGCCGGTGGTGGTCTGGGGCGCGGAGCTGCCGCAGCAGCTCTACTGCACCGTCGGCGGCGACAACCATGCGGGCGGGCTGATCGCCACGCGGCACCTGCTCGAGGCCGGCCGCCGCCGCATCGCCTTCCTCGGCGATGCCCAGCTGCCCGAGGTGCTGCATCGCCGGCAGGGCCACTGGCAGGCGCTGCGCGACGCCGGCCTCGCGCCCGAACCGGCGCTGGAGCTGCCGGTCTCCTTCGCGCCGGCCGCCGCGCGGGCGCCGATCGAGGCCTTCTTCGCCGCGCACCGGGAGGTCGACGCGGTGATGGCCTGTTCCGACCTGCTGGCTCTGGAGGCGGTGCGCGCGCTGCGCGCGGCGGGGCGATCCGTCCCGGCGGACGTGTCCGTCACCGGCTACGACGACATGGCGCTCGCCGCCTACGGCACGCCCGCGCTGACCACCGTCCACCAGCCGGTGGCCGAGGCGGCCGAGGCGCTGGTCGATGCGCTGATGCAGATGCTCGCCGGCGAGCGCGTCGCGCCGCTGACGCTGCCGGTCCACCTCGTCGTCCGCGACAGTTCGCTGCGTGCAAAGGGCTAAGGCCCGGGTGCGGACGTGCGCGCCACGGCACTTTGCAAAATCGAATGCAACCGATTGCATTCGATTGCGCCAGATTGCACCCGATACCGTAGAGTGAAGTTCGCTCAATACGCTGTTTGATGCTTTTTCATGCCGTCAAACTAATGTCTGCCTGAGCGATGACTTAGGGTTTTCGCTGTTTTGCAATCGATTGCAATTGACGGCCGAGTCGACCACAATGCATGCAGGCCGCCACCAGTGCGGCGATCCACGCCGACTCACGTCGAGGTCGGTGCGGCACAACGACCGGAGACACCCGACATGCGTCCTTCCTCGCCCTTGCGCCGGCTGCCGCTGGCGATCGCCCTCTCGCTGGCTTTCCCCGCCGCCTGGAGCCAGACCGCCACGCCCGAGGCCGCGCCGCCGGCCGCCGCGCCCGCTTCGGCCAATGAGCGCGCCAGCGAGCCAGCCGCCGCTGCGGCGCCCCAGGAGGCGTCGACCGACGCGCTGTCGCTGAACCAGGTCGTCGTGACCGGGACCTCGACCAGGACCAGCAAGATGAAGCAGAGCCTGTCCATCAGCTCGATGGGCAGCGAGCAGATCGCCAAGACTGGCGCGACCAGCGCGGCCGAGCTGCTGCGCGCGGTGCCGGGCCTGCGCTCCGAGTCCTCCGGCGGCGAGGGCAACGCCAACATCACCGTGCGCGGCGTGCCGCTGTCGGCGGGCGGCTCGCGCTACGTGCAGATCCAGGAGGACGGCCTGCCGGTGCTGCTGTTCGGCGACATCGCCTTCGGCACCGCCGACCAGTTCCTGCGCGCCGACGTCAACATCGACCGGCTGGAGGTGGTGCGCGGCGGTTCGGCCTCGACGCTGGCCAGCAACTCGCCGGGCGGCCTGATCAACTTCATCAGCAAGACCGGCAAGGGCGAGCAGGGCGGATCGATGGCGCTGACCGGCGGCCTCGATCACCGCCTGTGGCGCGTGGAGGCCGACTACGGCGGCTCGCTGGGGCGCGGCACCAGCTTCCACATCGGCGGCTTCCAGCGCCAGGGCGAGGGCGGCCGTCCCACCGGCCGCACGCTGGAGCAGGGCGGGCAGATCAAGGCCAACCTGACCCAGACCTTCGACGCGGGCTACCTGCGGCTCAACCTCAAGGCGCTGGACGACCGCACGCCCTCGTTGATGCCGGTGCCGGTGCAGGTCGTGAACGGCCAGATCCGGACCGTCGCCGGCATCGATCCGCGCCAGGCCTTCTTCCTGACCTCGGGCCTGCCCGCCGACACCACCGTCGACAGGAACGGCAATCCCGTCACCACGAGCACGCGCGACGGGCTGCGGGTCAAGAGCTTCGCCATCGGGCTGGAGACCAGCCTGGACCTGGGCCAGGGCTGGACGCTGGAGGACCGCTTCCGCCGTAGCAGCAACTCGGGCCGCTTCATGGCGCTGTTCCCCGCGGACAACGGCAACAACGGCAGCAACGCCTTCTTCACCGGCACGCTGTTCAACACCTCGCTGGACGACCTGGGCAACACCTTCAACGACCTGAAGCTGAGCCGCAAGTTCGCGCTGGCCGGCGGATCGGCGACCGTGCTCGGCGGCCTGTTCAACGGCGTGCAGCAGGTGGCGCAGACCTGGTTCTGGAACCAGTACAACCTGAGCTTCAGCAACAACGGCGCGCGCGTCGTCGATGCCGCCGGACAGCCCTCGACGCTGCCGGTGAGCAGCGGCTGGGACACCTGGGGCGGCTGCTGCGCGCGGACCTTCGACGTGCAGTACACGCAGACCTCCCCCTACCTGGCGCTGGCCTGGGAGGGCGGCCCGGTCAACGTCGACCTGAGCGTGCGCCGCGACGGCCAGCGGGCCAGCGGCTACACGCTGGCCGGCAATGCCCAGACGCGCAACTGGGATCCGGCCTCGCGCCAGGAGGTGGACTACAAGGTCTCCCACACCTCCTATTCGGGCGGCGTGAACTACGCGGTCAGCAGCGACCTGGCGGTGTTCGGGCGCGTCAGCAACGGCGTGGCCTTCTCCGCCGATCGCCTGCTCTATGGCAATCCGCTGGACGGCTCCGTGCCGGTGGCGATCAACGAGATCGACCAGACCGAGCTCGGCCTGAAGTGGCGCGACAAGTCCGGCCTGAGCCTGTTCGTCACCGCCTTCGATGCCCGCACCAATGAGAGCAACTACGAGGTCACGACCCGGACCTTCACCGCCAACCGCTACCGCGCCCGCGGCCTGGAGCTGGAAGGCGCGTACACGAGCGGCCCGTGGCGGCTGACCGCCGGCGCGACCTGGACCCATGCCCGCATCCGCAGCGCCAACGACCCGGCGCTGGTGGGCAACAAGCCGCGCCGGCAGGCCGCGCTGGTGTGGCAGCTGGCGCCGTCGTACACCATCGGCGACCTCGAACTGGGCGCGGCGGTGGTGGGCTCCGGCAAGTCCTACGGCGACGATGCCAACACCATCACGATGAAGTCCTATGCGGTGGTCAATGCCTTCGTGAACTACGCGCTGACGGAGAAGATCATGCTGGGCCTGTCGGCCAACAACCTGTTCGACAAGCTGGCCTACACCGAGATCGAGGGCGACGGCCACGCCGCCCGGGCGCTCAACGGCCGCACGCTGCGCGCCACGCTGAAGATCGACTTCTGAGGTCCGCGCATGCACGATCCGACCCCTTGGCGGGCCGCGCTGGCCGCACCGGAGCAGCCATGAACGGCATCAAGCCGCGCCTGAGCCTGGCGCAGATCGTCAACATGAATGTCGGCTTCCTCGGCATCCAGTTCAGCTTCGGTCTGCAGCAGAGCAACATGAGTCCGATCTACAAGTACCTTGGCGCCGACGAGGCCACGCTGCCGCTGCTCTGGCTGGCCGGCCCGGTGACCGGGCTGCTGGTGCAGCCGCTGGTCGGCGCGGTCAGCGACCGCACGGTCACGCGCTGGGGCCGGCGCACGCCGTACTTCCTGTTCGGCGCGCTGCTGTGCAGCCTGGGGCTGCTGCTGATGCCGATGAGCCCGGCGCTGTGGTTCGCCGCGGGGCTGCTGTGGATCCTCGACGCGGCCAACAACATGACGATGGAGCCTTACCGCGCCTACGTCAGCGACCGGCTCGACGAATCGCAGCACGTGCCCGGTTTCATGATCCAGAGCGCCTTCACCGGCCTGGCGCAGACGCTGGCCTACCTGACGCCCTCGCTGCTGGTGGCGATGGGCATGAGCCGCGACGCGGTCGGCGGCAACCACATCCCGCAGACGACGACGGTGGCCTTCGGGCTGGGCGCGCTGCTGTCGTTCACCACGGTGTGGTGGTCGGTGCGCCGCGTGCCGGAGCTGCCGATGACGCCGCGCGCGCTCGACGCGCTGCGCGCCCAGCCGCGCACGCCAGGCGCCATCGTCGGCGAGATCGTCTCGGCGCTGCGCGAGATGCCCGAGACGATGCGCCGGCTGTGGTGGATGAAGCTGTGCCAGTGGTACGCCATGATGTGCTACTGGATCTACATCGTGCCGAGCCTGGCGCGCTCGCTGTTCGGCACCAGCGACGCGTCCTCGGCCGGTTTCCGCGAGGCGGGCCTGCTCAACGGGCAGATCGGCGGCTTCTACAACTTCGTCGCCTTCCTCGCCGCCCTGGCCATGCTGCCGCTGACGCGTCGCCTGGGCGCGCGACGGGTGCATGCGGCCTGCCTGGTGGCCGCCGGCATCGCGATGTGGAGCCTGCCGCTGGTGCGCGAGCGCGCCTGGCTGTTCGTGCCGATGCTGGGCATCGGCGTGGCCTGGGCCAGCATGATGGGCAATCCCTACGTGATGCTGGCCGGCTGCATTCCGCCGGAGCGGGCCGGCGTCTACATGGGCATCTTCAACATGTTCATCGTGATCCCGATGCTGCTGCAGATGCTCACGCTGCCCTTGCTCTACGACACGGTGCTGCGCGGCGATCCCGCCAACGTGCTGCGCCTGGCCGGCACGCTGATGCTGCTGGCCGCGCTGGCGACGCTGCGGGTGAAGGCGCCCGCGCGCGCGCCGTCGCTCCCGCCCCCCGCCACCCTCGACCGTCCATGAAGAACCAAGTCCAACTCATCACCTATGTCGACCGCCTGGGCGGCGGGGACCTGCGCGCGCTGCAGGCGCTGCTGACGCAGGGCGAGAGCAATCCGCTGCGCGGCCGCTTCGGCGGCGTGCACCTGCTGCCGTTCTTCCATCCGATCGACGGCGCCGACGCGGGCTTCGATCCGATCGACCACACGCGGGTGGATCCGCGCCTGGGCGACTGGTCCGACCTGGCGGCGCTGGCGGCACCGGAGAGCGGACTCGACGTGATGGCCGACGTGATCGTGAACCACATGTCCTCGCAGTCGCCGCAGTTCCTCGACTACCAGGCGCGCGGCGAGGCGTCCGAGCATGCCGGCCTGTTCCTGACGCTGGACGCCGTGTTCCCCGACGGCGCGAACGAGGCGCTGCTGACCGCCGTCTACCGGCCGCGTCCCGGTCTGCCGCTGACGATGCTGCCGGCGGGCGATGCGCGGCGCCTCTTCTGGACCACCTTCACGCCGCAGCAGATCGACATCGACGTCGAGCATCCCAGCGGCGAGGCCTACCTGGACGCGATCCTGCGCCGCTTTGCCTCGGTGGGCATCCGCAGCATCCGGCTGGATGCGGCGGGGTATGCGATCAAGCGCGCGGGGCGCTCGTGTTTCATGATGCCGGAGACCTTCGACTTCATCTCCGCCTTCAGCGCGAAGGCGCGGGCGCTGGGCATCGAGGTGCTGGTCGAGGTGCACAGCTACTACCGCCGCCAGATCGAGATCGCGCGCCAGGTCGACTGGGTGTACGACTTCGCGCTGCCGCCGCTGGTGCTGCATGCCTTCGCCTTCGGCACCGCCGGGCCCTTGAAGCAGTGGGCGGCCATGCGGCCGCGCAATGCGCTGACGGTGCTCGACACGCATGACGGCATCGGCATCATCGACATCGGCGCGGACGCCGCCGACCGAGCGGGATCGCCGGGACTGGTGCCGCCCGAGGAGCTGGATGCGCTGGTTGAATGGATCCACTGCAACAGCCGCGGCGAGAGCCGGCTGGCCACCGGCGCGGCGGCCTCCAACCTCGACCTCTACCAGGTCAACTGCACCTTCTTCGACGCGCTGGGCGGCAACGAGCGCGACTACCTGCTGGCGCGCGCGATCCAGTTCTTCCTGCCGGGCATTCCGCAGGTGTACTACGTCGGCCTGCTGGCCGGGCGCAACGACCTGGCGCTGCTGCAGCGCACCGGCGTCGGGCGCGACATCAACCGCCATCACTACACCCGCGCGGAGATCGACGAACGCCTGCGCGCGGACGTGGTCCAGCAGCTGTTGCGACTGATCGAGCTGCGCAACGCGCATCCCGCCTTCAACGGCCAGTTCGAGATGCGCGGCGGGAGCGACGAGGAGCTTCGACTCGCCTGGACCCACGGCGAGCACCAGGCCGAGTTGTGGATCGACTTCAAGGACCCGGCGCGACACGGCTTGCGCTTCTCCGGGGCCTCGGGCGAGGAGACTTCGCTGCGCTTGGGCTGAAGGACTTCAACCCTCGCGCGCTCAGCCGAGATCGAGCACCAGCCGGTCGCTCCGTGCGCGCGAGCAGCAGGGCGTGAACTGGTCGTTGGCCGCCTGTTCCTCCGGCGTGAGGTACAGGTCGCGGTGCTCGGGCTCGCCGGCCAGCACGCCGGTCAGGCAGGTGCCGCAGACGCCTTGCTCGCAGGACGTCAGCAGCGGGATGCCCGCCGCGATCAGCGCCTGCGCGGCGCTCTGGCCGACCGCCACGGGAATGACGCGGCCCGAGCGCAGCTCGAGCTCGAACGGACGGTCCTGGCCCGGGGGCGGTGCCTCGGCGCCGGCGAAGAACTCGTGATGCACCCGGTCGCCCGCCCAGCCCAGCGCCCGGGCGGCCTCGGTCACGGCGTCGATCAGGCGCTTGGGGCCGCAGACGTAGACATGCGTGTCGGCGGCCTGCGCCGCCAGCAGTCCAGGCACGTCCAGCCGGTCCGGGCCGGCGTGGAAGCGGGCCGCGCCGGCCCAGGCGCTGGCCTCGATCTCCGCGCGGAAAGCCATGCGCTCGAGGTCGCGGGCCGCGTAATGCAGCGCGAAGTCCGCGCCAGTGCCGGCGAGCTGGCGCGCCATCGCGAGCAGCGGCGTGATGCCGATGCCGCCGGCGATCAGCAGGCTGCGACGCGCCGAGGGCACCAGCGGGAAATGATTGCGCGGCGCGCCGATCTGCAGCGTCTGGCCCGGCATCAACTGCTCATGCACCGCGCGCGATCCGCCGCGCGAGGTCGCTTCCCGCAGCACGCCCAGCACGTAGCGATGGGTCTCGGCGGGATCGTTGCTGAGGGAGTACTGCCGCATCAGGCCGCCCGGCAGATGGACGTCCACATGCGCGCCGGCGGTGAACGCGGGCAGGGCGCCGCCATCGGCGGCCACCAGGGTGACGGCGCAGACGTCCTGCGCGGTGGTGGTCTTGGCCTGGATGCGGACGGGGATCAGCGCGCTCATGCCCGCGCCGCCATCAGCCGGTCGATGACCTTGCGCGACTGCACGCCGCCGCCGTCGATGTTGAGCATCAGCAGCTGGCGCTGCGGCCAGGCCAGCAGGTTCTGCTGCTGGCGCTCCAGCATCTCCTGGTCCTCGGCGAAGATCCGGCCCTGGCCTTCGCGGATCTGCTCGGTGAGCGCCGGGTCCTGGGGTTTGAACTTGCGCGCCATGCCCCAGAAGTAGTGGATGGAGGTGTCGGTCTCCGGGGTGATGAAGTCCACCACCCAGCTCGCCGCCTTGACCTCGTCGGGCGCCTCGTAGCCACCGTGGCCGGCCAGCGCCACGCCGACCTCGATCATGATGTGGCTGGGCGGCGTGAAGTGGCAGATCTGCCAGCGGTCCACCGGCTGGTCCTCGGGCAGGCCGTTCATGCGCAGCGCCATCCGCCAGAACGGCGGCGCCTCGATGCCCTGCATGTGGCGCTCGGTGATGACGTGGTCGCCGTCCACGCGCGTGGTGCAGGGGATCTCGTCGATCTCCTTCTGGCCGATGCTGCCGGCATGCACGTAGGTCTCGTGGGTGAGGTCCATCAGGTTGTCGATCATCAGCCGGTAGTCGCAGGCGATGTGGTACAGGCCGCCGCCATAACCGAAGGCCGGGTTGCCCAGCCACTCGAAGGCCGGCAGCGCGGCCAGGTCCGCCTGCGCGGCGTCGCCCGGCCAGACCCAGATGAAGCCGTGCGCCTCATGGACCGGGAAGCTGCGGATGGCCGGAAAGCCGCGCACGCGCTGGCAGGGCATGGACACGGTCCTGCCGTCGCCGCCCATGGCCAGGCCGTGGTAGCCGCAGACCAGGGTGTCGCCGTTCACGCGGCCCAGCGACAGCGGCGCGCCGCGGTGCGGGCAGAAATCCTCCACCGCGCGGACGCTGCCGGCGCTGTCGCGGAAGAAGGCCATCGCGTGGTTGCAGACCTTGCGGCCCAGCGGCTTGTCGGTGCCGACCTCCTCGCTGCGGGCGGCGACGTACCAGGTGTTGGTGATGAACATGGGAACTCCTCGGGAACGGACCTGGGGCGGGACCGGCGCGCTCAGCGCGGCGCCATGCGCAGCGCGCCGTCGAGGCGGATGACCTCGCCGTTGAGGTGGCCGTTGGCGACGATGTGCGCGGCCAGCGCGGCGAATTCCTCGGGCAGGCCCAGGCGCTTGGGGAAGGGGATGGCCGCGGCCAGGTTCTGCTGCACCTCCTCGGGCAATTCCTTCATCAGCGGGGTGGCGAACAGGCCGGGCGCGATGGTGCAGACGCGCACGCCGAACTGGGCGAGGTCGCGCGCCAGCGGCAGCGTCATGCCGACGATGCCGCCCTTGGAGGCCGAGTAGGCCTCCTGGCCGACCTGGCCATCGAAGGCCGCGACCGAGGCGGTGTTGACGACGACGCCGCGTTCGCCGTCGGCCAGCGGCGCCAGCGCCGCGATGCGGCTCACCGCCAGGCGCGTCATGTTGTAGGTGCCGATCAGGTTGATGCGCACGACGCGCTCGAAGTCCTCCAGCGGCGCCGGCGAGCCGTCGCGCTGCACGATGCGCTTGGCGGTGCCGATGCCGGCGACGTTCATGAGGATGCGGGCCGGGCCGTGGGCGGCCGTGGCGGCGTCCAGCGCGGCGGTGACGGAGGCGGCATCGGTGATGTCGCAGCGCAGCGCCAGCGCGCGGTCGGCGCCAAGGTCGTCGGCCACGCGGCGCGCGCCGGCCTCGTTGATGTCGAGCAGCGCGACGCGAACGCCTTGGGCGGCGAGGGTGCGGGCGACGGCTTCGCCGAGGCCGGAGCCGGCGCCGGTGACGAGGGCGGCTTGTCCAGTGAGGTTCATGGTGGTCAGCGGTGGGGGGTGATGACGTCGGGATGGCCGTCGGCGGCCTCGTGCAGCAGCTCGACCAGCGCCGCGCGGCGGCTCAGCACCGCGCGCTGGTTGATCGAGCCCTTGTCGGTAATCTCGCCGCCGTCGATGGATGGCGGCTCGGCCAGCAGCAGCAGGCGCGCCGGGCGGTTGGCGCTGCCCGTGCCCTGGGCCCAGAGCTGGTCGGCCAGGTCCTGGAAGAAGCCGCGCACGATCGAATGGGCCAGCACCTGGGCGGCGGGCAGGCTGTCGGGCAGCTCCGCCAGCCGGCGGACCTCGCCCAGGCGCGGCACGATCAGCAGGCCGATCTCGTCGCGCCCCAGGCCGGTGACGACCGCGTCGTGCACGCAGGGGAAACCCAGCGCGACCACGCGGGCGCGCAGCGGGCCGACGCTGACGAAGGTGCCGGTGGACAGCTTGAAGTCCTCGGCGATGCGACCGTCAAACATCAGGCCCTGGGCCGGGTCGGCGGGATCGGCGGGCCGCGCGGCGTCGCCGGTGCGGTAGTAGCCCTCGTCGTCGAAGGCCTCGCGCGTCAGCTCGGGCTCGCGCCAGTAGCCGGGCATCACGTTGGGGCCGCGGAAGCGCACCTCGTGCTTGTCGCCGGCCGGCACCAGCTTGACCTCCACGCCGGGCACCGGGCAGCCGATGAAGCCGGGCCGGCTGTCCTCGGGGATGGCGAAGGTGCAGGTCGGGGCGGTCTCGGTCATGCCCAGGCCCGCGGCCAGGCGGATGCGTTCGCCAATGGCCGCCTCGGCAAGCTGGTTGAAGGCGTCCAGCGTCTTGGCCGAGAGCCCCGCGCCGCCGCATTCCGCCAGGCGCAGCCGGCTGAAGAAGTGGTCGCGCAGCGCGGTGTCGGCCCGCAGCGCCGAGACCAGCTCGTCATACCCCTTGGGCACGTTGAAGAAGATGGTCGGCGCGATCTCGCGCAGGTTGCGCAGCGTGTCCTCGAAGCGGCCCGGCACCGGCTTGCCCTCGTCGATGTAGAGGCTGCCGCCGTTGTAGAGCACGATGCCCAGGTTGTGATTGCCGCCGAAGGTGTGATTCCACGGCAGCCAGTCCAGCACCACCGGCGGCTCCTCCGCCAGGAAGGGCAGCGTCTGCAGCGTCATCTGCTGGTTGGCGCACCACATGCGCTGGGTCACGATCACGCCCTTGGGCGCCTTGGTCGAGCCCGAGGTGAACATCAGCTTGACGATGGTGTCCGGACCCACCTGCGCATGGGCGGCGTCCAGTGCAGGCCCCGGTGCGGTGTCCAGCAGGTCGTCGAAGCGCTCCGTGGCCCGGCCGGCGAGCCGGCCTTCGCCGAGGATCACGCAGGTGCCGGCGTCGACCACGGCCTCGACGGCCGCGGCGTAGCCGGGATCCGCCGCGTAGACGGCGCCCGGCGTGGCCTTGCCCAGGATGTGGCGCAGGCGGCCGAAATCGGTCGACACCAGCGAGTAGGCCGGCGAGATGCTGACGCTCGGGATGCCGGCCCACATCGCGCCCAGCATCAGGCTCAGGTGCGGGAGGTCGTTGTCGGACAGGAGGACCAGCGGCCGGTCCACGCCCAGGCCCCGGTCCAGCAGCGCCTGGCCCAGCGAGCGCGCCCGCGCCAGCATGTCGGCGTAGCTGAGGGCGCGCCAGGCGCCGTCCGGATCGCGCTTCGCGGCGAAGAGCCGGTCCGGCGCGGTCCGCGCCCAGTGCTGGAGGCGCTCGCCCATGTGCCGGGGATAGGCCGCCAGCGCCTCGGTCGAGCGCAGCACGAAGCCGCCGTCGTCGCGCGGCTCGACGCGGGTGTGGTCCAGGCAGCCGCCGATGGCGACGGGGCGATAGCGCGGCTTCATGACTTGACGATCTTGGGGCTGCGTTTCTGCAGGAAGTCCTGCAGCCGTTGCTTGGCCACTTCGTCGCCCTGGGCGATGGCGGCCATCAGCGACTCCATGAACAGGCCGTCGGCCTGCGGCAGGTCGGCGATGCGCGGCAGCGCCTGGGTCACGGCGAAGTTGGACAGCGGCGCATTCTGCGCGATGCGGCCGGCCAGCTCGATGGCCTTGGCGACGGCCTCGCCGGGCGGCACCACGTACTGCGCCAGGCCGCGCCGCTCGCCCTCGTGGGCATCCAGCACGCGGCCGGTGAGCATCATGTCGGTCATGCAGGCCGTGCCGGCCAGCCGCGGGATGCGGGCCGAGCCGCCGCCGCCGACGAAGATGCCGCGCTGGCCCTCGGGCAGGCCGAAATAGGCGGTCTCGTCGGCCACGCGGATGTGGACGGCCGCCGCCAGTTCCAGCCCGCCGCCCACGACCGCGCCGTGCAGCGCCGCCACGACCGGCACGCTGCAGAACTGCAGCGCATCCATGACCACATGCCAGCCGCGCGAGTGCAGCACGCCTTCGGCCACGCTGCGCTCGCTGAGGTCGGACAGGTCCAGGCCGGCGCAGAAGTGCGCGCCTTCGCCGCTGACGACCAGCGCCCGCGTCGACGCCGGCAGGTTGAGCAGGGCGGTGTGCAGCTGCCGCATCAACGCCTCGTTGATGGCGTTGCGCTTGGCGGGGCGGTTCAGGCGCAGGTGCGTGACGGCGCCGGCATGCTCGATGAGCAGCAGGTCGAGCTGGGCCAGCAGGCCGCTGGCGGGGAGGAAGTCGGTGGCGGCGTTCATGCGGGGCTCGCGGAGGTGAGGGCGGCGGCCAGGCCACCCCAATGGTCGCGGAAAAGTCCGGCGTCCATGGTCTTCACGTCGCGCATCAGCGGGCGGAATTCCATGTGGGCCAGCACGTCGCGCTCGAGGTCGATGCCCGGCGCGATCTCGGTCAGCTCCAGGCCCTCCTCCCGCAGCGCGAAGACGGCGCGCTCGGTGACGAAGAGCACCTCCTGGCCGCGCCGCGCGGCATCGCGGCCGTTGAAGGTGATCTGCTCGACCTGCTCGACGAACTTGCGCGCGCGGCCTTCCTGGTGGATGCGCAGCTCGCCGTCGGCAACGGTGAGCTCGACGCCGCCGGCGGTGAAGCTGCCGCAGAACACCAGTCGCGGCGTGGACGCCGTGATGTTGATGAAGCCGCCGCAGCCCACCGGGCGACCGTTGAACTTGCTGACGTTGACGTTGCCGTGGCGATCGGTCTGGGCCAGGCCCAGGAAGCTGCAGTCCAGGCCGCCGCCGTCGTAGAAGTCGAACTGCGAGGACTGCTCGATGATGGAGTCGGGGTTGTAGGCCAGACCGAAGTCGCCACCCTGCGCGGGCACGCCGCCGTTCACGCCGCATTCGACGCTCAGCGTGAGCAGGCCCGCCACGCCTTCCTCGGCCGCCACCGACGGCACGCCGGCCGGGATGCCGATGCCCAGGTTGGTGACCGCGCCGGGCCGCAGCTCCATCGCGGCGCGGCGGGCGATGACCTTGCGCTCGTCCAGCGGCAGCGCCGGCACGCGGTCCAGCGGCACGCGCACGTCGCCGCTGAAGGCGGGATTGAAGGCGGTGGTGATGGTCTGCAGGTGGTTCTCCGGCTGGGCGACGACGACGTAGTCCACCACCAGGCCCGGCACCTTGACGCTCTTGGGATGCAGACTGCCGGCGGCCACGACCGCCTCGACCTGCGCGACCACGATGCCGCCGCAGGCGCGCGCGGCCTGCGCGATGGCGAGCTGCTCCAGCAGCACGCCTTCCTTGTCCATGCTGAGGTTGCCGCGCTCGTCGGCATAGGTGGCGCGGATGAAGGCGACGTCGATGCGCGGAGCGGGATGGAAGAGCCACTCCTCGCCTTCGAACTCGACCAGGCGCACCAGGTCCTCGCGCGAGGCGGCGTTGAGCCGGCCGCCCTCCTGCCGCGGGTCCACGAAGGTGCCCAGGCCGACCTTGGTCAGCAGGCCCGGCGAGCGGCTGGCGATGTGCCGCGTGAGGCTGGACAGCGAGCCCTGCGGGAAGTTGTAGGCCTCGACCTCGCCGGCATGGACCCTGGCCATCATGGCCTTGCCGGTCTGCCCGAAATGGCCGGCGACGACGCGCTTGACCATGCCCGGATGGGCCAGGTGGGCCATGCCGCCGCTGCCGGCGTTGCCGATCGCGCCGCAGGCCCAGGTGGTGAGCTGGCTGGGATGGCCGGTGGCGAGGAAGTGGCGCTCCAGTCCCTGCAGCACTTCCTCGGCCAGGCCCATCATGGCCAGGCCGCCGAGGAAGAGGGTGGCGCCATCCTTGACGAGGGGGCCGACCTGGTCGGCGGTGATGATCTTCATGGGGGCCTCAGGCGTCAGGGTTCTCGATGAGCAGCGCCATGCCCTGGCCGCCGCCGACGCAGGCGGAGACCACGGCGTAGCGGCCACCGCGACGCTGCAGTTCGCGCGCGGCGGTGAGGGTCAGGCGCACGCCGGTGGCGGCCAGCGGATGGCCCAGCGCGATGGCGCCGCCGTTGACGTTGAGCCGGTCCAGGTCCAGGCCGAGCTCCTTCGCGCAGGCCAGGGTCTGGGCGCCCTGGGCCTCGTTGATCTCGAAGAGGTCGATGTCGGCCAGCGTCAGCCCGCAGCGCGACAGCAGCGCCCGGATGGCCGGCGCGGGGCCGATGCCCATGATCTCGGGCGGCACGCCGGCCGCCGCCGCGCCGCGCAGGCGCGCCAGCGGCCGCAGCCCGCGATCGCGCACCTGGGCGCCGGAGGCGACGACCACCGCCGCCGCACCGTCGACCAGCGCCGAGGAGTTGCCGGCCGTCTGCACGCCGCCTTCGTAGACCGGCCGCAGCGCGGCGAGCGCCTCGAGCGGGGACGGACGCGGATGCGTGTCGCGGTCCGCGACGGCGACCTTGCGCGGCAGCTTGATGCCGCGCGGCTCGTAGCCGTCGAGCTCGAAGCGCTCGCTCGTCACCGGCACGATCTCGCCGGCATGGAAGCCCTCGGCCTGCGCCCGCAGCGCGCGCTCGAAGGAGGACGCGGCATAGGCGTCGACCTCGGCGCGCGTGATGCCGTATTTCCGCGCGAGGTTCTCGGCCGTCTGGATCATCGACACCTTGGCGGCCGGGTCGTCGAGCGCTTCCCACAGGAAGTCCTTGAACTCGACCGGCGCGCCGAGCCGGAAGCCGCCGCGGTGCGTGTAGGCGCAGATCGGGTTGCGCGACATCGACTCCGCGCCCACCACCAGCGCCAGGCTGGCGTAGCCCAGCGTGATCTGGTCGGCGGCCTGGCGAATGATCTCGAAGCCGCTGCCGCAGATGCGCTGTACCAGGATGGCCGGGACCTCGATGGGCACGCCGGCGTACAGGCCGACGTGGCGCGGCAGCATGTAGGCGTCGAAGGAGGCTTGCGCCATCGAGGCGGTGACGACCGAGTCGATCGCGGCGCCGGGCACCTGGGCGCGCGTCAACGCGGCGCGGGCCGCCTTGATCCCCAGGTCGATGGGCGAGACATCGGCCAGCGCACCGCAGTAGTCCACCAGCGGCGTGCGCGCGCCGTCGAGGAGCCAGTGATCGTCGAATCGGGCGGAGAAGTCGGGCATGGGGACGTCTGGCGAGGCCAGCTGCTTGGCTGCTGATGATTAACAGTATTAACTAAAAGAGGAATAGGACATTCAGGGTTTGCACGGACATCGGAGCCGAAATCAGCGGCTTCACGGGCACCTAATCGACAGTGTGGCGCAGGCTTGCGCGGCCGAGGCGATGTCGCCGCCGGCCACCAAGCGATGGATTGATTATTGAAATGAATTGATTGCCGCGACCAAATGACGCGGCTCAGCCGGCAGGCGCCGGCGGCTGCGCCGCGCGCTGCAGGCGATAGGCCAGCTGCGCGCGCGTGAGGCCCAGCCGGCGGGCGGCGGCGGCGAGGTTGCCGTGCTCGGCCTCGGTGGCCTCGCGCAGCAGTTGGCGCTCGATGGCGTCCAGCGCCACGTGGCCGGCGCTGCCGGAGTGCAGCGCCTCACCCAGCAGGTCCAGCAGGCGCGGCGCGGGCGCGGCGCCCTTGCGCAGCGTGCCGTGCGCGCCGATGGCCAGCAGCGCCTCGTCGCTGAGCTGCTCGCGCCGGAACATGTGCGCCACGTCGATGGCCTGGCCGTCCTCGGCCGAGATGACGCCGCGCTCGACCAGGTTCTGCAGCTCGCGGATGTTGCCGGGGAAGGCGTAGTGCAGCATCGCCCGCACGGCGCGGGGCGTGAAGCCGGTCGGATGGCGGCCGTGCCGCTGGGCCTCGCGCCGCAGGAAATGCGCCATCAGCAGCGGGACGTCGTCGCGCCGCTCGCGCAGCGGCGGCAGGTGGATGGGGTAGACGTTGAGGCGGTAGTAGAGGTCCTCGCGAAAGCGCCCGGCGCTGACCTCGGCCTGCAGGTCGACGTTGGTCGCCGCGACCACGCGGACATCGATCTCCAGCACCCGCGTGCCGCCCACGCGCTCGATCTCGCCCTCCTGCAGCGCGCGCAGCAGCTTGCCCTGGCTGACCAGGCTCAGCGTGCCAATCTCGTCCAGGAACAGCGTGCCGCCGTGCGCGCGTTCGAAGCGCCCAGGGCGCGACTGGCTGGCGCCGGTGAAGGCGCCGCGCTCGACGCCGAAGAGCTCGCTCTCGATCAGCGTCTCCGGGATGGCGGCGCAGTTCACCGCCATGAAGGGCCCGGCCGCGCGCGGACTGACGCGGTGCAGCCGGCGTGCGAAGGCCTCCTTGCCAACGCCCGATTCGCCGGTGAAGAGCACGGTGGCGCGGGTGGGCGCCACGCGCGCGAGCTGGTGGCAGGCGGAGGTGAAGGCCGAGGAGGCGCCGACGATGTCGTGGCGTTCGGCTTGGCGGTCTGCGTGGCCTTCTGGGGGCTCTCCATCCCGCTCCTTGACTCGCTCGCCGCTGGTGTCGGCCGGCGCGGCCGGCGACGACGGGGCGGGCTCCGCGGCGGCGTTGATGCGGCGGAAGTCCTTGGCCTCCAGGTAGCGCAGGTCCTCGCTGATGTCGCCCCAGGCCGCGGCATGGCGGCCAATCACGCGGCAGACGCTCGCGCCCATGGCGCGGCACTCCACCTCGCGGAAGATCACGAGCTGCCCGAACAGGCTGGTCACGTAGCCGGTGGCGTAGCCCACCTGCGACCAGCAGGCCGCCTCGGTGCCGATGCCGTAGGCGCTGATGTGCTCGTCGTCCTCGCTGGAATGCTCCCAGAGGAACTCGCCCTCGTAGGTGCCGCGGTCGATGTCGAAGTCGAAGGCCAGCGGCGTCACCTTGACCACGCCCTCGAGCGCATGCAGCCGCGTGCCGGCCATGAAGACGTTGGCCGCGTCGGCCTGCGGCCAGCGCTCACGCACCAGCTGCGCGTCGCGCGCGCCGGACACGTAGCCGGCCCGCGTCAGCAGGCCGCGTGCGCGCTCCAGGCCCAGCGTGTCGATCAGCTCGCGCCGCAGGTGCCCGACGGCGGAGCTGTGCAGCAGCAGCATGCGCTGGTCGTTGAGCCAGATGCGGCCGTCGCCGGGCGAGAAGAACAGCGACTCGGTCAGGTCGTCCATCGTCGGCTGCTGCGCCTCGACGAAGTGCCGGCTGTCGCCGCGGCGCAGCATCGTGCCGGTCTGGCGGGCCACTTCGGCCAGGGAGATGCGGGGCGGCTTGGTCATGGCTTGATCAATTGAGCAGGTCGACCACGGATCGGGTCCTCAAATTGTTTTCATTTCATAAATATCGATGACCCGGGATAACCCGTGACAGTGGCATTCGCATTGAGGGCAGGGAAAGTCCCAGGGCGGGCGATGGTTTCACTCTGAAAACGATCCAGGCCGGCGCATCGATGCACCGCGGCGGCGCACCGCCCTGGCACGGCGCGGCACGGGCGTTGCACTGGAAGAGGGCGAGCGAACACCGGGTTCGTGCCTTTCAACCTCTTCAGCGTGGCCTGACATGACCTCTCGACCCTTCCTCGACCCCGCCCTGTGGCATGAGCATGTGTACAGCGGCGGCTGGCGCGCCGCCGCCGAGTCCGCCGACCTGATCGAGCCCGCCACCGGCGCGGTGCTGACGCGCACCGGCATCGCCGTGGCGGCCGACGTGGCGCCCGCTGCGCGTATCGCCGCGCAGGCCCAGGCGGACTGGGCGGCCACGCCGCCGCGCGAGCGCGCCGCCGTGTTCCTGCGTGCGGCGCAGCTGTTCCAGGACCACTTCGACGAGTTGGCGCTCTTCGTCACCCGCGAGAGCGGCGCCATCCTGCCCAAGGGCCAGCACGAGCTGCGCGAGGCCATCGCTTTCTGCCAGATCGCAGCCTCCATGCCGCTGCAGTCCCAGGGCCAGGTGCTGCCCAGTACGCCGGGGCGGCTGTCCCTCGCGCGGCGCGTGCCGCTGGGCGTGGTGGGCGTGATCTCGCCCTTCAACTTCCCGCTGGTGCTGACGCTGCGCGTGGTGGCCCCGGCACTGGCCGCGGGCAATGCCGTCGTCATCAAGCCCGATCCGCGCACGCCGGTCAGCGGCGGCTTCCTGATCGCCCGCGTCTTCGAGGCCGCCGGCCTGCCCGCCGGCCTGCTGCACGTCCTGCCCGGCGGCGCGGCCGTGGGCGAGGCGCTGGTCGAGGATCCGACCGTCGCGATGATCTCCTTCACCGGCTCGGTCGGCGTCGGGCGCCGCATCGGCGAGCTGGCGGGCCGCCACCTGAAGAAGGTCTCGCTGGAGCTGGGCGGCAGCAATGCGCTGGTCGTGCTCGACGACGCCGACCTCGACCTGGCCGCCAGCAACATCGCCTGGGGCGCCTGGCTGCACCAGGGCCAGATCTGCATGGCCAGCAACCGCGTGCTGGTGCACGAAGCCATCGCCCCCGCCATCACCGAGCGCCTGGTCGCCAAGGCCCGGCAGCTGCCAGTGGGCGACGGCGCCAGCGGCCAGGTCGCGCTGGGGCCGCTGATCGACGAGCGTCAGCGCGACCGCGTGCACGCCGCGGTGCAGGCCAGCGTGCGGGCCGGCGCCCAACTGCTGGCTGGCGGCACTTTCGATCGCCTCTTCTACAAGCCCACCGTGCTGGCCGGCGTGCGGCCCGGCATGCCGACCTACGACCACGAGACCTTCGGCCCCGTCGTCAACCTGGTCACCTTCAAGACCGACGAGGAGGCCGTGGCGCTGGCCAACGACAGCCAGGGCGGGCTGGCGGCCGGCGTGATCTCGCGCTCGGTGGGCCGCGCGCTGGCACTGGGGCGGCAACTGCGCGCCGGCATGGTCCACATCAACGACCAGACGGTCAACGACGACGCGGTCAATCCCTTCGGCGGCCCCGGCATCGCGGGCAACGGCAACTCGCACGGCGGCCCCGGCGACTGGGAACAGTTCAGCACCTGGCAGTGGCTGACCGTCAAGGACGCGCCGCCGCAGTTCCCGTTCTGACGCGCGCCGCGCTAGACGGCGCGGGCCCGCGGCAGCAGACAGACGACAACACACAAGGAGACAAGCATGAACTTTCACGGCAAGACCATCGTCATCACCGGCGCGAGCTCCGGCATCGGCGCCGAGACCGCGCGCTTCCTGCGCCTGAAGGGCGCGCGCGTCATCGGCGTGGATCGCAACGAGCCCGCGCTGACGCTGGACGGCTTCATCAAGGCCGACCTGTCGGAGCAGGCCGCCATCGACGCCGCCTTCAAGCAGCTGCCCGAGCGCTTCGACGCGCTGTGCAACATCGCCGGCGTGCCCGGCACCGCGCCGGTGGACCTGGTGGCGCGGGTCAACTACCTCGGGCTGCGCCACCTGTGCACGCGCGCCATCGAGCGCCTGCCCCATGGGAATCACGGCGGTGCCATCGTCAACATCGCCTCCATCCTCGGCGCCGAATGGCCCGCGCGGCTGGACCTCCACAAGGCGCTGGCGGAGACGCCCAGCTTCGAAGCCGGCCTGGCCTTCCTCGCGAAGAAGCCGGTGGCGCAGGAGACCTGCTACCAGTACTTCAAGGAGGCGCTGATCGTCTGGACCGTCACGCAGTCGCAGAAGTGGTTCCTCGCGCATGGCGTGCGGATGAACTGCGTCGCGCCCGGTCCGGTGATGACGCCCATCCTGGGCGACTTCGTGCAGATGCTCGGCGAGGAGCGCGTGCAGAAGGACGCCCACCGTATCAAGCGTCCGGCGCTGGCGGACGAGGTCGCGCCCGTGATCGCCTTCCTGTGCGCCGACGAGTCGCGCTGGATCAGCGGCGTCAACCTGCCGGTCGACGGCGGGCTGGCCTCGACCTACCTCTGATTCATTCAAGCGGGCCGCCGAGCCCGCACCACCCTCGAGGAGACAACATGACCCGACCCACCCGCCTCGCGCTGGCGGTGGCGGCAGCTTTTGCCCTGCCGGCCGCCCACGCCTTCGACATCGACCTGCCCAGCAGCGACTACAAGCTGCGTCTGGACCTGACACCCAAGTACAGCACCGCCGTGCGGCTCAAGAATCCGTCCGCCGCGCTGACGCGGCTGGACGTGGCCGTCGACCCCGGCACCGTCAACGAGGACGACGGCGACCACAACTTCAAGCGCGGCCAGATCTCCAACCGCTTCGACCTGCTGGCCGAGCTCGACCTCACCAGCCAGAACTTCGGCGCGCGGCTCAGCGGCAACGCGTGGCGCGACGCGGTCTACCTGCGCAAGAACCGCTACGCCGGCACCGAGGTCTACGCCGGCGGCAACAACCTGGGCACCGCCGTGTCGACGTCCAATGGCTTCCCCGGCCAGGCCGCCAACGAGTTCCTCCCCGACACGCGCCGCCAGCATGGTCGCAGCGGCGAGTTCCTCGATGCCTTCGTCTACTTCAAGGGCGAGATCGCCGGCATGAAGGGCACCGTGCGCGTCGGACGCCACACGCTGCAATGGGGCGAGAGCCTCTTCTTCGGCCAGAACGGCATCGCCAACGCGCAAGGGCCGGTGGACGTGGCCAAGATCATGTCGGTGCCCGGCTGGCAGTTCAAGGAAGTGCTGCTGCCGGTGGAGCAGGTGTCGGGCTCGCTGCAGATCGCCGAGGGCCTCTCGCTGGGCGCCTACTACCAGCTCAAGTGGCGGCCGAGCAAGATCCCCGGCGTCGGCAGCTACTTCTCCAACCAGGACTACGTCGGCACCGGCACCGTCAACTTCGGCCAGGCGCCCGACGGCAGTCCCATCCTGCTGACCTACGACAGGAGCCGCGACCTGCGTCCGCGCGACTCGGGGCAGGGCGGCGTGCAGCTGCGCATCAGCCCGACCGGCAGCGACTACGAGTTCGGCCTCTATGCCGCGCAGTACCACGACAAGACGCCGGCCGTGCCGGTGTTCGACTTCGTCAACGGCAACGTGCACCTGGCCCATGGCGACGACATCCGCACCCTCGGCGCGAGCGTCACCTCGTCGATCGGCCAGTTGAACTGGGCCGTCGAGGGCTCGCTGCGCTGGAACGCGCCGCTGAACAGCGATCCCGCCGTGCTGGGCCTGGGCCCGGTGCTGAGCTGCGGGGGCAGCGACGCGCCGTGCTTCGCGGTGGGCCGCACCGCCCATCTGCAGGCCTCGGGCATCTACGTGCTGCAGCCGGGCGCGTTGTGGCAGGGCGGGGCGCTGCTGGCCGAGCTGGCCTACAACCGCCGGCTCAGCGTGACCAAGGACATCTTCGCCGCCAGCAACGGCGCGAGCCAGGGCATCGGCGGCCTGGACCCGAACACCACCAAGGGCGCCTTCGCCTTGCGCGTGCTCTTCGAGCCGCAGTACTTCCAGGTGCTGCCGGGGCTGGACCTCTCGGTGCCCCTCGGCCTGGGCTGGAACTTCGGCGGCCGGTCCTCGGCCATCGCCAACTTCGCCGGCGGCGCGTCCAAGGCCGGCGACTACAGCATCGGGCTCAAGGGCAAGTACCAGAACGCCTGGAACGTGGCGCTGACCTACAGCGACTTCTTCGGCACCGCCAGGACCTTCACCGAGACCCTGGTCGCCGGCAGCGGCTCGCCGCGCCAGCTCACCTTCGGCCAGACGCTGCGCGACCGCGCCTTCGTCAGCCTCGCCGTCTCGCGCACCTTCTGACGCTCCACGAAAGACCTCCCATGAATCGCATCCCTCTCCCGGCGCGCGTCTTCGCCGCCACCGCTGCTTCCGCCGCCGCGGTCGCCATGCTGTTGTCCGCTCCCGCGCTCGCCGCCGTCACGGCCGAGGAGGCCGCCCGGCTCAAGACCACGCTGACCCCGCTGGGCGCCGAACGCGGCGCCAACAAGGACGGCAGCATTCCCGCCTGGGACGGCGGCATGACCAAGGCGCCCGCGGGCTTCAAGGCCGGCGACGCCCGACCCGATCCCTTCCCGGGCGAGAAGCCGCTGTACTCGATCAGCGCCAAGAACATGGCCCAGTACGAGTCCAGGCTCAGCGACGGCGTGAAGGCGCTGATGAAGAAGTACCCCGACTTCCGCATCGAGGTCTACCCGACCCACCGCACCGCCGCCGCGCCGCAATGGGTCTACGACAACACCTTCAAGAACGCCACGCGCGCCAAGCTGGTCGATAACGGCCATGGAACCGAGGGCGCCTATGGCGGCACGCCGTTCCCCATTCCCAAGGATGGCTACGAGGTGTTCCAGAACCATCGCCTGGCCTGGACCGGCACTTACATCCAGGCGCCGGTGCGCGTGTGGGTCGTGACGGCCGACGGCAAGCGCGCGATGGCCTCCGGCGGCACGCAGAGTTTCCGCAAGCAGTTCTACGACCCCGAGGGCAGCCTCGAGAAATTCGACGGCTACTACCAGCTCGGCAAGTTCGCCGTCAGCGAGCCGGGCTCCAAGACCGGCGAGGCCATCCTCGCGCACGACAACCTGAACGCGAGCAACCCGCGCGGTCTGTGGCAGTACCTGGTGGGGCAGCGCCGCGTGCGCAAGGCACCGTCGGTGGCCTACGACACGCCGGACTCGGTGACCTCGGGCATCGGCCTGTTCGATGAAGCCTTCAACCTCTTCGGCCCGATCGACAAGCACACGCTCAAGCTGGTGGGCAAGCGCGAGCTCTACATCCCCTACAACAACAACCGCGCGGCCTCCGCCAAGGTGGCGGACCTGGTGACGCCGGGCACGCTCAACCCGAGCCTGGTGCGCTGGGAGCTGCACCGCGTCTGGGAGGTCGAGGCGACGCTGGCCGAGGGCAAGCGCCACGTCGTGCCCAAGCGCAAGTACTACATCGACGAGGACAGCTGGCAGATCATCCTGTTCGACGGCTGGGACGCCAAGGGCGACCTCTGGCGCACCAACTACACGCTGACGCTGCTGGCGTCGGACATCCCGGCGCTCGTGGGCAACATGTACTGGGGCGGCTACGACCTGCAGACCGGCGCCTACTACCTGAACATGGCCAGCAATGAGCTGCCCAGCCAGTACAAGGTCGTCGCGCCGCTGCCGCGCAGCTTCTTCAGCCCCGAGGAACTGGCCAACGAAGGAGCGCGGTGATGCGGGGGCCGGCTGTCCTGATGCTGGCCTGNGCGACGGCGGCCGCGACGGCGCCCGAGCCGGGCGCACCGCCCGCGGTCACCGTGTCTCCCGCAGTGGCTGGGTCTCCGGCAATGGCCACCCCCTCCGCGGCGGGTGCTGCTGCCGCGCCGACCCTGCCCGCCGTGCCGGCCGCGCTGACCGAGCCGGCCTTGATCAGCCCCAAGGCGCTGGGCGCGTCCACGCTGGCCGTGGCACGCGCCGGCGATCGCCTGGTGGCGGCCGGCGAGCGCGGCACGGTGCTGTGGTCCGACGACGGCGGCAAGACCTGGCAGCAGGCGCGGGTGCCGGTGCGCGCGGGGCTGACGGCGCTGCGCTTCGTCGATGCCCGCACCGGCTGGGCCGTCGGCCATCTCGGCGTCATCCTGAAGACGGAGGACGGCGGCAAGACCTGGACGCTGCAGCTGGACGGGGTGCGCGCGGCCCAGGCACTGCTGGCCGCCGCGACCGATGACGCCAGCCGCCGCGCCGCGCAGCGCCTGGTCGAGGAGGGCGCCGACAAACCCTGGTTCGACCTGGAGGCCCTCGACGGGCAGCGGGTCATCGCCGTCGGTGCCTACGGCCTGGCCATGGCCACGCGCGACGGCGGCCGGACCTGGGAGCCGCTGCCGCTGCGCGCGGTCAACCCGCGCGGCCTGCACCTGTACGGCGTGCGCGCCGTCGGCGGGCCTGGCGGAGCGTGGGTCATCGCCGGCGAGCAGGGCCTGCTGCTGCGCTCCAGCGACGATGGCGTTTCCTTCACCGCGCTGGCCTCGCCCTACAAGGGCAGCTTCTTCGGCTTGCTGTCCACGCGCAGCGGCGCGTTGCTGGCCTACGGCCTGCGCGGCAGCGTCTACCGCTCCGGTGATGCCGGGGCGAGCTGGGACAAGGTCGAACTCGGCACGCCGGTCAGCCTGCAGGCCGGCCTCGAGCGCGCCGATCGCGCCGAGCTCACGCTGCTGGCCCAGAACGGCGAGCTCTTCGTCAGCACCGACGACGGCCACCGCTTCACGCGCCGTCCCCCGCCCGCCGGGCCGCTGCCTGCCGCTGGCCTGGCCGCCGCTCCCGATGGCGCCTGGGTCATCGCCAGCCTGCGCGGTACCCGCCGCGCCTCACCCGCACCCTGATCCACTCCCTGACACCAACGATGCACGCCGCCACCGACCCGGCCGGCACCCCACCCGTGGTGACCCGGCTCGACGACTTCGACACCCGCTCCGGCTCCTGGGCCGAGCGGCTGCTCTTCAACCACCGGCCCTGGGTCATGCTGCTGTGCCTGCTGGCCACGCTGTGGCTGGGCCAGCAGGCCTTGCGGCTGACGCTCAATGCCAGCTTCGAGAAGACCATCCCGACCCAGCATCCCTATATCGTCAACTACCTGACGCACAAGGGCGACCTCGGCGGCCAGGGCAATGCGCTGCGCATCGTCGTCGAGGCGCGCCAGGGCACGATCTACGACAAGCGCTACCTCGACACGCTGCAGAAGATCAGCGACGAGGTCTACCTGATGCCCGGCGTGGACCGGCCCTTCATGAAGTCGCTGTGGACGGCCAACACGCGCTGGGTCGCGGTGACGGAGGAGGGGCTGGACGGCAACACCGTCATGGGCGATAGCTACGACGGCTCGCCCGAAGCGCTGGCCGAGGTCCGGGCCAATGTCGAGCGCTCGGGCGAGATCGGCCAGATCGTCGCCGGCGACTCGCGCTCCAGCATCGTCTTCGCGCCGCTGCTGGACGTGAATCCCAAGACCGGCCAGGCGCTGGACTACGGCGCGCTGGGCCGGCAGATCGAGGCGCTGCGCGCGAAGTACGACGGCGACGTCGTCACGCTGCACGTGACCGGCTTCGCCAAGGTCATGGGCGATCTCATCGAGGGGCTGCGCCAGGTGCTGGTGTTCTTCGGCGTGGCGCTGGTGATCTGCGCCGGCGTGCTGTGGGCCTACACCCGCTGCGTGCGCAGCACCGTGCTGGTGGTGGCCTGCTCGCTCATCGCCGTGGTGTGGCAGTTCGGCCTGCTGGCGCTGCTGGGCTACGCGCTGGATCCGTACTCGGTGCTGGTGCCCTTCCTGGTCTTCGCCATCGGCATGAGCCATGGCGCGCAGAAGATGAACGGGATCATGCAGGACGTGGGCCGCGGCACGCACCGCGTGGTCGCCGCGCGCTACACCTTCCGACGCCTCTTCGTCGCGGGCCTGACCGCGCTGCTGTGCGATGCCGTCGGCTTCGCCGTGCTGGCGCTGATCAAGATCCAGGCCATCCAGGACCTGGCGCTGGTGGCCAGCATCGGCGTGGCGGTGCTGATCTTCACCAACCTCGTGCTGCTGCCCATCCTGCTGTCCTACGTGGGCGTGAGCCCGGCGGCGGCCCGACGCAGCCTGCGCGACGACCCCGCGTTCAATCCCGCCGCAGGGAACTCGGGCCTGTGGCGCCTGCTCGACCGCTTCACGCAACGCGGCCCGGCGCTGATGGCGCTTGCCGTGTCGGCGGTGCTGGCCGTGGCGGGTTATGCGGTCAGCACGCGGCTGCACGTCGGCGACCTCGACCCCGGCGCGCCCGAACTGCGCGCGGACTCGCGCTACAACCGCGACAACGACTACGTCACCCGGCACTACGCCGCGTCCAGCGACATCCTGGTGGTGATGGTCGCCACGCCCGAGGACCAGTGCACGCGCTACGGCACGCTGGCCAAGGTCGACCAGCTCGCCTGGCGGCTGGAGCAACTGCCCGGCGTGGAGTCCACCAACTCCATGGCGGCGCTCTCCAAGCTCGCGATGGTGGGCTACAACGAGGGCCAGCTGAAGTGGTACGAGCTCATCCCCAATGACAGCGCGCTCGGCGGCGTGCAGACGCGCGCGCCGCGCGAGCTGTTCAACCAGGGCTGCTCCTTCCTCTCGCTGTACGTCTACCTGAAGGACCACAAGGCCGAGACGCTGACGAGCGTCGTCGACACGGTCGAGGGCTTCATCGCCGCCAACGCCACCAACGCAGCGGCACCGGGCCGTGGCGCCGGGCCGTCCGGGCAGTCCGGGCAGTCCGGGCAGTCCGGGACAGCGGCCGCGCCCTCCGAGCGCTTCATGCTGGCCGCCGGCTCGGCCGGCATCGCCGCGGCCACCAACATCGTCGTCCAGCAGGCAATGCGGGAGATGCTGTGGTGGGTCTACGGCGCCGTCGTCGTGCTGTGCTGGGTGACCTTCCGCTCCTGGCGGGCGGTGGTGGTGGCGGTGCTGCCGCTGGTGCTGACCTCCATCCTGTGCGAGGCGCTGATGGTGGGCCTGGGCATGGGGGTCAAGGTGGCCACGCTGCCGGTGATCGCGCTGGGCGTGGGCATCGGCGTGGACTACGCGCTGTATGTGCTCAGCGTCATGCTGGCCCGGCTGCGCGCGGGCGAGAGCCTCTCGGCGGCCTACCTGCACGCGCTGCAGTTCACCGGACGGGTGGTCATGCTCACCGGCGTGACCCTCGCGCTGGCGGTGGGCACCTGGGCGCTGTCCCCCATCAAGTTCCAGGCCGACATGGGCCTCCTGCTGGCCTTCATGTTTGTCTGGAACATGGTCGGCGCGCTGGTGCTGCTGCCGGCGCTGGCCCACTGGCTGCTCAAGCCGACCGGCACGGCCACCCACGCCGCCAAGGCGAACGGCAACACGACCACCGCCAGCGGCGCGGCCAGCACTAGCGGCGCGGCCAGCACGGCCGGACCCGCCTGACACGACGCCTCACCTCACCTCGATCGTTCCGAAGGAGACCCCATGCTCGACCTGCATCTGAAGCACGTGCTCGCCCAGGCGGCCGGTGCGCCCGATCTCTGCGACCTGCCGCCCGACGCCTGCCGCGGCCTGTACCGACAGATCTGCACGGCCGCCACCGTGCCGCCCGCCGACGTGGAGGTGACGCCGCACGAGGCCCGCTTCGGCGGCCAGGCCCTGCGGGTCCGCGTCTACCGGCCACGCGGCGCTGCCGGCGCCTTGCCGGTGACGCTGTACTTCCACGGTGGCGGTTTCGTGCTGGGCGACCTCGAGGCCTATGAAGCGGTGTGCCGCCAGCTCTGCGCGGACAGCGGCGTCATGGTCGTCTCCGCCGCCTATCGCCTCGCGCCGGAGCATCCGTATCCCGCGGCCGTCGAGGACTGCTTCGCCGCGCTCGGCTGGGTCGCCGAGGCGATTCGCGGTTTCGGCGGCGACCCGGCCCGGCTGGCGGTGGCCGGCGACAGCGCCGGTGCCGCGCTGGCGGCGACCACGGCGCTGATGGCGCGCGATGCGGGCGGGCCGGCGATCGCGTTCCAGCTGCTGGTCTATCCGCCGGCCGCCGGCGGCCACGACGGCGCCTATCCGTCCCGCGAGCGGCATGCCGCCGGGCCGACCTTGACGCGCCGGACGATGGACTACTTCAGCCGTCATTACTTCGGCCCCACGGCGAAGGCGCCGGACTGGCGCGGCGCGCCGCTGCTGGCGCCGAGCCTGGCCGGCCTGCCGCCCACGCTGCTGGTGCTCGCGGCCCATGACGCGCTGCGCGACGAGGCCATGGCCTACGGCGAGGCGCTCGGTGCGGCCGGCAACGCCGTCACCGTCGTCGAGTACCACGGCCTGGCGCACGGCTTCATCAGCATGGCCGGCGCCGTGCCGGCGGCGCGCCTGGCGCTGGCGCAGATGGCCCAGGCCTTGAAACAGGCGCTGGGCTGAGCGCGCCCGCGGGCGAAGGCGCTCGGAGGCGAGCACAGGCGAGCACGAAAGCGGAGCAAAGGCGGGGCGAAGGCGAGGGCGACCGAGCGCGCCCACGCTGCCGTCTCAGCTGCCGCGGCCGCCTCAGCGGGCGACCTTGGCGAGCAGTTCCTGCAGCAGCAGGCGCTCGCCGCTGGTCAGCACCTGCTCGAGCGCCTGCTCGGAGTCCTGCAGCGCCGCGAGGCTCTTCTCGGCCAGCCGGGTGCCCGCGGGCGTGAGCCGCAGGTGCAGCGCGCGGCGGTCGTTGGCATCGCGTTCGCGCACGAGCCAGCCGCGTTCCCGCAACCGGTCCAGGATCAGCGTCATCTGCGGCGCCGGCACGCGCAGCAGGTCGCACAGCCGCTTCTGCGTGGTGGCGGGATTGGAGAGGATCAGCTGCAGCAGCGTGAACTCCACCGGCCTGAGTCCCAGCGGATCACCGACACCCCGAGCGAACAGCTGGTTGGTGGTGACCGCCGCGCGCGCGATGGCGTAGCCCAGCGTGTGGGCGAGGCGGGACTGGTCGAGGGGAGCGGATTTGTCGCGCGTCGAGCTCATGGGCGAGCAGCATAACTGCAGCCTTGCCGCGGCCCCTGGGTTCATGGCGGTTCGTGGCGCGATGGCGAGCGCCGCGTCACGCGAGCGCCGCCCCGGCGCGCAGCTGCTCGTACAGCCGATCGACGGCCTGCCGGCTGGGCGGCGTGGCGCCAGCGTGCTGGCAGGCGGCCGAGCCAGCCGCCAGGGCCGCGTGCAGGTGATCCGGCAAGGCACGCTCGGGATGGCTGGCGAGGCTGTGCAGCAGCCCGGCCACGCTCGCATCGCCGGCGCCGACGGTGTCGACCACCTCGACCCGAGGCGCCTGCGCGTCGCAGCGCTGTTCACCGCGCAGCAGGCTCGCGCCGGCGCCGCCCCGGGTGAACAGGCACAGCGCCGACGGGTTCATCGCGCGCAGCTGGCGCAGGGATTCGTCCGGCGCCACGCCGGGGAACAGCCCCAGCAGGTCCTCGTCGGACACCTTCACCAGATCGGCCAGCGCGGCCATGCGCCGCAGCGTCGGTGCGTAGGAGGCGTCCATCAGCGTGCGGTAGTTGGGGTCGTAGCTGATCGCCACGCCCTGGCGCTTCAGGCGCTCGGCCAGCGCCACCAACCGCTCGGCCAGCGGCTGGCGCGCCAGGCTGATGCCGCCGAAATGCGCCCAACGCAGCCCCTGCGACCAGCCGGCGGGCAGCGCCTGCTCGTCGAAGTGCAGGTCGGCGCTGTCGTTGCCGATGAAGAAGTAGGACGGCGGCTCGCCCCGCTCGACGACCGCGAGCAAGGGCGCGCGATCGACACGCTGCATCAGGCGCAGGTCCAGGCCGGCGGCTTCGCTGGCCCGCCACAGCGCGTCGCCGAAGTGGTCGCGGCTGACGGCGCCGGCAAAGGCGGTGGGCTCGCCCAGCGCCGCCAGCGCGCGCGCCACGTTCCACACCGAGCCTCCGACGCGGCTGACCCAGCGATCCTCGCCCTGGTGCAGCAGGTCGGTCAGCGCCTCACCGGCGCAGAGCATCAACGGCGCTTCATGCATGAGCGGCTGCTCCCATGGCCCGGACGATGTCGTAGCAGGCGCCCATCGTGTGGTAGTCGACCTTGCCCGCGGGGCTCTTCTCATCGCTGAGCTTGCGGTTCTCGCGGTCCAGGATGCGGTACCAGGCGCCATGCGCGTGGTCGACGAAATGGGTCCAGCTGTAGGCCCAGAGCCGCTGGTACCAGTCCCAGTAGAAGGCCGCGTCGCCCCGGGTGCGGACCGCCAGCAGCGCCGCGGCGGCGGCGCTCTCGGCCTGCACCCAGAAATACTTGTCCGCGTCGCAGACGCTCAGGTCGGGCGCCAGCGAGTAATGCAGGCCGCCCTGCGCGCGGTCCCAGCCCTTGTCCATCGCGACCTTGAACAGGCGTTCGGCGGTGGGCAGCGCCCAGCTCAGGTCCGCCTCCAGCGCGTCACCGCGCGCTTGCAGCTGCAGCAGCAGCTTGGCCCACTCGGTGAGGTGGCCGGGCTGGTAGCCCCAGGGGCGGAACAGGTGGGCCGGGTCGTCGATGTTGTATTGCCAGTCCGGTTGCCACTGCGTGTCGTAGTGCTCCCAGATCAGGCCGCCGCAGCGCTGGGCCTGGCGCTGGGTGATGTTGTAGGCCAGCTGGTGGGCGCGCTCGAGGTAGCGGCGCTCGCCGGTCGCGTCGAAGGCGGCCAGCAGGGCCTCGCAGGCATGCATGTTGGCGTTCTGGCCGCGGTACGGCGACAGCGTCGACCAGTCGGCGCTGGCCTCGTCCGCATACAGGCCGGCCGCCGCGTCCCAGAAGCGGCGCTCCATCAGCTCGAAGGTCTCCGCCAGCCAGGGACGGGCCTCGTCCAGGCCGGCCATCACGGCATGGGCGTAGGCCAGCAGCACGAACGCATGCCCGTAGGCATGGCGCGTGCCGTCGAGCACCTCGCGCCGATCGGCGCGGCAGTCCAGCAGCCAGTGGTAGCCCTCCTGCGCCGTGTCCCGGTGCGCCTCGCGCAGGAAACGCAGCGCATGGCGCAGGCCCTCCAGATGAGCCGGATCGCCGAAGTGGCGGTAGGCCATCGCGTAGGTGAAGACGAAGCGCGTGCTGCTGACCAGATGGCGCTGATGCGCGTCGTAGACGGTACCGTCGTCCTTGAAGAAGTGGTACATCCCGCCGCTGGGATCGATGCAGCGCGGGTGATAGAAGTCCATGGTGCGGCGGACATGCGCGAGCAGCACGGTCGGAGACCTGAAGTCGGGGAGGGCGGGAAGGTCGCGGGCGTTGGGCATGGTGAGGAAGGGTCCGTGGGGATCGCCGGAGCAACGCCGACGCCCCGGAGGGTTTGCGCGCCGTTATAGGGGGCGCGCCTCGCCACGGTCAATCTCGCCGGAGGGAATCGCCCCCAATTTCGCGACGTTTAGTAAACAAGCCGGGTTCCTGTCCCGCAGTTCCGTCCCGCGCTCAATGCTCCAGCAGGTCCGCGCCTCGCGCCTCCAGCCGCAGCGTGCCGTCGAAGCGCTTGCCGCTGAGCACGCCATGCATCGCGCCGTCGATGGTCACGTCGACCGGCGCGTTGTTGGTGTTGACGTAGAGCACGCGGCCGTCGACCGCACGGGCGAAGACGCCGTCCGGCGTCTTGGGGCCGGCTGCGATGCCGAGCTCGGCCCGGAGCTGCCGCAGCAGCGGCCGCATGATCTGCGGCTGCGCCGGCGTGGCGACGTAGTACGCACTGCCCTTGCCGAAGCGGTTGACCGTGATGGCGGGCGGCGTGCCCTCCAGGTTGGTGAAGCGCGCCAGCACCTGCGCGCTGGAGGGCTCCAGCACCTCGTAATGCTCGACCGTGCCCTTGATCTCCTCGCCGCCGAGGGTCAAGGTGCCCGCGGCGTCGTAGAACTCGTTGGTGCGCAGGCCGAAGACATCGGTCAGTTGGCCCGGCAACGGCGTGTTGTGCCACTGGTTGTTGTCGCCGACCTTGGCGGACTGGGCCGTCATCACCACCGTGCCGCCACCGGCGACGAACTGGCGCACCGCCTCGGTCGAGGCCTGGTCCAGCAGGTACATGCCGGGCAGGATGATCAGGCGGTAGCGGCTCAGGTCCTCGTAGGACAGCTTGATGATGGCGACGTCGACGTTGTCCTTGAGCAGCGGCTCGAAGGCGCCCTGCGCCTGCTTCAGGTAGGGCGTCTTGATGTACTGGCGCACCGTGCTGGACGGGCCGTTCGGGCTGGTGGCGTGGACGTTCTCGAACGAGTAGGCGATGGCCACCTGCGGCTCGACGCGGCGCGGGAATCCGAGCTTCTCCAGCTTGGCGTAGTCCGCGGCGATGGCCGCCCATTCGGCGAGCTTCCAGGAGGGCCGGTCGTCATGGTCGATCAGGCCCATCAGCGCCTGCTCCTCGCCGCCGAGGTGGCTGTTGAAGGTCCAGGCCAGCGCGGCTTGCCCGCCCATCAGCAGTACGAAGTGGGCCCACATGCGCGACCAGCCCTTGCTGCCGTAGGAGCCGCCGCCGCCGGCGGCGAACTCGTTGAACCAGGTCGGCGTGCTCATGCCGCCCTTGATCATCGTGGCCTCCCAGCCGCCGTTGATCGCGTCGCCGGCATAGAAGCCCATGGCGCCATAGGTGGTGTGCTGACGGTAGCTGCCCAGGAAGTCGAAACCGCGGCGGCCCGACCAGTCCCAGTAGTTGGACAGCACTGGTTTGTTGGGCGTGTTTTTCCTGCGCACCGCTTCCAGATCGCCGAGCGTGGCGATGGTCACATCGGACCAGAAGCGGCGCAGGTCCAGGTAGCGCTCTGCCGGGCCGGGGCCGTCTGCGTAGGGCAAGCGCACCTCGTCCCAATTGCCGATGCGACGCGACCAGCGTTGCGTGGCCCAGGCCTTGTTCAAGGCTTCGATGCTGCCGTAGCGCTTCTTCAGCCATTCGACGAAGCGCTTGCGATCGGCCTCCGAGTAGGACATGAAGCCGTTGCCGATCTCGTTGTCATAGCCCACCGCCAGCAAGGCTGGATGCTTGGCATAGCGCTTGGTCAGGGTGTCGGCCATGCGGATGGCCAGGCGCCGGTAGTCCGGGTCGCCGATGTTGTCCATGTAGCGCTCGGCCGGGGCCAGCCGCGTGCCGGCCTGGTTGGTGATGTCGACGCCGGGGTACTTGTGATGCAGCCACATCGGCGCCGGCAGGCCGGGGATGTCCAGGATCACACGGATGCCGGCAGCATGCACCGCGTCCATCACGGCGTCGAAGTGCCTGAAGTCGAACCGGCCTTCCTCGGGCTCGAAGTAGTCCCAGGCCAGGTCGCCCATGCGCACGACCTTGAAACCGGACTGCTTCATCAGCGCGACATCGCGCCTGACTTGCTCGAGCGTGCGGTCCACCGGCTGATAGTTCACGCCGGCGAAGAGCTGGCCGGGGCCTGGCCAGTCGGGATGGCCCTCGGCGCTCTGGGCGCACGCGGAGGTCAGGGACGCCAGCGACAGCGCGCAGGCAATGAGGGTCTTCTTGAGAGCTTGCATGGTGAGCGGCTCGGCGAGAGCCCTTGTGTCTGGTTGGATGTCGCGGCGGAACTCAGGCCAGGCCGCGACCGAACACCTTCAGCGCAATGGCCGGCGAGCCGGCCAATCCCTCCGGCACGCGCACCTCCAGCCCCTGGCGGGTGCGCTGGAAAGGCAGGCTGCCCGCGGCCCCGACGACCTCGACGCGGTCGATGCTGCCGGGCGCGAAGGCCGAGTCCTGGGCCAGCGATTGGACGCGCATCACGCCGTCCTGCGGCCAGCCCAGCCCGATGGCATGGAGCGCGTCGCCCCGGGTGGTGAAGCGGATGTCCTGCGCCGTGAATGGCGTCGCCGGCTGCTCGCTCATGGCGCCGCCCTTCACGACCGTCGGGCCCTCGCCGAAGCGTCGCCAGGGCCGCGTGCCGTGGATGGCCTCGCCGTGGCGCGCCATCCAGGCGGCAAGGCCCTCCAGCGTCTGGCGCTCATCCGAGTCAATCGTGCCGTCCGCCTTGAGCGGCACCGACAGCAGCAGATTGCCGTTCTTGGACACGACGTCGCACAGGATGTGCAGCACCGTGGCGGCCGACTTGTACTGGTGGTTCTCGAAGACGCTGCGGCTGTAGTGCCAGTCGCCGATGCAGGTGTCGGTCTGCCAGGGGTGGGGCTGGATGTCGTCGCGCGAGCCGCGTTCGACGTCCTCCACCACGGCGAGGCGGCGATCTCCCTGCAGGCCCTTGGTGTTCAGCACCGCTTCCAGCTGGCCGCCATGCCAGGCCCGGCTGGCGTTGTAGAAGTGGGCGGCGATGTCCATCCCCGCCTGGCCCAGCGGAAGGCCGTCGTTGTCGAAGTACAGCAGGTCCGGCCGGTAGCGGTCGATGAGGTCCCGGCAGCGCAGGAACCAGCGCCGCGTGAAGGCCGGGTTGTGCGCCGGTGGCGGCACGTGCCACACGCCGTCGTTGGCGGCATGCCACTCGGCCGCCGCCTTGACGTCGGTGAACCCATCGGGGATGACCATGTTGCGACCGGTGTACAGGTCCTGCGGATCCAGTCCCTCCCACCAGGTGCCCTTGCCGTCGGCCACGGTGAGGCGGAAGGCGTCGTAGCGCTGGCCGGCCAGCGGCCCTTGCGCGTCATAGCCGTAGGCGGTCTGGAACCAGTGCCAGGCGTTGCCCGAGTGGTTGCTGACGCCGAAGCGCAGGCCGCGCCGGCGGGCCGCCTCGGCCCACAGGCCGACCAGGTCCCGTCTGGGGCCGATGCGCGTGCTGTTCCAACCGTGGTATTTCGACTCGTAGTTGTCGAAGTTGTCGTGGTGGTTGGCCAGGGCCACGAAGTACTTCGCGCCGGCCCGGACGTACAGGTCCAGCAGGGCGCCGGGATCCCAGTTCTCGGCCCGCCAGCGATGGTTCATCTCCATGAAGCCGACCTGGGTCGGATGACCATAGGTCTTCAGGTGATGCGCGTACTGGGCATGGCCCTGGAGGTACATGTTGCGGGCGTACCAGTCGCCCGCCTCGGGCACGCACTGCGCGGTCCAGTGGGCCCAGATGCCGAACTTGGCATCGCGGAACCAGTCCGGCGCGCGGTAGCCGCCGATGAGCGACTCCCAGTCCGGCGTGAAGGCAGGCGCAGCGGCATGGACCCGCGCCGACGCCAGCGCGCCGGCCGCGGCCGTGGCCTGGAGAAGGGATCGGCGCGTCAACGCGGCGCCGGTCTTGCCTGCGTGCATGTGAGGACTCCAAGCGTGATCAAACCAGCCCCTGGCCCTGGATCTTCAGCGCGATGGCTGCCGAGCCGGCCAGGCCCTCCGGCACGCGCACCTCCAGCGCCTTGGCCGTGCGCGAGAAGCTCAGCGGCTGCGCGGCGCCCAGCGCCTCGACGCGCTCGATCGCCCCGGGCGCCAGCGCCGAATCCCGGGCCAGGGCCGTGAGGCGCAGCACGCCGCTCTCCGGCCAGCCCAGGGCGATGGCGTACAGCGCGCCGTCCTTGGTCGTGTAGCGGATGTCCTGTGCGCCGAACACCATGGGCTGGCCTTCCTCGGCATCGGCGCGGACGCGGGTGGGACCTTCGCCGTAGCGGCGCCAGGGGCGCGTGCCGTGGATGGCCTCGGCGTTGCGGCCCATCCATTCGGCGAGGTCGGCCAGGATCTTGCGCTCGTCGGCATCGAGGGTGCCGTCGCCGCGCAGCGGTACCGACAGCAGCAGGTTGCCGTTCTTGGCGACGATGTCGCACAGCCGGTGGATGACCGCGGCGGCCGGCTTGTACTGGTGGCCCTCGTAGATCCAGCGGTTGTAGTGCCATTCGCCGATGCAGGTGTCGGTCTGCCACGGCAGGGGCTCGATGCCCTCCCGGAACCCGCGTTCGGTGTCCTCCACCAGACCGGCACGGCGCTCGGGCGGCAGGAACTTGGCGTTGACCACGGCCTCGAGCCTGCCGCCGTGCCAGGCCATGCTGGCGTTGTAGAAGTGGGCCGTGATGTCCAGCCCGGCCTGCCCCAGCGGCAGGCCGTAGTTGTCGAAGTACAGCAGGTCGGGGCGGTAGCTGTCGACCAGGTCGCGGCAGCGCAGGAACCACTGGCGGGTGAATGCGGGGTTCCCGGTGGGCGGATCCTCGTTCCAGATGCGGTCGTTGGCCTCGTGCCAGTCCTGGGCCGCCTTGATGCTGGTGATGCCGTCGGGAATCACCATGTTGGGGCCGGTGTACAGCTCCTGCGGGTCCAGGCCTTCCCACCACTGGCCCTTGCCGTCGGCCTTCCTGAGGCGGAAGGCGTCGTAGCGCTGGCCGGCCAGCGGGCCTTCGGCGTCATAGCCGTAGGCCGGCTGCAGCCAGTGCCAGGCGTGCGCCGAATGGTTGCTGACGCCGAAGCGCAGGCCCCGCCGGCGGGCCGCCTTGGCCCAGATGCCGACGATGTCGCGCCGGGGGCCGACGCGCACGCTGTTCCAGCCGTGGTACTTCGAGTCGTAGGCATCGAAGTTGTCGTGGTGGTTGGCGAGCGCCACGAAGTACTTCGCGCCCGCCTTCACGTACAGGTCCATCAGCTCCTCCGGCTGCCAGTGCTCGGCCTTCCAGCGGTTCTGGATCTCCATGAAGCCGACCTTGGACGGATGGCCATAGGTCTTCACGTGATGGTCATAGTGGCCATGGCCCTGCAGGTACATGCTGCGCGCGTACCAGTCGCCCACCTCGGGCACGCACTGCGCGCTCCAGTGGGCCCAGATGCCGAACTTGGCGTCGCGGAACCAGTCCGGCGCGCGGTAGCCGCCGACCAGCGAGTCCCAGGTCGGCGCGAACGCCGCAGGCGCGGCCGGGGCGGCATGGACATGCGGCGCCGCCAGCGCGCCGGCGGCGGCCGAGGCCTGGAGGAACGAGCGGCGTGTCCAGTCCGCGCCAAGGGTCTTCTTGGGTGCTTGCATCGGGGCGTGGTGAAGGTGAGAGATGACGGGCAACGCTGGAACACAGCGCTGGCGGGGCTCGCCGAGCGGTGAGGACCAGCGACGGTCGGTCGGTCAGGGCGGGGAGCGGGCGTCGTGGCCGTCGGCGGGCACGCCATAGACGATGCCCCGGCCGACCGTGCTCATGTAGACCACGCCTTCGACGTTCATGTCGCCCGTCACGAACTGGCCGTTGCCGGGGCCGCCGAACTGGTGGGCGTCGTCATTGATGCGCAGCCAGGTGGCGCCGGCATCGGTGGAGCGATAGACGCCCAGCGGCTCGCCCTTGGGAGCGCCCCAGATGAAGACGGTGGGGTAGGGCGCACCCGCCATGGCCTTCCCGAAGCCCACGGCGCCGCAGCGGTCGACGGCGGCGAGCGTCTTGAAGCTGCGGCCGGCATCGGTGGAGCGCGCCAGGCCGCCGTCCTTCAGCGGCACCCACACGTCGCCCTCGCGTCCCGGCGCCACGCGCACCAGCGGCGAGCCGCCGGCGGGCAGCCGGGCGGTGGCCACGAAGCTGGCCCCGCCGTCGGTGCTGACCCGCACCGTGCCGGCGTCATAGGCGTAGAACCTGGCGGGGTTCACCGGGTCGCCCACCGGCCGCACCGCTGCGCCCTCGAGGCCACGCACCGGCACCCAGGTCGGCTGGGCCTGGCTGAAATCGGCGGAACGCACGGTGACGGGACGCCCATCGCCGGCGCGGAAGCTGTGCAGCAGGCTGACGCCATCCGCGGACAGCGCCACCGTCCCGGAACTGCCCTGCATGCCGGCCACCTCGACCCAGGTGCGGCCCGTGTCGGTGGAGCGGTACATCTTCTTTTCGCCCACCCGCACGACGACCGCCGTGCGGCTGCCCGCCACGGCCAGGCCCGTGGTGGAGCCGATGCGCGGCTCGTGGATGGGCGCGTAGGCATCGAGCCGCTGATGGCGGAAGCCGTCGAAATCGGCGATCGCCGACAGCAGCGGGCCGCCCGGAACGCTGATGGCCACGTTGGGCACCGTTTCCTCGAGACCGTCGACCATGAAGCGCCAGGTGGCCGGCGTGGCGTCGATGTCGTCGGTGCGGAAGATGCCGTTGCCCGAGGTCACCCACACGGCGCGCGGATCGGCGGTGTCGAACTCGATGGCGCCGGCCCAGTGGATGGCATAACCGGCGACCCAGCTGACACCGCGGGTGTCCATGGCGAAGCCGCGCGCCACCACGTCGGTCCAGTGGTCGCCGCCGTCGGTGGTGAGGAAGAACCGGTCGCCCCCGTTCCTGCCGCCCTGCGGCATCCAGGTGTTGATGGTGGAGACGACCACCCGCTTCGGATTGCCGGAGTCCACCGACACGCCGGAGAAGGGCTTGTCCAAGCCCCCCGGCGTGACGTTGGTCCAGCGGCCGCCGGCGACCTCGTACTTCCACACCTGGCCGCTGGTCTGGGGCTCGGGCGGCGTCAGTTGCTTCCAGTCGCCATGCGGGCCGGCGCCGTTGCCAAAGGTGATGTAGAGCTGCCCGTCGGCCGCGAGCGCCGCCCGCTGCGGCATGTGGCCGGACGGGGCGCCGGGCACCGGCTGGAAGGTGGCGCCGGCGTCGTCGCTGCGATAAAGGTTGGGGCCCACCGAGCCGAAGCGCGAGACGCCGACGAACAGGCGCTGCGCCAGGCCCCGGGCCACGCTGGTCGGGTCGATCAGCACGAAGCTGAGACCGGTCTCGTTGGGTGTCGTGGTGACGGGGAGCGCCTCGACGCGCGAGAAGCTCGCGCCGGCGTCGGTGCTCTTGAACAGGCCGTTGGCGCGCGAGCCGAGGTAGAGCACCCTGCTGTCGCCCGGGTCCACCTGCAGTCGCTCGCCATTGCCCCGGCCCATGCCGTTGCCGTTGGCGCGCAGCAGGTGGCTCACGTCGGTGATGCGGCTGAAGGTGGCGCCGCGGTCGGTGGAGCGCATCACGACGGTCCTGCCCTCGCTGAAATACGGCACGCCGGCCAGCAGGTACAGGACATCGCCGTGCTTGGGATCGAGCGCGAGCGCGTCCACGCTCAACCAGCCGACGTCGGCCTCGGACACCCCATCCATGAGCGACACCCAGCGACGCTTGGTGGCCTCCCAGCGGTAGGCGCCGCCCACGTCGGTGCGGGCGTAGATCAGGCCACGCTCGGTCTTGCTCGTCACGAGGGCGGCGACGTAGCCACCGCCCCCGATGGCCAGGCTGTCCCAGCGGTAGGACTCGGCCTGGCCGCTCAAGGCCAGCATCGCCAGGGCGGTGGCGAACAGCGAGTGCCAGGAGGTCATGGTTCGGAGGAGGGGCATGCGTGGGGCTGTCCCACGGGGCATCCCGGGGTCTTGCTCAATTGGTATATCCACTTTGCCAGAACCGGAATTTGGTCTTACCAGTGCATACCCCAATGGGGAGCTCGCCATCGTCTGGACGCGCCCGCAGCGCCTGAGCGCCAGTGGCGCCGTCGTGATGACGATGTGACGAGGTCGTGAAGCGTCTGGCGCGACCACCGCCGACCATGGCGATCCGGTCGGGCCGCTTCGCATCAGAAGAACCCAGGGTCGCTGCTGGAAGTTGGTCAGACCGGGCGTTTGCCCTAGCTTGATTTGGTCAGGCCAAACATATGATTTAACGGTCAATCCAGCAATTCTGGTCTAACCAGATGAGCAGCCGTTGATGAGGCTTGGGCAGCGCTCCGGCCACCTACAAAAAAAGGAGACACAACGTGACGAAGAAGGTGTTGAGACATCGGGCCAAGCTGTCGGTGCTCGCGGCGAGCGCCCTGGTGGTGGCCTGCGGCGGCGGGGGCGGCGAGGGCGGAGGCAGCTCCGGCGCGTTCCAGGCCATCAGCTTCAATTACCCCGGCGGCGCGACGCTGCTTGCCGGGCCGGTGACGCTGAAGGCCACCGCCGATTCAGGCCTCCCCGTGGCCTTCAGGTCGGGCACGCCCGACATCTGCACCGTCTCCGGCGACCAGCTCACGCTGGTGGCCAAGGGCGAATGCAGCGTCATCGCCAGCCAGGCCGGCGGCGCCGGCGCCAACGGCAAGCAATGGGCCGCGGCGGACGAGGTCGGGCAGCTGTTCAAGGTGCTGGGACGCGCGCAGACGCCGGTCGTGCCGGTCGCGGTGATGCGGCGCGCCACGACGGCGACGGTGAGCTTGTCGGGCAAGACGGATGCGGGGCTGGCGGCGACCTACCAGAGCACCACGCCCTCGATCTGCACCGTCAGCGGCACCAGCTTGACGGCACTCGGCGACGGGCTGTGCCAGTTGACGGTGACCGCGCCCGCCGACGCCAGCCACGAGGCCCTGGCCGGCACGACGGTGATCGCCGTGTCGCCGCTGCCGCCGGCCGTCGTGCAGAGCCAGGGCAAGACGCAGATCGTCGCGCTGGCCACCACCGACGCGGACGGCAGTGCCTTGAGCTATGCGAGCACCGCGCCCGCCGTCTGCGCGGTGGCGGGCAGCGAGCTGCAGATCCTGGCCAAGGGCACCTGCACGCTGACCCTGTCCAGCACCAGCGGCGCCACGGAGAACCTCGGCGTGGTCGTCGATCCGCACTTCTTCGCGAGCGGATTCAACCCGACGACCAACCGCACGCTGGAGTTCGGCGACATCAACACCGGCGCCGGCGTGCCCATCTCCGGGTGGTGCGGCGGCGCGGACCCGTCCTTCTGCAACCTGACGGTGACCTCCTTCTCGTCGACCTTCGGGTTCGACATCAAACAGAAGGCGGGCAGCGGCTGGGATGGCTCCACCGCCGGATGGTGGGCCTACTACAACTACGAGATCGGCGCGCCCAAGACCTCGAGCGGCGATCGCCTGCCCTTCGACCTCAAGACCGAGGAGTCGCTGTTCGTGACGCTCGGCCTGAACCAGACGCTGTTCGATGGCGGCGGCGCCGTGGCGGTCCGCATCCAGACGAACAACCTGCAGAAGAAGGCCAACGGCGACGAGTGCTACATCACCGCCTCGGTCAACGTGCAGCCGACGTCCGCCGCGCCCTCCGCCTACTTCCTCCCGCTGAAGAACTTCTCGGTGACGGAAACCTGCGGCACCGACATCGCGCAGACGGCGGAAGCCGGGCTGGCGCAGATCCGCAGCTTCGGCGTGCGCGCCCTGCAGTTCGGTCCGAGCATCAACCTGAGCCGACCGACGCCGAATGCGGACGGCACGCTGCCCGCGCCGACCGACCCGGGCTACACGCTCAGCACCGACGTCACCGTCTTCGGCCCGATCACCTTCCAGTGATCGCCAGGCGCCGCACAACCGAATCAGAAAGAAAAACGATGAGACAGTTCCGCACCACCGCCGTCCATCGCGGCATGGTCCAGATGCTGTTGCTGACCGCTGGCAGCACCGCATTTGCCCAGACCACGCCGCCCCCCAAGGAGCCCGAGACGCCGGCCGCGCTCGGCACCGTCGTCGTCAAGGGCCAGCGCGCCGCCTTGCAGTCGGCGCAGAAGATCAAGCAGAACTCCGAGGAAATCGTCGACTCCGTCGTGGCGGAGGAAGCAGGCAAGCTGCCCGACAAGTCCATCACCGAGGTGCTGCAGCGCATCGTCGGCGTGACCATCGAACGCCTGCGTTCGACCAACAACGACCCCAAGCATTTTTCCGAAGGGAGCGACGACCGCATCAACGTGCGCGGGCTCTCGTGGGGCTCGTCCACGCTCAACGGCCGTGAGGTGTTCTCGGCCGGCTGGCCGGGGCGCGACCTGAGCTGGAGCGCCGTGCCCTCTGAGCTGATGGCCGGCGTGGACGTCTACAAGAACCCCTCGGCGGAAAAGATCGAAGGCGGCGTCAGCGGCCAGGTGGACCTGCGCACGGCGCTGCCGTTCGACTACGAGGGCACCAAGCGCGTCGTCTCCTTCGGCAGCAACTACGAGCAGCGGACGAAGAAGGCCTCGCCGACGCTCTCGGGGCTCTATTCGACGAGGTGGGAGGCCGAGTCGGGCCGCTGGGGTGCGCTGGTCGACCTGGCGATGAACCACTCGACCTATGAGCAGCAGAAGCTCGAGGTCCAGCCCTACTACCCGCGCAGCGACGTCGTGCCCGGCCGGACGGTGTGGGTGCCCGGCGCGGCGGACTGGGGGCAGAACCTCGGTGAAAGCGACCGCAAGGGCTTCTACGGCGCGCTGCAGTGGAAGAAGAACAACATGCAGTCGTCGCTGACGGCCTTCGTGTCGAAGTCGCGGGAGGAGAACACCGGCTCGAACATCTACCCGAGCTTCGCCGATGGCAACTTCAACATGTCGCCGTACAACGTGCGGGTCGACAACCCGGTGGTCGACGATCGGGGCGTGGTGGTGTCGGGCCACTACAGCTATCCGTTGCAACTGCCGCGCGATGCCAACGGCAACGTCACGGACTTCAACCGTGGCGGCAAGGGCGCGAACCAGTTCGCCGACGGCGGCATCATGATGGGCACCAGCCGGGCGTTCACCCAGCACCACACCAACACCGCCGAGCTGGCCTGGAATTTCCAGTGGGCCGTCAACGACCGCTTCGCCTTGCAGAACGATCTGCAATGGGTCAAGTCCACCTTCCGCACCCGCGGCGAGGAAGTGCAGACGGCCACCTTCGTGCCGAGCATGGACATCACCACCTCGGGCAGCAAGCCGGTGCAGATCGGCTTCGACGAGCGGTCGCGCAATTTCCTCGCCGATCCGGGCAACTACTTCTGGCTGTCGGTCATGCCCGGCCGCTACAAGGGGGACGCCGACCTGTATGCGTGGAAGGTCGACGGCAAGTACGTGTTCGACGATTCGATCCTGCGCGACCTGAGAGTCGGCTTCCGCACCACCTACCGCACCTCCAAGCGCGAAGTGGCGGTCTATGCCGGTGACCCCACCAGCGTCGGCTGGAAGTCGATCGCCGAACCCTGGGTGGTGCGTCAGACCAGCACGCCGGGCCAGTTGCCCGGCCCCACCGATGACCAGAGCTGGAAGTCGCGCGGCAACTTCGCCTACCTGAGCGATCCGCGCTACGCGGCGGCCGCGCCGGTGGAGCTGTTCAACTACGCCGCCTTCGGCGGCAACAAGCCGCCCAGCGTGGTGTTCCCGACCTACGGCGCGCTCAAGGACTACAACACCTACAGCAAGCTGATCGGTGACGTCCGATACAACCAGTGCCTGGACTCGCAGGCGTGGGCGAAGGGGCAGAACGCGAAGAACCCGCAGAACCAGATCAACGTCCCGACCTGCAACGCCAGCGACTACCAGTACGACACGACGCTGTACTACGGGCTGAACCCGAACATGACCAGCAACGTCTCCGAGCGCACCCATGCCGTCTACGGCAGCCTGCGCTTCGGCTTCGATGACTGGAAGATCCCGGTGGACGGCAACCTGGGGCTGCGCGTGGTCTACACCGGACGTTCGTCGCACGGGCACACGACCTTCGACGCAACCTACGACGACCGCACGCCGCCCGACGTGCCGCGCTTCGGTCCGATCAACGAGAACCTGAATGTCGACGCCAATCATGTCGACGTGCTGCCCTCGCTGAACCTGAAGTTCAACCTGACGGGCGACAACAAGCTGCTGGGGCGCATCGCGGCGGCCCGCAGCGTGTACCGGCCGGGTTTCAACCAGCTGCAGGAATCGGTGTCGCTCAAGCAGAACATCGACACGGCCAACAACCGCATCACCTACACGGGCGAAAACACCGGCAACGCCAAGCTCAAGCCGCTGACGTCCGACAACTTCGACCTGGGCCTCGAGTGGTACCCGCGCAGCGGCCAGATGGTGTCGGTCACGGCCTTCTACAAGGACGTGAAGGACGTGATCTACGACTCCACCTACACGCGCGACTACAACAGCCTGGCGGGCAACCCGCAGACCTTCCAGATCAAGGGCCCGCGCAACGCGGCCCGGGCCTGGGTGCATGGCATCGAGCTCAAGGCCGAGACCTACCTGGACCATTTCGACTTCCTGAAGGACCGGCTGCCCGACTGGGCCAAGGGCTTCGGCGTGTCGGCGGACTACACCTACCTCGGCAGCAGCCAGCGCTTCTACCGCGATGCGCAGGTGCAGTTCTGCCCGCCCAACGGCACGATCACGAGCGACGCGCTCAAGGTGTACGGCTGCGACACCAACGGCAGGCCCTTCGGTGCGCTGCCGGTGCCCGGCCTGGTGAAGAACGCCGCCAACTTCGCGCTGCGCTATGACCGCTACGGCTTCTCGGCCCGCCTGGCCTACAACTGGACCAGCCGCGTGCTGAGGAACGTCGGCGTCGACTTCAATGGCCAGAACGGCACGAGCGCGGATCCCGCGCGCGCCGGCGCGCAGGACACCTGGTGGGGCCTGCCGCAGTACCAGGAGGCCTTCGGGCAGTGGGATGGCGGCGTGTCGTACAACTTCACGGAGAAGTTCGGGCTGTCGCTCAGCGTGACCAACCTGAACAACGTGACGGTTCGTCGCACCTTCCAGCAGACGCCGGGTGCCATGGGCGCGAGCTGGAACTTCCCGGGACGCAGCTACTACCTGACGGCGCGGTACGAGCTCTGAGGCGAGGTCGGGGCGCAAGCCCCGACCCCAACAAGGCGAAGTCATGCCCATGTCGTTCCGGGTCGCGCTCACCGCGACCTTCGTCCTGCTCTCAGCCGGCGCGGCCTGCGCCCAGCAAGCCGGCATGGCCAACCTGGACCGCGTCGAAGTGGCCGGCAGGAAGACGGAGGTCTCGCCGTGGTTCCGTGCCGAGAGCCCGCATTTCGTCGTGTACTCGGACACCCGCGAGGAGGACGTCGCGCCCCTGCTGGACAACCTGGAGAAGCTGGACCGGCTGCTGCGGGCCTACCTCCTGCCGGCCGGCCCCGCCGAGTCGCAGGCCGAGCCGCCGGCATCGAAACTGACGCTGTACTACCACGCCAGCCTGTCGGGCCTGCGGGCGGTCCCGGGCAGCGTGCCGGTCGATGCCGTCGGCCTGTACACCAGCTGCGCCGAGGGGGTGCAGGGCTTCGGCGTTCACCTGGAACGCATGGCCGCGCTGGACGACGAGCAACTCGAGAAGGCGCCGCTGAACGATTCGCTGACGCATGTCTTCGAGGCCTATGCGCGGCACTTCCTCTATCGCCATACCGACATCCGCAGCCCCGCGTGGTTCATCGATGGCTTCGCCCAGTACTTCTCCAGCGTGCGGTTCTCGGCGCAGCAGACGGTCGTCGGGCGGGCGCCCAGGGACGTCGCCGGCTACCTGAGGTTCCTGGGGGCGGGGCGCAAGTACCACCTCGAATGGGAGGATGTGCTGGCGCATCGGCTGGCTGATGCGCACGGCCATGGCGGCGAAGCCGGCGCGCGTCTCGAGTTCCAGTCGAAGTCCTGGCTGCTGACGCACTACGCACTGTCCTCGGACGACAACCGCAGGCGCCTCAGCCGCTATCTCCGGCTCGTCGGTGACGGCGCGTCGCCGACCGCGGCGTTCGAACGGGCCTTTGGCCTGACAAGCGCGGCGCTCGGCCCGGCGATGTGGCGCTACGGCCAGCGCGGCATGGAAGTGCTGCGAGGTGCGCCCCAGTCGCTCCCCCCGACGCCGGTCCGTTTCCGGACGCTCACGCGGGGAGCGGGCGAGTTCGTGCTGGTGGACGCCGCCCTGCGGTCCTGCCCGGGCCGGCAGGTCGGCGAGTCCCTGCTGAAGGAAGCCTCCGAGCTGGCGGCCAGGTTCCCGGAGGATCGGCCAGGGCGACTCACCTGGAGCCGGGCGCAGATCGACTGGGGTGATCCGCAGGCGGCGCTCTCCCGGCTGGAGGCCGACCTGCGGGAGGACGACACGGGCTTCGAGGCTCCTTACCTGGCGGGCAGGGCGCATCTCAGTCTTGCGGGGCGCGGCGAAGGCGCGTCCCGGGCGGCTCATCTCCAGGCGGCGCGGCAGCACTTGCAACGCGCGCTGGCGTTGAACCCGCGATCACCCGAAGTCGCTCTCGCAGGGTTCAAGGCGGAGGTCGCCGCGGCGGACCCGCCGGATGACGCCGCGTTTCAAGGCGTCATTGCCGTCTGGCAGACCGCGCGAGACGTGGACGCGCTCACCCGCTTCGCGGCGCTGGCCTATGCGCTGACCGGCAAGGCGGACGAGGCGTACCAGGCCCTGGGCACGCTCGCGCAGAACGGGGAAGTCCCGGCCGCCATGGCGCAATGGGCGCGCGAGTGGCAGGGGCGACTCGAGACCGGCGTGACGCGCGGCGAACTCCTCGCCGAGTTGCGCCGGACCGACGTGCCGGACGCGCCGGTCAAGGAATGGACCCTCAACAAGCGGCGCGTATTGCAGAAGGTCGAACTCAGCGCGGGTCTGGAGGCTGCGGACGCCTTCATCAAGGATAGGCAGCAGCAGAGCGATGGCGGGCCGCCCCCAGGCAACGCTGCGGGCGGCGCAGGGAGGCGCTAGGGCGCAGACGCCGCCGGCTGCCCGTCGGCCTTGGCCCCGGCGCGCCGGTTGCCCCTGAGCGTCGCCATCCTCCGGAGCCACGCCCATGCAGCCAACGACCGCCGAGTCCGCCCCGTCCTCAGCCGCGTCCGCCGCCGAGAGTCCCAGCGCCCCGGCGCTCACCGGCCATTGCCTCTGCGGCGCGGTCACGATCACCGTCGCGGGCCACCACGACCCGCGCGTCGGCGCCTGCCATTGCCGGATGTGCCAGCGATGGACCGGCGGCCTGTTCCTGTGCTTCACCGCCGACGTCTCCGCCGTGACGGTCAAGGGCGAGGTCACGCGCTACCGCTCGTCCTCCTTCGCCGAGCGCGCCTTCTGCCCGCGCTGCGGCTCGCACCTCTGGTTCAACGACGTCGACGACGCCGGCCAGCCCAAGGACTACGAACTCATGCCGGGGCTCTTCGATGCGGCTCGCCCCTGGCCGCTGCGGTCCGAGATCTACGTCGACCGGGCGATGGCCGCCGTGCCCCTCGCGGGGAACCATCGCCGCAAGACCCGCGCGGAGTACGAGGCCGACAACCCGTTCATCGAAGGCGACCTCGATTAGCGCTGGAGCGACCGGCCAGGCGCTGAGGCCCTTGCCGTGCGATGGCGGAGCCGGAGGCGCGAGGGCAGGGCACCAGGGTATGGCGACGGGGCTCCGGGTTTTCCCTCAATGATCCTAGGGGGGCGCCCCGCCGTTGCATACAAGGCGCCTGGCCGATGTGCTTCCTAGACTGCGCCTCGCCCGATGCATGTTGCATCGCGGGCGCATCCACTCAGGGAGACACCATGACCCAGTCAGCTTCGTTGCGACGCGCCTTGCGCGCCCTGGTCCTGTGCGGCACCTTCGCGGCCGCCGGCGCCTCGGCCCAGGTCGGTCCGGACCCCACGTCCGCCAGCCTCAATGCCACCGCCGGACCGTTCGCGGTCTCGACCAGCAACGTGGTGCTCGCGCGCGGTTTCGGCGGCGGCACGATCTACTACCCCACGGCGACCGGGCGCTACGGCGTCGTGGCCATCAGCCCGGGCTTCACCGCCACGGAGTCCAGCGTCGCCTGGCTCGGCCGCCGCCTGGCCACGCACGGGCTGGTGGTCATCACCATCAACACCAACACCACGCTCGACCAGCCCGCCAGCCGCGCCACGCAGCTGATGGCGGCGCTCAACCACGTCGTCAACAGCGCGAGCAGCACCGTGCGCAGCCGCGTGGACAGCACCCGGCTGGCGGTGGCGGGACATTCGATGGGCGGCGGCGGCGCGCTGATCGCCGCGCAGAACAACCCGACGCTCAAGGCCGCGCTGCCGCTGACGCCGTGGAACCTGAGCAGCAGCTTCACGCAGGTGCGGGTGCCGACGCTGATCGTCGGCGCGGATGGCGACGCGGTGGCCTCGGTGGCCGTGCATGCGCGGCCGTTCTACGCGAGCCTGCCCGCCACGACCTTCAAGGCCTACGCCGAGCTCAACGGCGCGAGCCACTTCACGCCCAACAGCACGAACACGCCGATCGGCCGCTACGGCACCGCGTGGATGAAGCGCTTCGTCGACGCGGACAGCCGCTACTCGCCCTTCCTCTGCGGCGCGCCACATGAGGCCTACGCCACGGCGCTGGTGTTCGACCGCTACAGCCAGAACTGCCCGTACTGAGCCCGCAGCCGCAGGAGGACGCCATGTCGCACCCGTCCGATCGACCCCGGGGCCGGCGCATCGCCTGGGCCCTTGCCGCCGGCCTCGGTTCGGCGATCCTCCTGGTCTGGCTGGCCGCCGCGGCACTCGCCCCGGCGGCCGCGGAGGAACCCGCCGCGGTGTTCCCCTGGGCGCGCACCCCGGCCGCGGCGTCGTCGTCCGAAGCGGGGACACCGCCCGGCACGGCGCCTGTCGTCGCAGGGCAGGGGACGTCGGCGTCGCCGGCATCCTCCCAGGCGTCGGTGGGGTCAGACCTTGCTGGCACCTCCTCCGGCGTGTTCCGGGTCGATGCGCAGGGCCGGCTGGTCGTCGACCAGGCGATGCGGCTGCGGGTCGAGGCGTTGCTGGCGCTCCATGAAGGCGACGCGCTGGCCGCGCGCCTGGACGCGGAACTGGCGGGGCTGACGCCGACCGCCGCCGCGCGGGCGCGCGAGCTGGTCGCGCAGTTCGAGGCCTACCAGGGCGCGCAGGCCGCCGCGTTCCCGCCGGGCAGGGCGCCCTTGGTGCCCGAGGAGGGGCTCGCGCAACTGCAGGCGATGCAGGCGCTGCGGGCCAGCCACTTCGGCGCCGACGCGGCGCGGCAGATGTTCGCGCAGGACGATGCCGTCGCGCGCCGGATCCTGGAGCTGATGCGGGAGGACACCTCCACCGCGCGCAGCATGGAGGAGAAGGCGATGCGGGCCCAGGTCCGCTATGACCAGGAGCGCGGTGTTGTTCCGCCTTGACGCCGCGACGCACGCCGGGGAGCATGCCGCCATGACCTCTGGCGACACCGTCGAGCCTCGCCTCGGCCTGCTGGGTGACAGCTTCATCTACGCCAGCGCGGCCTTGCGGTCGCGCGTCTGCCGGCACTCCGCGACGCTGGCCTGCGCGCTGACGCCGCAGCCGCTGAGCATCAGCGCCGACGGCCAGCAGTGGCGAGGTCACCTGATCGCGATCCGCCCGTTTTCCTGGCGTGCCATCGACTCGGGCGGGCAACCCGTCGTGCTGATCGACCTGGAGCCCACCCACCCGCGCTACAACACCTTCAGCCACTGGCCCGACCGCGCGCCGGTGCGCGTGCTCGACGCCCACGGCTTCGCCGGCCTGCGCGATTGCGCGCGCGCCTTCGCGCATCGGACCTTGAGCGGCCGGCGCCTGCAGGCGTCGGTGCAGTTGCTGGTCGGCAGCGTCGCCGACAGCGTGGCACCGCACCGACCGCTGGAGGTCCGCGTGCGGCAGATGATGGCCGCGCTGCGCCTGGACCCGTCGCTGGACCTGACGGCGCTGGGCGCGGCGGTGGGCCTGTCCGCGGCGCAGGCCTCGCGTGGCTTCGTGCGCTCGCTCGGCATCACGGCGCGGCAGTACGCGCTGGCCGCCAAGATCCAGCGCGCGGCGATGTTCTTCGGCAGCGGCCGCGCGCTGACCAGCATCGCGCAGGCGTCGGGGTTCACCGATTCCGCCCACCTGGCCAAGGTGTGGATGCGCTGTTACGGTGACTGCCCGTCGCGCTACTTCGCCCAGCACGACGGCTCGCTCGACGGCCGCGTCGACCACGCCTGGCGACAGCGCGTGAGCCTGTCGGAGACCTTCAACTGAGCCCTTCGTGACACGCCCGACGCTCTGGCATCGACTTCGACATGCGGCTGTTCATGCGCCTGGCCTGGGCGTGCTGCTGCTGGCCGTGCGCAACTACGTGCTCCACCAGAGCGCCAACCAGGCGGGCAGCATGGCGTTCTCGATGGTGCTGTCGATGTTTCCGCTGCTGGTGCTGCTGTCCGCGGGCGCGGCGTACATCGGCGCTCCCGGCGATGCCGCGGCGCTGGCGCGGCGTGTGGCCGAGTACGCGCCGCCGCTGGTGCGCGGCGCCTTGCAGCCGGTCGTCGACCAGGTGCTGGCGCAGCGCAGCCAGACGCTGGTGACCATCGGCCTGTTCGTCACGCTGTGGACCGCGTCCTCCGGCATGCAGGCAGTCCGCACCGCGCTCAACCGGTCCTACGGCATCGAGCGCGGGCTGTCGTTCTGGCGGGCGCGCCTGAAGGTGACGGTGTTCACCGTGGTCGTCGGTGGCGGCATCCTCCTCACCTTCAGTTCCATCATCGTCATGCCCTACGTGTGGGAGGCGCTGGAGCGCAGCACCGGCGTGGGCAAGGAGACGCTCTGGCTGCGCAACAGCGTGCGCTACGGCCTGGCATTCCCGATGCTCACCGTGCTGTACGCGCTGCTGTATGGCTGGCTGCCCGACATCCGCCAGCGCCTGCGCACCGTGCTGCCCGGCGCCGTCGTCGGCGCGGCGCTGTGGGTGGCGCTGGTGGCGGTGCTGTCGTACTCGCTGCGCAGCGCCGGGAAGCTGGCGCTGCTGTACGGCAGCTTCGCCGGCGTGGTGGCCACGCTGGTGTTCCTCTACCTCAGCGCGGCGACGCTGATCTATGGGGCTGAGGTGAATGCGGTGATCCGGGGGAGGTTGGTCGGGGCGGGGAATGACCTGGAGGAGGCTGAGCGGTGAATCGGCGATCGGGGAAGCTGCATGCCGGTAGCAGCCGAGGCCCTCCTTTGCGCGCCAACACGCTTGGCCCTGCGTCGGGTTATCGAGGGCCAGCAGCCCGGTCACTTCGAGGTCCGGATGGTCGGCGAAGTGGTCGTCAGGTACAGCGACCGGCCGGTATCCGCCGGCTTGGCCGCGCCGCGGTCCCGGCAGGCCAGCGCGTCGCCGTGTTTCTTCACCAGCTTGCTCAGCGTGGCCCGCTGCATGTTGCAGATGCGCGCGGCCTCGCTGATGTTGCCGTTTCCGACGGCCATCGCCTCCATCACGAACTGACGCTCGACGTTGACCACCGCCGCGCGCTTGGCTTCGCGCAAGGAGGCGCAGCCGCGTTCGCCACTGCGCTGCGTCGCCGCTTCCCGCAGCCCCGGTGAGCTGGTGAGCAGCGTGTCGACGTCGATGCAGCCCGCCGTCGTGCTCAGGCAGGCTCGCACCAGCGTGTGCTCGAGCTCGCGCACGTTGCCCGGCCAGTTCAGCGATCGCAGCAGCGCCAGCGCCTCGTCGCTGATCGCCTTGGGCGGCCCGGTGGTGGTCTGCGCCACGCCGCGCAGCAGGTGCGGCACCAGCAGGTCGAGGTCCTCCGGCCGCTCGCGCAGCGGCGGCAGGTCCACCCGCAGCACGTCCAGCCGGAAGAACAGGTCCGAGCGGAAGCCGCCTTGCTGCGACAGCGAGAACAGGTCGACGTTGCAGGCCGCGACGATGCGCACGTCGGCCTTGTGCGTCTGGTCGTCGCCGACCGCGCGGAACGACGCGTCCTGCAGGAAGCGCAGCAGCACCACCTGGCCGCGCGGCGACAGCGCCTCGATCTCGTCGAGGAACAGCGTGCCGCCTTCGGCCTCGCGCACCAGGCCCCGGCGCGTGCGCGCCGCGTCGGTGAAGGCGCCGCGCGCGTGGCCGAACAGCTCGCTCTCGATCAGCGTGTCCGGCAGCGCGCCGCAGTTGACGGGAATGAAGGCGCCGTCGCGCCGCGGACCCAGGTAGTGGATGGCGCGCGCCACCAGGTCCTTGCCGGTGCCGGTCTCGCCGACCACCAGCACCGGCGCCGCGCAATCGGCATAGCGTGCCACCAGGTCCAGCGCCTTGCGCAAGCCCGCGGACGTGCCCACGAGCATCGCGTCCAGCGTCCCCGGGTGAGCCTTGGTTGGGGTGCTCATCGTGTCGCCTCCCTGGCCTGACATCGGTCGGCAGGCAGTGTACGGAAGGCCGTTTGCCGAGCACCTCCCTAATGTTGACGACCGTTACAACCCAGGCGCGATCGGGCCATCCGTGCCATCGCGGCACGGCCGTGTCGCGATCGACACAGGGCCTCGCGAGGCCCGCCACGACGGCATCGCGGCCTTGCCCGCGGTCGCGCGGGTCCGTGTCGGCGGTGACTCGGACGATGTGACGCAGATCACGATTGCCTCAATCAAATCAAGGACTTGAGGCGAGCCGGCCCCCTGGCACGGTTTACGCATGGTCAGCCGGCATGACCACCCCTCCGTCCAGCGCCGACGTGGCCGCGATGATCCTGCGCTACGTCATCGCGCATCCCGGCGCCTGCGATTCCATCGATGGCATCTGCGATTGGTGGCTGGTGCGGCAGCAGCGCGACGACCTGCGCAGCGCCGCCGAGGCGGCGCTGGTGCTGCTGGTGGCCGATGGCCGCATCGAGGTCATCACCCAGGTCGACGGCAGCACCGTCTATCGCGCCTTGCCGCCCGCGCGGCATTGACGGATGCGTACCGCCATGCCCGCCATCGCCTCGAACCGCCCGCCGGACTTCCAGATGGAAGGCCTGTGGGCCGCGCTCGGCCGGCTGGACCGCATGCTCGAGCGCGCCGCCAACGCGGCCGATGCCGCGGCGGTCCCGGCGGCCGCAGGCACGCAGCCCGAGCCGTATCGCGGCCTCTACGTCACGACGCAGGACGTGCAGCGGCTCGTCCGCCAGGGGCCCGGCGAACCGTGGCTGGCCGGCCACGGCCCGGGTGCCGGCGCCGTGGAGCCCGCCGCGCCGCCGCCGATGCCCGAGAGCTCGCGTTTCCCATGGCTGCAGCAGGCCTTCGGGCTCGACACCATCGACCTGGACATCGTGCTGGTCGCGCTCGCGCCCGAGGTCGACCTGCGCTACGAGCGGCTCTATGCCTACCTGCAGGACGACGTGACGCGGCGCAGGCCCACCGTCGACCTCGTGCTCAACCTGCTGTGCGCGTCGCGCGACGCCAAGATCCTCGCGCGCGCCCGCTTCGGTCCCGAGGCGCCGCTGGTGCGGCACCGGCTGGTGCAACTGGCCGGCGATGCCGGCGCGATCGGCACGCCGCTGCTGTCGCAGGCGATCAAGCTCGAGGAACCGGTGGTGCGGCTGCTGCTGGGCCAGCCCTGGCTGGACGCGCGGTTGCGCGGCGTGGCGCGGTTCACCGCGGCGCCCGAGGCCGGCGAGGGCGGGGCGGCCGACACGCTGGCGCTGAGCCTGTCCAAGGCGCTGGCCGACGGCAGCGGCCCGCAGTTCTACCTGGAAGGCGAATCCAGTGCCGGCCAGGAGGCCGCGGCGGCGAAGCTCGCGGCGCGGCTGGGGCAGTCGCTGATCGTCGTCGACCTCGTGCGCGCCGCCGATCCGGCCGACCAGTTCGCGACCACGCTCGAGCTGTTGCTGCGCGAGGCGCACCTGCTGTCGGCGGTCGTCCACCTGCAGGGGCATGACGCGCTGACGAACGCGGAGCGCGGCACGCTGGCGCAGGCCCTCGCGGCGCGGACGCCGGCGGCGGGGCTGGTGATCGTGATGTCGGGCGCCCGGCCCTGCGATCCGCGCTTTCGCGGCATGGCGTCGGTGCCGGTGGCCGCGGCCGGCTTCCGCGACCGCCGTGCCGCCTGGGCCGCCGGCCTGCGCGGCCAGCGCATCGAGCTCGATCCCCGCGCCCTCGATGACCTCGCCGCGCGGTATCCCCTCGACGAGGCGCAGATCGCCGCCGCCACGGCGCATGCGGCGCGCCAGTCCGCCTTGGAGCAGACCACGCCCGACCCGGCCGCGCTGGCCCGGGCCGCGCGCCAGCAGCTCTCGCGCGACCCCGGCACGCTGGCGCGCAAGCTCGCCCCGCTGCATGTCTGGAACGACCTCGTGTTGCCGCCGGACGCGATCGCCCAGCTGAAGGAGATCTGCCGCCAGGCACGCTTCCGCCATGTCGTGTTCGGCGACTGGGGCTTCGACCGCAAGCTCTCCGTCGGCAAGGGCCTGAGCGCGCTGTTCAGCGGCCCGCCCGGCACCGGCAAGACGATGGCGGTGGAGGTCATCGCCAACGACCTCGGGCTGGACCTGTTCAAGATCGACCTGTCGCAGGTCGTCAGCAAGTACATCGGCGAGACCGAGAAGAGCATCGACCGCCTGTTCCTCGAGGCGCGCGCGGGCAACGCGATCCTGTTCTTCGACGAGTGCGACGCGCTCTTCGGCAAGCGCACCACGGTGCAGGACGCGCACGACCGCTACGCCAACATCGAAGTCGCCTACCTGCTGCAGAAGCTCGATGAACACGAGGGCCTGAGCATCCTGGCGACCAACCTGCGGCAGAACCTGGACGTGGCCTTCACCCGCCGGCTCGGCTTCATCGTCGACTTCCCGTTCCCCGACGAGGACAGCCGGCGCCGGCTGTGGGAATCGATCTGGCCGCCCAAGGTGCCGCGCAGCCAGGACCTGGATCTGGGTTTCCTGGCCGCCAACTTCAAGGTGCCCGGCGGCGCGGTGAAGAACATCGCGGTGGCCGCGGCCTTCCTGGCGGCGGAGCAGGGCGGCGAGCTCAAGACCGAGCACCTGCTGTGGGCCGCGCGGCGCGAGATCGAGAAGTCCGGCCGGCGCGTCGCCGGCAGCGAGTTCGGCCCCTACGCGGCGCGCGTGGAGGCGTTGGCCCGGGCGGGAGATCGTCATGCTGCATGAGGTCACCGACAGCCTGGAGGCCTTCTTCAAGCAGCCGGGGCTGGCGCCGCCGCTGCGCGACGCGGCGATCCGCTTCGACCGGCCGACCGATCCGTACGCGCTCGACCAGACCACGGTCAACCTGTTCCTGTTCGAGGTGCGCGAGCACCTGGAGCTGCGCAACAACGAGCCGGTGACGCGCCGAGTCGGCGGCCAGTCGCTCGTGGTGCCGCCAGCGTGGCGCGCCAACTGCCTCTACCTGGTCACCGCCTGGCCGGTCGGCGGCACCGACCTGCCCAAGCAGGAGCACCAGCTGCTGGGCCAGGTGCTGCAGCTGATCGCCGGTTCGCCGGTGATCCCGCCGGCCTTCCTGACGCCGGCGCTGCAGGCGCAGGAGCCGCCGCTGCCGATGCTGATGGTGCAGCCCGACGGCGTGCGCAACCCGGCCGAGTTCTGGGCCGCGATCGGCAACCGGATCAAGGCCTCGCTGCTGCTGTCGGTGACGGTGTCGCTGGAGGTCTTCGAGACCGAGACCTATCCCAGCGTCATCACCAGCGAGATCCGCCTGGAATCGCTGCCCGACGGCGCGGCGCTGGAAGCGCCGTTCTTCCGCATCGGCGGCGTGGTGCGCGACAACGCGTCGGTGCCGGTGGCCAATGCCGGCGTCCAGCTGCTGGGGCGCGGCCGCAGCACGCTGACCGACGCCGAAGGCAAGTTCTCGCTGTCGGCCGTCGCGGCGGGCAGCTACACCCTGCGCGTGACGGCGGGCGCCGTCACGCGGGACCGTGCCATCGTCGTCCCGGCCCCCGCGGTCGCGGGCTACGACGTGCAGTTGATCTGACCGAGAGAGGGCATCGATGGCTAACTATTTCGCACCCGGCGTCTACGTCGAAGAAGTCCCGCCCGTCGCCCGGCCGATCGCCGGCGTGGGCACCAGCACGGCCGCCTTCATCGGCGTGGCCGACCGGCTCGATCCGGCCGATGTCGGCAAACCGAGGAAGTTCACCAACTGGGGCGAGTTCGCCACCTTCATCGTCGGCGCCGGCGCCACGCCGACGACGCCCATCCACACCACCGCCAACCGCATGCTGGCGCTGGCGGTGTTCGGCTTCTTCGCCAACGGCGGCACCACCTGCTACGTGGTGCCGGTCGCGGCCGGCGGCCTGGCCAACCTGCAGGCGCCGCTGGAGACGCTCAAGGCCTTCGACGACATCGCCATCGTCGCCGCGCCCGGCGCGCAGGGCACCGCCGCCAAGGTCCAGCTGATGGACCACTGCTTCGAGATGCAGGACCGGGTGGCCGTGCTCGACGGCGAGCACGCGCCCGCCTCCGACAGCACGCCCGCCGACATCTACGGCGGTCCCATGCCCGGCGGCGGCCCGTCCACGCCGGACAAGTTCAGCTACGGCGCGCTCTACTTCCCGTGGGTCAAGGTCTTCAATCCGCTGTTCACCGGCACCGGGCCGGAGACCGAGCTGATCGACCAGCCGCCCAGCGGCCACGTGGCCGGCATCTGGGCCCGCGTGGACGCCACGCGCGGCGTGCACAAGGCACCGGCCAACGAGGGCGTGATCGGCATCGTCGACCTGGAGCGGCCGATGGGCAAGGACAAGCAGGTCAGCCTGAACCCCCCCGGCATCAACGTGATCCGGCCCTTCGGCGGCTCGCCGATGGTCTATGGCGCGCGCACGCTCGGCGGCGACCGCAACGGGGAGTACCGCTACCTCAACGTGCGGCGCTTCATGAACTTCCTGAAGGAATCGATCGACGAGGGCACGCAGTTCGTCGTCTTCGAGCCCAACTCGCCGGCGCTGTGGCAGCGGATCATCCGCTCGGTCAGCGACTTCCTCTACAACCAGTGGCGCGACGGCGCGCTGTTCGGCGCGACAGCGAAGGAAGCCTTCTTCGTCAAGTGCGACCTCGAGACCAATCCGGCCAGCGAGCGCGAGGCCGGGCGCGTCATCACCGAGATCGGCGTGGCGGTCGTCAAGCCCGCGGAGTTCGTCATCTTCCGCATCCAGCAGAACACCGGCGCCTGAGGAGAGCAGACATGGCCAGAAAAGATCCCTATCGCAACTTCCGCTTCCTGGTGGAGATCGACGGCATCGTGCAGGCCGGCTTCGCGGAGTGCAGCGGCTTCGGCTCCAACATCGAGGTGGTCGAGTACCGCGAGGGCGGCGAGGTCGCCACCGTGCGCAAGCTGCCCGGCAAGGTGTCCTATCCCGACATCACGCTCAAGTGGGGCGTGACCGACTCGCGCGAGCTCTACGACTGGCACCTGGCCGCGGTCAACGGGACCATCGACCGGCGCAACGGCTCGATCATCCTGCAGGACGACGCGGGGCAGGAGAAGGTGCGCTGGAACTTCTTCAGCGCCTGGCCCAGCAAGTACGACGGGCCGGACTTCAACGCCAAGGGCAACGACGTGTCGCTGGACGCGCTGACGGTGAGCTGCGAACGCGTCGAGCGCGCCTGAACCGGGGAGCACCATGTTCCAGACCGAGTTCGAGTTCACGCTGCCGCTGGGGTATGTCGACGCCGACGGCGACCTGCATCGCGAGGGCGTGATGCGCCTGGCCACCGCGGCCGACGAGATCCTGCCGCTGCGCGACCCGCGGGTGCAGGGCAACGAGGCCTACCTGACCATCATCCTGCTGTCGCGCGTGCTGTCGCGGCTCGGCTCGGTGGGGCAGGTCACGCCCAAGGTGGTCGAGGGCCTCTACGCGGCCGACCTGGCCTACCTGCAGGAGTTCTACAACCGCATCAATCGCAGCGGCCGCGCCACGATCGAGGCCGCCTGCCCGAAGTGCGCGCACGAGTTCGCGATGGAGATGAACAGCCCGGGGGGATCGTAGGCTACCCCCTGTCCGCGCTGTACAGGGAGGTAGCCTTCGTCGCCTACCACTTCCACTGGTCGCACGAGGACGTGCTCCTGCTCGAGCACAAGGAGCGCCAGCGCTGGGTGGAGGAGATCTCCGCGATCAACGACAGAGCCAACAGCGAAGCCGTTCAGTGACACCACAGGAGTCGACGTGAACCGATGGCAAGCATGGGCAGGGCGTCTGCGCGCGCGGCATGGCCGCATCGACGCGTGGCGCGCGGCCGGCGAGATGGCGCTGCGACGCGGCGCCGGCGCGGCCGGCACCGTCGTGCAAGCGCACGCGGGACCGGTCGTCCACCAGCACCTGCGGCTGGCGGTCACGGCGCGTTTCCCGCTGAGCCTGCGCGCCCAGCCGGCGGCGCCGATGGTGCTGCGCCAGCCGATGCCCGTGGGTGCCCTGCAGGCGCCCGCCGAGACCCCTCGCATGACCATCGCGAGCGCCGGACCCGATGGCCGCCCGGGGCGGCCCGGACCCGCGGGACCGGACGGCGCGCCCGGACATCCGGGCGAGATGGCGAGCGTGCCGATGACGCACCGCATGGCCGCGCCGCTCTTCGTGCCGGCCAGGGAGGCGACCGCGCGGCCGATGCTGGCGGCGTCGCCGTCCGCGCCGGTGCTGCGTGCCGGGGTCCAGCCGATCGCGCCGGTCGCGGCCGCGCATGCGGCGCAGATCGCGACGCGCCTGCGCCGCGGCGCCACGCGCGAGGAACTGCCGCCGGCCCCGTCCGCGGCGGTGCT
>NZ_JBQEOF010000016.1:107422-110977 GCF_052044995.1 Roseateles sp. 22389
GCCGAGGCCGAGGCAAAGGCCGCCGTGCAGGCCGCCGCCCGCCAGCAGCCGAGCGCGCCGCGTCAGGCACCCGCCGCGCCCGCGGTGGACGTCGACGCGCTGACCGGCCTGGTGATCCAGCAGATCGACCGCCGCCTGGTCGCCTGGCGCGAACGGATGGGGAGGGTCTGAGCGATGGCACTGGCCAAGGCCCGCATCACCGTCGAGCACACCGGGGCGCAGTTCGACGTCATGTTCAACCCCGAGGAGTACAGCCTCAACAAGGACAATAACTTCGCCTCGCAGGCGATCCCGGGGCTGGGCTCGCCGATCCTGCAGTTCGTGCACGGCAACCTGCGCACGCTGGAGATGGAGCTGTTCTTCGACACCACCGACACCCGCGCCGACGTGCGCGGCCAGACGCAGAAGGTGGTGGACCTGCTCAAGATCGATTCCGAGCTGCATGCGCCGCCGGTGCTGCGCGTGGCCTGGGGCTCGCTGCAGCTGCGCTGCGTGCTGACGCGGGCGAACCAGAAGTTCATCAAGTTCCTCGAGGACGGCCGGCCGACGCGGGCCCGCATCACCGTCAGTTTCAGCGAGTTCATCGATCCGGAGCGCGAGGCCAAGGAGGTCAACCGCCAGACGGCCGACTTCAGCAAGGGCTGGACGGTGCAGCGCGGCGACACGCTCCAGTCGATCGCGTGGCGCTTCTACGAGGACCCGGCGCTGTGGCGTCCGATCGCGATCGTCAACGGCATCGACGATCCGCGCAGCCTCGTGCCCGGGCAGGCGCTGCGCGTGCCGGCGCTGCCCTTCACCGATCCGGCCACCGGGGAGGTGAGCTCATGAGCCGCCTCGCCCCGGAATGCACGATCCGCATCAACGGCGACACGATCCCCGCGGCGCTGCGCGCCTCGATCGTCAGCCTGAGCCACACCGACGGCATGGAGGGCGCGGACCGCGTCGAGCTGAGCATCGCCAACACCTCGCTGCAGTGGCTGGACCATCCGCTGCTGCAGGTCAACAACGAGTTCCGGCTGTCGCTCGGGTATGCGCCGGGGCCGCTGGAGGAAGTCTTCGTCGGCGAGATCACCGGCGTGGAGCCCTCGTTCCCGTCCAGCGGCATCCCGATGATCCGGCTCACCGCGCAGGACTACCTGCAGCGGCTCACCGTCGGCACCAAGGACCGCGCCTTCGCGATCAAGATCCCCACGGTGGGCAACTTCCCGCTGCCGGACTCGGCGGTGGCGGCGCTGGTGGCCGGCACCAACGCGCTGATCCCGGCGCTGGACCCGGTCGGCGGCACGCTGTCGACGCTGGTGGGCCTGGCCACCTACCTGAGCTTCCCGCAGTTCGCGCAGATGGGTGTGCGGCGCCAGAGCGGCGTCAACGACTTCCAGTTCCTGAGCGAGGTGGCCAAGGAGAACGGCTGGCAGATGTACATCGACCACACGGCCGAGCCGCATGGCCGGGTGCTCAAGTTCCAGTTCCTGATCCAGGACTACGCGCCCAGCCTGACGCTGAAGTGGGGCGCCTCGCTGACCGACTTCACGCCGCGCATCACCACCGTGGGCGAGATCGAGGGCGTGGCCGCCAAGGTCTGGGTCGACAGCATCAAGATGGACTTCACCATCGCGCTGAACTGGGACTACGACCGCGCGATGTTCAAGCTCTCGATCACGCCGGGCGGCCAGCTCGGCGAACTGCTCGCGCCGGGCAAGGTCACCACGATCAAGCCCACCAGCTACGCCACCGCGCCGTCCAAGATCCTCACCGAGCTGCTGCCCAAGCTCAACAACCGGCTGACCGGTTCCGGCAGCACCGTCGGCGATCCCCGCATCAAGGCCAGCCGCGTCGTCAACCTCGAGGGGCTGGGCGACCAGTTCGGCGGCCTGTACCGCATCACCTCGGCCACGCACACGCTGGACGGCAGCGGCTATCGCACCAGTTTCCAGGCGCGCAAGGAAGTGTGGTTCGGCGCGGTGCCGCTGCCCAAGGGCCGCGGCGGACTGGTGCGGCTGCAAGGGCAGTTCACCGTGTGAGCGGCGACAGGAGCAGGAACACCCACCATGGATGAACAACTCTTCGAGCGGCTGGACCACCTCGGCGTCGAATCGCTGAAGGAGGGCTTCGCGATCTCACCCGGCGTCGTGACCAGCAACTTCGACGCGATGTCGGAAGGGCGGGTGCAGGTGCGCATCCCGTCGATCCCCGGCATGGAGCCCTGGTGCCGGCTGCCGTCGATGGGCGGCGGCTCGGGCCGCGGCTTCATCTGGGTGCCGCAGGTGGACGACGAGGTGCTGGTGGCGTTCGCGCAGAACGACGCGGCGGCCGCCTACGTGCTGGGCGGGCTGTGGAGCACCCGGGACCGCCCGCCGCTGACGCTGCAGAGCGACTTCCTGGTCAAGCGCCTGATCAAGACCGGCCTGGCCGGCGGCGTCGGCCACGAGGTGGAGTTCGACGACGCGCTGCAGTCCATCACCATCACCACGAGCACCCGCCAGAAGGTCACGATCGATCCGCTGCAGATCAAGCTGGAGAACACCGCCGGCACGCTGTCGATCGCGATGGACAACAAGACGCAGACGATCACCGTGCAGTCGGCGCTGAAGATCGAGCTCAAGGCGCTGCAGATCGCGCTGGAGGGCACGCAGGTCGACATCAAGGGCAGCGTCGTCAACATCCAGTCCGCCGGTCCCTGCAGCGTGCAGGGCCTGCCGATCAAGCTCAACTGACGGAGGGACGACACCATGCCTCCCGCAGCCCGCGTGGGCGACCCCACCGGCCATCCTGGCGTCATCACCGGCCCCGGCGTGGCGATGGTGCTCATCGGCGGCATGCCCGCCGCGGTCGTCGGCGACCTGCACGCCTGCTCGATGCCGCCGACCGCCGGCCCGCACCCGCCCACGCCGATCGCCAAGGGCAGCGCCACGGTGCTGATCGCCGGCCGGCCGGCCGCGCGCGTCGGTGACATGAGCGGCTGCGGCGCGCCCATCGTGATGGGCTGCCCGCTGGTCGAGATCGGAGGCTGAGGCCATGGCCGCCGCGCAGACGCCGTCCACCTTCCTCGGCCAGGGCTGGGCGTTCCCGGTCGGCATCGAAGCCGGCCAGACCGCCACCGCCGCCTATGACGAGGACGTGCGCCAGGCCATCCTGATCATCGTCGGCACCAACCCCGGCGAGCGCGTGATGCGGCCCGACTTCGGCGCCGGCCTGAACGCGTTCGTCTTCGAGCCGCTGAACCCCGCCACGCTGGAGGCGATCCGCCAGCGCGTGATGGAGGCGCTGGTCGACTGGGAGCCGCGCATCGACGTGACGGCGGTGACCGCCGTCGCCGATGTCGCCGATACCGGCAAGGTGCGCATCGAGATGAGTTACCGCGTGCGGGCGACCAACTCGCATGCGAACCTCGTCTACCCGTTCTACCTCGAGGAAGGATCGGCGCAGTGAACACCCCGCCCCGCGTCGAACTCGACGGCCGCGATGCGCCGGCGCTGCTGGCGCAGCTGCTCGCGCGCCGCGCCGGCTACACGCCGGAATGGCTGGCGGCGGACCGCGGCGCCGGCACCGGCCTGG
>NZ_JBQEOF010000016.1:110982-150322 GCF_052044995.1 Roseateles sp. 22389
GGCCCGCTACCTGGAGGCGCTGACGCAACGCCTGGGCCAGGTGCCGGACAAGCTCAAGCTGGGTTTCCTGGACGTCGCCGGGCTCAGCCTGGTGCCCGCGCAGGAGGCGCGCGCGCCGGTCGTGTTCCGGCTCTCCGACCAGGCGACGGGCGGCTCGGCGCCGGCCCGCACGCCGGTCGGGGCGCCGCCGCCGGCCGGCAGCAGCGAGCAGGTGCTGTTCGAGACCGAACGCGCCGTCGGCGTCACCGCCGGTCGCCTCGTGGAACTGGTGAGCCTGTGGCCCGGCCGCGACCAGTACATCGACCACGGCGCGGCCTACCTCGCCGGCCAGCCGGTCGAGCCCTTCGCCGCGCGGCTGCTGCGGCCGACGCCGCATGAGCTCTACCTGTCCCATCCGGTGCTGCTGGCGTTGTCGGGCCGGGTCAAGCTGTCGGTCGAGTTCGAGCTGCAGCACGACGCGACCACGCCGCTGGACATCGTCTGGGAGTACTGGGACGGCGCGACCTGGCGCGGCTTCATCGACACCAGCACCGAATGCCGCGGCTCGGCGACGAGCGACGTCGCCGATGACGAGGAGGACGGGGAGGACGACGAGGGCCTCGACGACCAGGGCGTCGACACCGTCGTCACCGATGTCGACAGCACCAACGGTCTGACGCAGAGCGGCAGTTTCCAACTGGTGACCGACTGCGCCTCCGCCGGCAAGACGACGGTGAACGGCATCGAGGGCTACTGGCTGCGCGCGCGGCTCGACGAGTCGCTGCCGCCCGATCCGGGCCAGTCGCTGCCCGAGGTCGACACGATCCGCCTGTCCAGCACCGTCAACGGCGCGCTGCGCGGGCGCATCGCGGTCGGCCAGCCGGTGGCGCCACAGACCCAGACGGGGCAGGGCACACCGGGCATCCTCGCGATCGCGGCGGAGTCGCCGGTACCGTCCGCGCCCAACAGCCTCGGCGGCATCGTCCGCAATGACGCGGGCCAGCCGGTCGAGGGCGCGGTGGTGCGGCTGACCGACCCGGCGGACCCGACGCGCGCGGCCTACACCTCGCAGCCGACCGGCAAGACCGGCGCCTACCTGATCGCCAACGTCAACTTCACGCGCGACTACCTGTTCAGCGTCGCCTTCGCCGGCATCGTCTTCACCGCGCCGCAGGCCTCGCGGCACGCGCATCCCGCGCCGTCGGCCACTCGGAGCGTCGTGGACCTGACGCTGTCGGTCACCGGCCTGGCGCCGGACAAGGCCTTCGCCGACGGCGCCGCGCTCGACGTCAGCAAGCCCTTCTATCCGCTGGGCCAGCAGCCGCAGCCGGGCTCGGCCTTCTACTTCACCAGCGAGGAGGCCTTCGGCAAGCCGCTGGCGAAGGTGCGGCTGTTCGTCGGCCGCAGCCTGTCGCCACAGGACCAGGGCGCCATCGCCGGTTCCGCCGCGCTGGCGCACCAGCTCGACTGGGAGTACTGGAACGGCCGGCTGTGGGCGCCGCTGCCGGTGAGCTCGAGCCTGGCCGGCTCGCAGCGCGACCTCGACCGCACCGAGGTCATCGACTTCACCGTGCCGATCGACATGGCGCCGGTCAGCGTCAATCAGCAGGAGGCGCGCTGGGTGCGCGTGCGCCTGCAAAGCGGCTCCTACGGCTTCAGCCGCACCGTCGGCTTCAACGCCGACGCGGCGGGCGGCGCGGTCAACACCTTCACCTACGTCGTCGCGCAGCCGCCGGTGCTGGGCGCGTTCTCGATCGGCTACACCTGGCAGTACGGGCCCTTCCACGCGGAACGCGTGCTGGCCCGCAACGATTTCCGCTTTGTCGACCGCACCGCCGAGGCGATGTGGCCCGGCACGACCTTCGCGCCGTTCGAGCGGGTCGGCGACCTGACACCGGCGCTCTACCTGGGCTTCGACAAGGCGCCGCCGGTCGACCAGCTCGGCCTGTTCGTCGACGTCGTCGAGGCGCCGGACACGCCGGCCGGTCCGGCGCTGGTCTGGGAGTACTGGAACGGCGACGCCTGGACGCGCACGCCGGCCGACGACGAGACCGGCGCGCTGCGCCGACCGGGCATCGTCAACGTGCTGGCACAGGCGGACGACGCCGAGCTGGCGCGCTTCGGCACGCCGCGCCACTGGCTGCGCGCCCGGCTGAAGGAGGACGGCCCGCCGGGCGAGCCCGTCTTCGCCGGCCTGCATGTGAACGCGGTGTGGGCGAGCGAGCGCCACACGCTTCACGACCTGCCCCTGGGCACCAGCAACGGCACGCCGGACCAGGTGTTCCTGCTGACGCAGACGCCGGTGCTGGCCGGCGAGCGCCTCGAGGTGCGCGAGCTCGGCGGCGCGCGCGCCAATGTCGAGTGGCGGATCCTGGCGATGGAACTCTGGCAGGGCGACAGCGCCGTGCTGGGCCGGCTCGAGCGGCTGCTGGCGGTCGAGTCGACCGAGCCCGGCGTGTCGCTCGGCCCGCTGCGGCTGACCCGCAACCGGCGCAAGCAGGTCACCGAGGCCTGGGTGCTGTGGGAGCGGCGCGAGCAGCTGTTCTTCTCGTCGCCGACGGACCGCCATTACGCGCTGGACGGCGCCAGCGGGCGAGTGCGTTTCGGCGACGGCGTGTCGGGCCGCGTGCCGCCGGCCGGCGCCGCGATCCTGGCGCGCCGGATGAGCGTCGGCGGTGGCTCCCGCGGCAACGTGCCGGCCCGCGCGATCGCGCAGTTGCTGGGCGTCGTGCCCGGCATCGAGGCGGTCTTCAACCCGCGCGCGGCCGAGGGCGGCGCGGACGGCGAAGCGCCGTCGGCGGTGCTGGACCGCGGACCGCGCACGGTGCGCCACCGCGGCCGTGCGCTGACGCCATCGGACTACGAGACGCTGGCGGTCGAGGCCTCGCCGGCGGTGAAGATGGTGCGCGCCATCGCCGGCCGCAGCCCCGGCGGACAGACGCTGCCGGGCTGGGTGACGGTGCTGATCGTGCCGGGCAGCCTGGACGCGCGGCCTCAACCATCGTTCGGCCTGCGCGAGCAGGTGCGCCGCCACATCGAGGCGCGCGCGCCCGCCGATCTCGCCGCGCTGCACCGCATCCATGTGACCGGCCCGACCTACCTGCCGGTCGGCGTGTCGGCCCGCATCGTGCCGCTCGATCCGAGCCAGGCCGGCGTGGTCGAGCGCGCGGTGCGCGAGACGCTCGAGCGCTTCCTGCATCCGGTCGTCGGCGGCCCGGGGGGCAGCGGCTGGGCGCTGGGGCGCGACGTGTACGTGTCGGACGTCGCGGCGGAGCTCGAACGCACGCCGGGCGTCGACTACATCGAGGCGCTCGATCTCGTCCTGGACGGCGTGCCGCAGGGCGAGTCGGTACGCGTGCCCGACGACGCGGTAGTGGCGGCCGGGACCCTGGTCCTGCGCCTGGACGAATCGGAAGCGTGACGCCATGAGCATCCCCCTGCCTCAACTCGACGATCGCCGCTGGTCGGACCTGGTCGAACAGGGCCGGGCGCTGATCCCGCTGGTCGCGCCGGCGTGGACCGACCACAACGCATCGGATCCCGGCATCACGCTGATGGAGCTGCTGGCGTCGGTGGCCGAGACGGACCTCTACCGCCTCAACCGCTTCACCGACGCGCAGAAGCGGCGCCTGCTGGCGCTGATGGACATCCGGTGCGCGCCGCCGCGGCCCGCGATGCTGGTGAGCGAGCTGCGCATCGCGGCGGGGCCGTCGCCGGTCGTGCTGCCGGCCGGCACCGAGTTCGACGGCATGCGGCTGGACGCCACCGCGGCGCCGCTGCGCACGACCGCGCCGGTCGAGGTCGTCGACGCGGTGCTGCGCGCCGTGCAGCGCAAGGACGCGGCCGGGTTCCAGAACCTGACGGCGGCCTGGTCGCGGCAAGAGCCGTTCGCCGCCTTCGGCGACGACCCGGCGGTCGGCGCGGAATGCCAGATCGGCTTCGACCGCGCGTTGCCGGCGGGGCGGTGGTCCCAGGTGTTCGTCTGCATCGAGGGCGATCAGGCGCGGTTGAGTGAGCGGGCCCGGTTGGCCGAGGAGGCGCCGATCGACGCGCCGCTCGTCCATCACGGCGCGCGCCTAGCCTGGGAGTACTTCGCCGACGACGGCGCCGCCGGCCGCTGGCTGCCGCTGGAGGTCGACGACGACACCCGCTCGTTCAGCCTCAGCGGCGCGCTGCGGCTGCGGCCGGGCGCGGCGATGAAGGCGTCCGTGCTGGGCCGCGTCGCGCAGCCGCAGTGCTGGGTGCGGGCCCGGCTGGTCGACGGCGCCTTCGATGCCGCGCCGCGCCTGCGGCGGCTGCTGCTCAATGGCGTCCAGCTGGTGCAATCGACGCCGGTCTGGACCTCCTGGCCGATCGCGCCCGGCACCGTCCTGACCGGCGGTCCGATCACGCCCGGGCAGGGCGCCGCGCTGCGCCTGACGCTGCAGCAGGGGCGGGTGGTCGCGCTGTCGGTGGACGCCTCGGGCGAGGCGCCGGTCTTCACCGTGCTCGCCTACACCGCGGCAAGCGCGACCGACCCGGGCCTGCTGGCCGTCGACGGCACGCTCGCCGGCACGGGCAGCGGCGAGCCGTCCCAGCGCCTGACGCTCGCGCAGCGGCCGGTGGTCGAGGCGTCGCTGCGGCTCTTCTCCGTCGAGGACGGCCATCCGCGCGCCTGGACCCGGGTGGACGACTTCAGCGCCTCGTCGCGCTCGGACGCCCACTTCACGCTCGATCCGACCAGCGGCGAGGTCGTCGGCGGCGATGGCGAGCGGGGTCGCGTCTTGCCGCGCGGCTGCCAGATGGTCGCGTTCCACGCGTGGACGCGGCCGGCGCCGGCGGTCGCGCGCATCGACGGGCTGGCCGACAGCCCGCGCAACCGCGTGTTCCTGCCGGACGCCGGCGCGATCGGGCGGATCGCCGCGGGTGTGCCGATCGTGCTGGAGGACGCCGCGCCGGCCGAGACGCTGGCGCATGCGTTGGGTCGCGCGATCGAGCAGCGCGAGGCCCGCCTGCGCGCGGTGACCCGCGAGGACTTCGAGGCGCTCGCGCTCGCCACGCCCGGCCTGCGCGTGGCCCGCGCCATCGCGCTGCCCAACTTCTGTCCCGGCCTGGCCTGCGTGAACGCCCCTGGCATGGTCACCGTGATCGTGCTGCCATTCCTGCCGCTCGGCCGGCCGTTCCCGAGCCGCGGCTTCCTCGACCGGGTCGCCGCGCGGCTGGAGACGCGCCGGGTCCTTGGCACGCGCGTGGTCGTGGCCGGACCGGGCTACCTGGAGGTGGCGGTCCGCGCCCGCGTCCAGGCGCTGGATGGCATCGACCGCCAGCGACTGGCCACCGAGGTGTCGGCGGCGCTGGACGGATTCTTCGACCCGGTGAGCGGCGGCCCCGACGGCGCCGGCTGGCCGCTGGGCCGCGACGTCTACCGCGCCGAGGTGATGCAGGTGATCGACCAGACGCCGGGCGTGGACCACGTGATCGCGCTCGAGCTCATCGCCGAGGGCTGCGCGCCGAGCTGCGGCAATGTCTGCCTGCGTCCGGACTGGCTGGTCGCCGCCGGCCGCCACAACATCGAGGTGGCCTGACATGTCGACGCCGTACCGCCGGGATCTCGAACGGCTGCAGTACTGGCAGGGCCAGACGCTGCGCAGCCGCGACGCGCGCGACCAGCAGCGCTTCGAGGCGCTGCGCCGCCAGCTGCACAACCGCGCGCTGCATGAGACGGGCGGGATCGCCTTCGGCCTGGTGAGCGCTGAAGTGACTGAAGACGGGACCGGCCAGGTGACCGGCATCGAGGTCGCCTGCGGGCTGGCCTACGACCGCCGCGGCCGCGAGCTGATCCTGCAGCGCGCGCGCCGCGTGCCGCTGCCCACAGAGGCCGCCTGGCTGGTGCTGCGCCTGCGCGCCACGCGCCGCGGCGGCGGGAACGGAAGCGGGACGTGCTGCGTGCCCGACGAGCCCGGCTGCGTCCTGGACGACGCGCGCCTGCTCGAGAGCGACGTGGAACTGGCCTGGGTGCCGATCGCCGCGAACGAGGCGCCGGACGGCGCGGTGCTGGCCCGCTACGACGGCGGCTTGAAGACCGACTTCCGCCCGCCCCGGGTCCGGCCGTTGGCCCGGCCGCGGCTGGCGCGCGGCGAGACGGTCGAGGGCGGCACGCCCTGGGAACCGTGGATCGTCGAGTCCCCCGACGGCCGCGGCGGCATCGTCAGCAAGGTGGTTGGCGTGCAGACGCGGGTCGACACCTCCGCCAGCGGCTTCACCGAGGTGCCGCGCTATGTGGCCAACGTGCAGGCGCGCAGCTGGAACCTGGCCAAGGCCGAGTTCGCGCCGGCCTTCTTCCCCGAGGTGGCCGATCCGGCCGTCGACGGCTTCACCTTCCGGCTGCTGATGGCCGAGATCGGGCGCCGCCGCGTCGCCGCCTGGTACGGCCAGACGCGGGTGTCGGCGATCCGGCGAGGCGCGGGCGACCAGCTCTCGATCGACCTCGACGACGCCGCCGTCTTCAAGCCGAATGACGTCATCGCGCTGCTGCGGCCGCGGGCCCGCACAGCGGTGTCGCTGACCGCGGCCGAGGGATCGACGGTGACGCTCGCCGCGCCGCTGGACGGCGTGCGCGTCGACGACAGCGTGCTGGCGCTGGGCAACCTGCCGCGCCTGGCCGAGGTGGTGACGGTGCCCGACGACAGCGCGGCGATGCTGGCCGACTACACCGCCGCGCCGGCGATCAAGAAGGGCGACGTGCTGCACCGTGACTCGGACGGCGCCGTCGCGCTGATCGACGGCGTGAGCGCCGGCCGGATGACCGTGGAGCAGCCGCCGCCGGCCTGGAAGGAAAGCGACGGGCTGCACGTGGCGCGGATGACCGACGCCATCGACATCAAGCGCGCGACGCTGTCGGCCGACGGCAAGTCGCTGCAGCTGGAGCTGAAGTCGGCGCCGCAGGGATTGGGCAAGGGCGCGCGGGCGGTGCTGCTCGACGCGGACCGGCAGCCGCTGGCGACGGCGCCCGAAGTGACGGTGAGCGACGGCGTGAAGCTCGAGCTGCAGCCGCCGCCGACGGCGGCCGAGGTGGCCACGCTGACGCGCGCCGTGCCGCTCTCCGGCGGCCTGACGATCCAGCGCCTGGTCCCGAAGGCCAGCAGCGAGGTGGGCGTCAGCGACGTCGCGCCGTTCGCCGTGGGCGACGTCGTGGCGCCGATGCGGGACCTGTCCCTGGTCGCCGTCGTGGACAAGATCGTGAAGAAGCGCAAGGCGCTGGTGCTCAGCGCCGGGCTGGGACTGGCGGTGGGCGATCGGCTGGTGGCGGCGGACTGGTGCTGCGCCACGACGATCGACGCCTTCGAGCCCAAGCGGCCGAACGAAGTGCGCGTCGGACGCCCGAGCGCCGCGCGGGTGAAGGACGTGCTGCGGCTGCGCGTGGCCGACGGCGCCGAGTCGCCGCCGCCGGCATCGGTGGCCGCGGTGACGGGCACGCTGCTGGGCCTGGGGTCGCCGCTGGTGGAAACGGCTCGCCGGCTGGACCTGCTGGCCGTCGGCCGCTTCGGCCGCGTCGCGACGGTGGTGGCGCAACAGACCGACGAGACACGGATCACGCTGGCCGAGTCCGCCGCCTTCGCCGTCGGCGACTGCGTGATGGCCTGGCCGCTCATCGGCAGCGTGACGCTGGAGAGCGCGGTGGCGCAAGTGGTGGCGATCGTCGGGGTCGACCTGGTGCTGTCCGGGTCGCCGGGGGCGTTGGCCACCGGGGACCGGCTCGCGACGGTGCACTGGCGCGACAGCGCGCGGATCACCCGCGTCGATGCCGATCCCCGGGAGCTCGATGTCGCCGACGACCTCGTCTTCGGCCCGAACGACGTCGCGGGCCTGCTGGTCCATCACGCCGATGTCTCCAACGGCGCCTACGTGCAGCAGATCGTGGGCAACACCGTCACGGTGCGGCCCACGCTGGCGCAGGGCGACGGCATCGTGGACCAGGGCTGGATCGACGGCGGGCTGGTCGGGCCGGCGGCGCTGACCTGGGACCCGGCACGGCCCATGGACTTCCCGGCCACCTGGCAACCGCTGGTGCGGATGGACTCGGCCGGCGGACTGGACGGCCGCGCGATCGCGACCTTGTACGGACTGGACCTGAACACCGGCGTCTACCAGTCGCGCGCGGCCTGGCCGTATCCGATCGACGCCGAGCTGCACCTGTACGCGGTCACGCCGGCGACCACGCCGGCCTACCGCTTCAGGCCGGAGACGCTGTCGCTGATCACCAGCTTCAACAGCGACTTCCCGGCCGCCTTCGTGACTTTCGCGCAGAAGAAACGGCTGGTGGTGCGCTGGTTCGGCTGCCAGCAGGAATTCCGGCCCGTGACCGACTGCCCCGGGCAGACACCCGGCGATCCCTGCGCCTGACCCCTGAGGAAGGAACCGGACATCATGGCCCTCATCGGTGACACCCGTTTCGCGGAGCGCAGCAGCTTCTTCAACGGCCAGCGCCTGTTCGCGTCGGACCTGCAGGAGCTGGATGACTTCAACCGCCAGATGCGCTGGCTGCACAACCAGAGCCTGCACCAGCCCGGCATCGGCGCCGGGTTCGCGACCACGGGCACCAAGGGCGCGCGCGAGGTCTCGATCCAGCCCGGCTACGCGATCGACGCCCGCGGCCGCGAGATCGTGCTGGCCGACGCGGTGGTGCAGCCGGTGCCGCCGGTGGCCGGCGACGACTTCGGCGCGCCGGTGTTCTTCGACCTGACGGTGTCCTATCCCACCGAGGCGCTGGAGGTGGCCGAGACGCGCGAGGGCGCGTGCGGCGCCATCGGCGGCGCCATCCGGCTGCGCGAGACGCCGGTGTTCTGCTGGGTGCGGCTCGGCCCGGCGCCGGACTACCTGCCCACCGACGCGAAGCTGCGCGACGCGGTCGTCAACGGCACCCAGCTGCGCCTGGCGCGGGCGCAGGTGCTCAACTGCCGGCTGGAGCAGCCGCTGTCGCTGGCGCAGCGGCGCAACGCNCAACCCTACGTGGCCAGCGGCCTGGTCGCCAAGCCGGCCTGGACGATGCCGGCGGCCGGCGCGGGCGCCTCGGGCTTCGGGCTGCAGCTGGAGGCGGTGGTTGACACCACCTCGGCCGGTTTCCGGACCATGCCCTGCTACTCGGCGCAGGTGCTGGGCCGGCGCGATTTCAGTTTCGACGTCGGCGATCGCGACGTGGTGCGCCTGGTCGACGGTTTCGTGATGCTGCTGGCGGCGGACAAGGCCGGGTTCAAGTTCTCGATGCTGGTGCCGGACTCGCTGCTGGCCAGCCTGCCGCCCGGCGCGGACGATCCCGATCCGCAGAGCGAGGACTTCCGCAAGCAGCTGCTCAAGCAGGTGCGCGACGAGTGGCGCATCGAGTGGATCGGGGTGGAGGGCTGAAGCCATGGGCGCACCGGACCTCCGACCCTTCCGTCACCTCAACGAGGACGGCCTGTGGCCGCGTTTCCATTGGCACGGCCTCGCGCGGGGCGACGATGGCGCGTTGCGGCTGGCGGCGCTGCCGGCGTTCGAGGGCGAACTGCCCGCGGCGCTGGGGACGCTCGCCGACGCGCAACCGCAGGGCGGCGTGGCCGTCGATGCCGGCGGCACCGTGTTCTTCACCGATCCCGCGGGGGGCGTGGTGTCGTGGATCGAGGGCTGCTTCGGCGCCGTCGGCCCGGTGCCGTGCCTGGGTGGACCGGGCAGCGATGCGACGCGCTTCGATGCGCCCGCGGGGCTGGCGATCGCGCCGGCGCGCGGCGCGCTGTATGTCGCCGACGCCGGCAACCACCGGGTGGAGGTCTTCGACCTCGGCAGCCTGGCGCTGGTGGAGGTGCTGGAGGGGTTCCAGCTGCCGGTGTCGCTGGCGCTGGACGAGGCGGGGCAGCTCTACGTCGCCGACCTGGGCGACGGTCGGGTCGAGTGCATCACGACGTGGGGCGACCGGGCACCTGCCTTCGGCGACGCGGTGCGGGCCAGCGGGCAGGCGGATCATCCGTGCGCGATCGTGTGGTCGGACGGACGGCTGTGGGTGCTGGACGCCCAGACGCATCAGGTCACCGCGTTCACGCCGCAGGGCGCGCCGATGGAGAGCGTTCCCACCGGCATCGAAGGCGCCATCGCGCTGGCGGTGTCCGGCGATTCGCTGTTCATCGGCGATCCGGGGCGGCGGCGGATCGCGGTCTGGTCGCGCGGTCAGGACGGGTCCTTCTTCCACGCCGGCGATGCCGCGGGCTATGAAGGGCCGGTCGCCGCGCTCGCGATCGACGGTCGCGCAAGCGCAAGTGGCGGCAGTGGCAGCGATGGCGACGGCGCGTTGTGGGTCTCGCCTGGCGGTGGCCTCGCGCCGCTGCGGCTGGCGCCGCAAGGCAGCCATGTGCCCGAAGGCTGGTTGTGGAGCGACGCGATCACCGTCGACACGCTCGATCACGTCTGGAACCGGCTGCACGCCAACATCGACCTGCCCGCGGGCTGCCACGTCACCTTCCACGTCGCGACCGGGCCTCTGGCCGCCCCGGTACCGCCGCCGTCGGCGGACGGCACATTCGCGGCGCCATGGCGCGCGGTCGGCGCCGACGTGACGGACTTCTTCATCGACCTGGACGACACCGGCCCGCAACGCGCGCTGTGGATCGGCGCGCGTTTGGCCAACGACCTGCACGGCACGCCGGTGCTGCGCCAGGCGCGCGTGGACTTCGACCAGGCCAGCTACCTGCCGGACCTGCCGGCGATCTACCGCGAGCGTCCGCCGTCGCTGTATCCGGACCGGCCCCACGACAACTTCCTGCTGCGTTACCTCAGCCTGTTCGAGAGCTTCTTCCGCGAGATCGAAGCGACGACCGGCGAGCTGCCGGCGCTGCTGGATCCGGCCGGCGCGCCGGACGAGGCGCTGGACTGGCTGGCCGGGTTCCTGGCCGTGCCGCTGTCGCAGACCCAGGACGAGGCCACGCGGCGCGCGTCGATCGCCGGCGCCTGGGCGCGCCATGCGCGGCGCGGCACCGCGGCCGGGCTGGGCGAGGCGCTGCGCGACGAGGCGGGCGTGCGCGCGGTGATCGAGGAACCGCTGCAGGCGCTGGGCTGGTGGGCGCTGCCGGCGCCGTCGAGCTCCTGCAAGCCGGGACAGGCCGGGACCTGGGCCGACGGCGGGGATTCGGTGCTCGGGTTCAACACGGTGCTGCCGGCGTCGGAGCCGCAGGGCGCGGTGCTGGGCAGCACCGCGACGCTGGACCGGTCGCGGCTGATCGCGTCCGACGCCTTCGGCACGCCGCTGTTCGAGGAGGCGGCCTACCGCTTCCTGGTGCGGCTCTATCCGCGCGACTTGCACTGCGCCGACACGCTGGCGCGGGTGCGGGAGATCGTCGAGCGAGAGAAGCCGGCGCACACGCTGTGGCAGCTGTGCGCGATCGCGCCGGGGCTGCGGGTGGGATACCAGGCGAGCCTGGGCGTGGACACCTTGCTGGGCGGCGGTCCGCCCGAGCCGGGACCGCTGGGCGAGGGCGCGCTGGTGCTGGGCGGGGAGCCGCGCGCGCGCCTGGGCGTGGACAGCCGCGTGGGTGCGCGGGCGCAACTTTGATGGCCATCAGGAGAAGGCACATGCGAGACGAATCGGTCGAATGCGAGGCGCTGCGAAGCTTTTCGCGTCCGCGCTACTTCCACGGTCAATTGCTCGACGTTCGTCATTTCGAATCCGAGCAGGCCTATTTCAAGCGCAAGCAGTGGATGCTCAACCGCCTGGTCGCCGGCTTCGGCGTGGTGTGCGGGCTGGACGTGCAACTGGGCGAGGACGACCACAGCGTGGTCGTGATGGCCGGGCTGGCGCTGGACAAGCAGGGGCGCGAGATCGTCGTGCCGTCGCGGTCCAGGCCGCTGGCGGTGCCGTCGCGCGCGGCGCCGCCGGCCGAGTCCGAGTCGGACCCCGTGCCGACCGGCGCCGCGGCCAACGCCGCCGCGGCCGCGCGGGGACAGCGCAACGGTGGCCGTAACGGCGGCCGTGATGGCGAGGGCCACTGCGACGACGACTGGATGCACCTGGTGGTCTGCTACGAGGAGTGCCGGACCGATCCGGAGCCGGTGATGGCCGGCGGCTGCGACACCGCCACGCGCTGCGCGCCGGGGGCGATCCGGGAAGGCTACTCGCTGTTGCTGCGGCCCGGCAAGGCGCCGCACATCCCGGTGGACGCCGACATCCCGGGCCTGATCAAGGGCAACAGCGTGAACTACCAGGCGCTGGCGGAATGGGTCAGCCGGCCCTGCGACTGCGACACCGGCGCGGGCTGCATCACGCTGGCCAACCTGCATCTGCCCGCGGCGGGGCAGACGCTGGAGCTGTCGGACATCGACATCGCGGTCCGGCCGATCGTCTACGGCGCCGACGTGCTGTGGGAACTGGTGCTGGCGCTCAGCCATGAGTCGCAGGCCCGGCGCGGCGGCAAGTACTGAAAGGAACGACCATGGCTTCAATGACGACAGGCTCGGGCGACTGTGGCTGCGGCGGGGGTTGCGGCGGCGGCTGCGGCGGCACGGCGACGAGCGGATCGGGCACCGGCGCGCGCGGCGGGATCGAGCGGCCGCGTTTCTTCCCCCGGCAGCTCATCACGCCCGACGACCTCACGCTGGGGCAGGACTACTTCCGCGACCGGCTGCGCCGCATGAACCGCTACCTGCACGGCTGGGGCGTGGTGTGCGGCGCACGGGTCGAGGCCAGCACGCAGGCTTGGCGCGTGGTGGTGCAGCCGGGCTACCTGCTCGGGCCGCAGGGCGACGAGATCATGATCGAGCGCGACGTGTGCTTCGACCTCCGCACCCGTTGCGTGTCGGCGGTCAGCGGCGATGCCTGCGACGACATCGCGATCGACCCGCTGTGCCCGGACCGCACCGTGTCCACGCGCGATCCCGGCGCGCCGCTGTTCGTCGCGGTGCGCTACCGGCAGGTGGCCGCGCGGCCGGTGCGGGTGCAGCCGGTGGGCTGCGGCTGCGACGACACCGGTTGCGAGTTCTCGCGTTGGCAGGACGGGTATGAGCTGTGCGTGCTCGATGCCTGCCCGGAGTCGCATGCGTCGCCGCCGTCGATGGCGCAGTTCACGGAACCGGGCGCCATCCCGGATTGCCCGCCATGCCCGACAGATCCGTGGGTGGTGCTGGCCAAGGTCACCGTGGACGAGCAAGGCAAGGTGAGCGCGCCGGACAACTGCGCCTGCCGGCGGCAGCTGCGAACGACGGGGCCGTATTGGTGGAACTGCAATGAGGGCACGCGGTCGGAGACCCAGCCCGGGTCGTCGACCGAACCGGCGCCAGGCAGAGCGGACCCCGCGCCGGCCAAGCCAGCGCCGGTCAAGTAGCCGTCGCGGCGCGCCGGAGGAGCGATGGGCCGCACGAACCACAGGGCCTCCCCGGACGCCGCCGCGCGACGCGGCGCGACCGCGACGGGCGTGACGCGCGATCGGCCCGCCGGCGCGGTCCTGCCGGTCGGGCCGTCCGGCGATGCGATGGAGCGCGAGGCGGACCGCGTCGCGGCCGCCGTGGCGGCGCGTGGCGCGACACCGGCAGGTGGCGGGGACTGGTCTGCGGCGTCGCGGACCGGGGCGCTCGAGGTCCGGCAGGCCGAGGGACTGACCATCCGGCGCGCGCCGAAGGAGGAAGCGGCCGCGGCGCCGGGAGCGACGTCGGTCCAGGCGCCGGCGCCGGCCTCGGACGCGGCGCGCGGCGGCGACCGGTCGGCGGCGCTGCTGACCGACGATCCCGCGACGGCGACGCCGGAGCAGATGCCCAAGGACGCGTTCCTCGCCCGCCTGCGCGCGCAGGTGTGCGCGGCGGTCGACGCGGCGCTGGCGGGCAGCGGCCGGGATTCGCAGGGCTGCCCCTGGATCGACCATTGGTTCGGCCACTACGAGGGCCGCAGCGCGGCGCAGGTCGAGACGGCGCTGCGCCGCTACGCGCCGGAGACCGCGGGCGCGACATCGGTGCAGGTCTACATCGCCGCCGTGGTGGCGCGCGTGCGGACGAGCGCCACCACCTTCCGCGAGACCGGCCAAGTCACCGGACTCCCGGACGACCTGCCGGACAGCCCGATGGCCGGAGGCGGCGCGCTGGCGGTCTTCGGCGGCATGTTCTTCAAGGCGCGCCCCGGCGGCGCGCGATGGGCGGATCCGGCGTCGGTCCGTGCGGGGCTGGGCAGCGGCGAGCCGATGCCGGGCCCGGTGCGGGGACGGATGGAATCCGCGCTCGGCATGGGCCTGGGCCATGTGCGCCTGCACACGGACGCGACGGCCGCGCAGGCGGCGGACAGCCTCAACGCGAAGGCCTTCACCATCGGCCGCGATGTCGCCTTCGGCTCGGGCGAGTTCCAACCGGGCACGCCGCGCGGCGACGCGCTGATCGCCCATGAACTGGCCCACGTGGCGCAGCAGGACGGCGCGCGGGCGCCGGACGCGGGCCGCGACATGGGGGAATCGCCCGGGCTGGAGGAGGAAGCCGACCGCTCGGCGCTGGGCGCGCTGTCGACGCTCTACGGCAAGGGTAGCGCCGGCCCGCCGGTGCGCCATGGCGGCCCGCCCACGCGCGGCGGGCTGCGGCTGCAGCGCTGCAAGTCCGAGTCCGAGAAGGCGCGCGAGGCGGAGATCAACCGGCTCGGCGGCCTGCAGTACGACTTCCTCGAGAAGCAGCGCAAGGAGACGGAGGACCGCAAGCGCAAGGAGGCCGAGGAGGCGGCGAAGAAGTCGGGCCTGCCGCCGCCGGTCACGCCGCCGACGGTGACCGTCGACGACATCATCAAGAGCGAGACCAAGGCCGCCGATCCGCCCAAGCCGGCCGATGCCTGGACCAAGCTGGACCCCAAGGTGCAGGACGACTGGAAGAAGCGCGCCGATGCCGCCTGGAAGAAGGTCGTGGCCAGCGTCGCCGGCACCGAGCTGGAGACGGTGATGAAGGGCAAGCGCCTGAAGTTCAACCCCAAGGACGCGCTGGAGCAGGGCTACTTCGGCGCGCAGCTCGGCGACGAGCTCGAGGTCGGCATGCAGTGGGTGGAGCTGGCCGAGAAGGACGCGAAGAACGTGTGGCCCAACGTGGCGCACGAGCTCGGCGGGCACTTCGAGTACGGCAAGGCCTACGCGACCGAGATCATGAGCGCGGCGCTGGAGCGCATGCCCGAGGCCGAGCGCAAGAAGTGGAAGACCGATCCGGTGCTGCGGCAGAAGTTCTTCGACACCTACGAGTACGCGGAGACCGAGATCTTCGCGGAGCTGCGCGAGCGTCGTTATGCGCATCCCGAGACCGGCACCGCGCCGCCCAATCCCACTGACGATCCGGACGTGGACGTGCCGCGCCAGCTCAACGTGCTGAAGAAGGCGCTGCATCCGGAGGTCGCCAAGGCCGTGGTGGCGCACCTGAAGGCACGCGTCGACGCGTCGCCCTCGCTCCTGGAACGCGACAAGAAGTTCTTCGCGGAACAGGTCAAGGCCGTGTTCGGCCCGCCCTGACATGGACGCGACCCGGGCAGCCGCGCAACCGGCGTCGGCCACCGCGCGCGTGCCGTCCCTCAAGGAGACGGTCGCGCCGGCCAACGACCCCGCCGAGCACGAGGCCGACCGCATCGCCGACGCGGTGCTGCAAGGCCGGCGATGGCCGCTCCCCGGCCAGTCCGGCTGGTCCGCCGCCACCGATCCTGCCTCTCTTGCGCCCTCTCCCGCGGGGCGGGAGAGGGCAGGGGTGAGCCTCATCCAGCGCTCCGCCAAGCCCGGCGATGGCGAGCCCGCGGCAGTCACCGCCCCGACGAGCGCCTCGCCGCTGCTGGTGCCCGACGACGCCAACGCGTCCCCCGGACAGATGCGCAAGGGCGAGTTCATGGCCGCCCTGCGCGCCGGCATCTGCGCCGCGGTCGACGCGGCGCTGGCGGGAACCGGGCGCGACTCCGAAGGCTGCCCGTGGATCGAGCACTGGCTCGGCTACTACGAGACCCGCAGCGCCGTCGACATCGAACGCGCGCTCTTGCGCTACGCCCCTGAGGCCGCCGGCGTCCCGACTGCCGCGCAGTACATCCGCGCAGTGACCGCGCGCGTCAGCCAGAGCGCGCAGCGCTGGGCCCGCACCGGCGAGGTCACCGGCCTGCCTGACGAGATGCCTGGCGCCGCGGGCGGCGGCGGGTTGCTCGCCGGCCTCGGCGCGATGTTCTTCAAGCCGCGCTCCGGCGGCGCGCACGCGGCCGACCCGGTCTCGGTGCGAGAGCAACTGGGCCGTGGCGAATCGCTCGGCGGCGGTCTGCGCGCGCGGATGGAAGGCGCCTTCGGCACCAGCTTCTCAGCCGTGCGACTGCACACCGACGGCACGGCGGCGCGCTTGTCCAACCAGCTCAATGCGCGTGCCTTCGCGATCGGCCCGCACATCGCCTTCGGCGGTGGCGAGTTCCAGCCCGGCACGCCGGCGGGCGACGCGCTGATCGCGCACGAGCTCGCGCACGTGGTGCAGCAAGGGCAGGGCGGCGAAGGCGCCCCAGGTGGCGCCCCCAGCGGCGCTCGCGAGCCCGTGGCCTCCGGCGCCACATCGACGGCGCTCGAACACGACGCCGATGCGTCCGCCGCCGGCGTGGCGGCGACGCTGTGGGACGCCGGCTCGGTGTCCGGTCTGCATCGCGAGGCCCGACCGCGCCTGCGCTCGGGTCTGAGCCTGCAGCGCTGCGCGAGCAAGCCCAAGACGGCGGTGCCCGGCGCGCAGGGCGCCCCGGCCAAGGTCAAGCTCACCCCGCTGCAGGAGCGCCAGCAATCGCTGTCCGGCGCCGGCGAGCGCCTGCGCGACGTCAGCGCCTGGGCCACGGGGCAGCAGAAGCAGCAGGGCGTGCCCGACATCAAGGGCGTGAAGGACCTGGCGCCGGCCGAGGCCGCCAAGGTGGCCGAGGCGATCGACCTGCTGACCAAGGCGAACGCGACCTTCGGCATCCAGGCGCTGGACGAGATCGGGCCGCAGCTCGACGAGGTCGTCGCCAAGACCAAGGCGGCGCGCTCGACCAGCGGCGCCACCGGCGGCGACAGCCAGGACCAGCGCCTGGCCGCCAACCAGACGCGGCTGTCGCTGAACCGCGCGATCGACGCGTCCAACGAGGTCAACACGCGGGTGACGGCCTTGAGCCAGACGCTGGACGTCGCCGCGATCAAGGAACACACCGATGCCATCGCCGCGACGCTCGACGGTCTGCAGAACGACGCGAGCGCCATCGACGACGCCTACGACGCGATCCGCAAGCATGTGCGCTCGGTCAAGGAACTGGTCCGCGACCTGAAGGCCCGGTCGTCTCAACTGCCGGCGGCGGTGGGCCGCATCCTCTTCGTGCTGCGCAGCTTCCTGGCGCTGAACGCGCCGGGCCGCGCCGTCGCGCCGACCGACGACGAGATCAAGGCCTACCTGGCCGGCACGCAGGGCAACCTGGGCCAGGACTTCAACCTGGTCTTCGGCGACGGCCGCGAGACGATGGGTTTCGACGTCTTCGTCATCTACGCGTCGGTGCTGGAGCAGCAGCTCGCGGTGCGGGCCAAGATGGCGGCGGCGCAGGTCAAGCCGGCCTCGCCGGTGCCGACGCTGGGCAATGCGGAGGACTTCTTCAAGGCGCTCAAGACCAAGGGCAACGCCGAGGTCATCGACGCCTACGACAGCTACGCCGGGGCCTACTTCTATCACCGCGTCATCGACAAGTTCGACGACATGAAGGTCAGCGGCGTGGCCGAGTTGTACACGCGGCCGCTGTCGATCTTCGGCCTGCGGCCGCTGGTCTGCACCGGTTTCGCGATGCTGGGCGCGCACCTGCTGCAGCAGGCCGGCGCGTCGCTGAAGGCCTTCCACGTGGCGGTGCGCGCCAGCGACGAGGCGATCCTCGAGAACCGGATCGACGCCGGCCATGCGCTGGCTCACCTGACGCGCAAGGGCCAGGACCTGTGGGTCACCAACGCCACCGTCGAGGCGTCCAAGGCCGATGCCGAGCGCACCGTCGGCTGGGATCCGAAGGACAAGACGCTGCGCGAGGCGACGGGATCGACGGTGCAGGGCGCCAACGCAAACCTGGAGAGGGCGCTGGGCGAGCGCGGCGACGCGATCCGCAACCGCGGCAGCGGCGGGCGGCGCAGATAGGCGGCAGCATGAAACGGGCACCGACCGCTTCCAGGACCTCGTCGAGCGTCGGCCGGGCGTCGCTCGGCGCGGGTGGGCGCGGCCGGTTCACCGAGCCCATGGGCCCGCGCGACGACGCGTTCGAAGCCGAGGCGGACCGCGTCGCGCGCGCGGTGGCGAAGGGACCGGGCGGCGGGGCGGCCTGGTCCCTGGCCGGGGGCGCGGCGCCGCGGGAGAGTCCCACGATCCGGCTGGCACCGAGGGCGGGGTCCGACGCCTCGTTCGAGGCGACCGCGATGCCGGCACCCGCCGAAGCCCCGCCTGAGGGGGCGGCGTCCGGGCCGTCGGCGGCCGAGGGGCGGGGCGCCTTGCTGGCGGATGACGAGGGTCCCCTCCAGCCGGGGCAGATGCGCAAGGGCGAGTTCCTCGACGCGTTGCGCGTGGCCTTGTGCGAGGCGGTCGACGCCGGATTGGCCGGCACGGGGAGGGACTCGCAAGGCTGTCCCTGGATCGATCACTGGCTCGGGTACTACGCCGAACGCGGCGCCAGCCAGGTTGAACAGGCGCTGAGGCGATACGCCCCGGAGTCGCGCGGCGCCTCGCGCGCGGCCGACTACATCGGCGCCGTGTCGGCCCGGGTCGGCCGCAGCGCACGCACCTGGGCCACGACCGGCGAGCTCACCGGACTGCCGCAGGACATGCCCGCCTCGCCGATGGCCGGTGGCGGGCTGCTCGACGCCTTCGGCGGCATGTTCTTCAAGGGGCGCCCGGGCGGTGCGCAATCCACGCGACCGCCCGCCTCGGTCCAGCGGGAACTGGGGTCGGGCCAGCCCCTGCCGACGTCGGTGCGCGAGCGCATGGAGCCCGCGTTCGGCACCAGCTTCGTGGGTGTCCGGTTGCACGACGACGGCCCCGGCCGCCGCCTCTCCGATGAGTTCAACGCCCGTGCGTTCACCGTGGGACATCACGTGGCCTTCGGCGCCGGCGAGTTCCACCCGGGGACGCCCGCCGGCGATGCGCTGATCGCGCATGAACTGGCGCATGTCGTCCAGCAAGGCCATGCCCGCGAGCCCGGTCCGGGCTCGGCGGCGCGCGCGGGCTCGCTGGAGGCCGACGCGGATCGCAGCGCCGAGGCCTTCGTGCGGAAGGACTGGCTGGGCGGGCAGGCCCCGGCGCGCGCGGTGGCGCCGCGTCTGCGCAGCGGTCTGAGCTTGTCGCGCTGCTCCAAGGACAAGACCGCGGCACCGGCCGTGGCCCAGGGCAGGGACCTTCACGCAGGCGCCGTCGCGCCGGACGCGGCCAGGCAGCAGCAGGTGCAACGCGAACTGCATCCCGCCGCCGCCGCCGTGGGCGCGGCGCTCGCCGCCTGGGACGCCGGCGCCGCCGCGCCGGGAACGGTGGCCCAGAAGAACGCGTTGAAGGCGGACCTGAAGACCAAGGTGACGCAAGCCATGCTGGCGGAGCTCACCGCGACGATGCCCGGCATCCATGCCGTCTCGGGCACCGCACGCGTGCCGATCGCCGACCTGGAGGGGCCCGGCAACGCCGCCAAGAAGGTGGTGGACAGGCACTTCGGCGACTGGATCTCGGTGGCGGCGCTGACGCCTTCGCAGTCCAGCGTGCGGCATGGCTTCGCGTTCCGGGCCTCGGGCGCCGGCAAGAACCTGTTCGACGCGAACGATCGCGCGCAGCGCGCGCTGGCCAATCTGCCGATCGACGCGCATGATCTCGCGGGCTGGATGGCCGAGACCTTCGGCGCCGACGCGATGAAGCCGCACAACTTCAGCCCCACGCGTGGCGGCGAGGAACAGGCCTTCCTCGAGACCGAGATCGTGACGCCCTTCGTCAACGCGCACAAACCGGACCTGGAGCTGTTCGACCTGTTCGGTTTCGCCCTGACCGATCCGAGCACCGGCAAGATCGTCATCGGCACGGCGACGAGCCCCGGCCTGGGGACCGCGCCGGGTTCGGGGGGCGCGCCCTCCGAGGCGCAGCGGTCGCTGCGCTGGTCCGCCTGGGAGACCCTGGTCCACGAGTACATCCACACGCTGGAGCATCCGGTGTTTCACACCGCCGGAGGCGCCAGCAACCGCATCATGTCGGAGGGCTTCTGCACGATGTTCAGCGAGGAAGTGCTGCTCGACCAGATTCCCAAGGCACCGAAGAACGCGGCGCTGCGGGCGGACATCGAGGGCGGCCACTTCCCCGAGCCGCCGGCCGGCACCGTGCCGCCGTTCGAGGCCGGCAGCTACGCGGAGTACCTGAAGCATGCGACGGCCATCCGTACCGCCGTGGGAGACAGCGCCGTGAAGGCGGCCTTCTTCCAGGGGCACGTGGAGTTTCTCGGGCTGACGCCGGGCGGCGCCACCGCGTCGCCGGTGGTCGCCGCGGACCGCGACCTGGTGACGGTGCCGGCGGGCATCACGACGGTGAGCGAGCTGGCCAGGGCGGCCCACGTGGCGGAGGCCGACATCGTGGCCGCCAATCCGGGCCTGAGCGCCGGTTCGCCGGTTGCCGGCAGCTTGCATGTCCCGGGCGCGCGCGAACATGTCGTCGTGGAGGCGGGCGCCGGTGGATCGGAAACGCAGGTGCAGATCGCCCGGCAGAACGGCATCACCGTGGCGGCGCTCACCGACGCCAACCCGGCGGCGTCGTGGGGATCGCTGGCCGCCGGCACCCGCCTGCTGATTCCGAAGCGATGAACGCCCGTCCCGTCGCCGGCGCCGCGCTGGTGGTCTTGCTGCTCCCCTCATCGAACCTGGAGGCTGAACCGATGAATGCACCCATGCCGTCTGTCTGCGTCGACGCGATGCGGGCGCTGGTCGAGGGTCGCCTCGATGCCTGGCAAGGCTTGCCCAGGGGGTGCGGACGCCAGGCGGCGGAGGCGGCTTTCGGGCCCGGAGAGGGCGGTCCGGACGGCGTCGCTCCGCTCGAGGGCACGGCGACCGCCTTCCGGCGCTATGGACCCTCGCCGCGCGTGCCGCATGCCGTGCAGGTCTGGTTGCGCGACGAGGCGATCCTGGCGATCGAGGTGGCCGGTCTCGTGCCCGCCGGGCCGCTGGATGAGTTGCTGGGGCCTGCGGAAGCCATCGAGCGCTCGGGGCTGGGGAGCGTCCACAGCCAACGCATCCATGCGTCGCGGGGGCTGGTGTTGCACGTCCAGAACATCACCGGCGCGATCGTGCGCGCGTATGGCTTCCCGTCCTGCACGCTGGCGCAGTTCAACGAGTTGCCCTGGGGGCGACTGCAGGTCGGGCGCCGGCCAGTGCGCTGAAAGGGCTCGTCCATGCTCGTCCCGCGTCACTTCGCCAGCCCGCCGCCGCGGATGACCCTCCTCGGCCGCCGCGTGTCGAGTTTCCAGGTCTGCGGCGCCGTCGGTCTGGTGGTGGCCACGACGCTGGTGTCGGTGCTGACCTGGCATCTGCGGCTGCCGCCCTGGATCGTCCCGTGCCTGCTGGCCAGCGGCCTGGCCACCGCTTTCGTGCTGGCGATGGCGACCAAGGTCCTCACCGGCCAGGAGACGCTGGTCTTCTATCACCACGAGATCGCGATTCTGGCCACGAGCGCGCTGCAGCTGCAGGCGCTGGGCGCGCCGGTGCTGCGCGTGCTGGACCTCAACGCGCTGTGGCTCGGCGCCTTCCTGGTCTTCGGGCGGCAGGGCTGCCTGATGGTCGGCTGCTGCCACGGCCGGCCGCACCACTGGGGCGTGCGCTACAGCGAGTCGCATGCCCACGAGGGATTCCCCGCCTGCTACGTCGGCGTGCGGCTGTTCCCGGTCCAGGTGCTGGAGTCCCTGCTCGTCGCCGCCATCGTCGTGGCGGGCAGCGCGTTGGCCTGGCGCGGCGCCCCGGCGGGCAGCGTGCTCGCCCTGCACGTCGTCTGCTATTGCGCGGTGCGGATCTGGCTCGAGGAACTGCGCGGCGACGCGGCCCGGCCGTACTGGGGACGCTTCTCGGAGGCGCAGTGGACCTCGACCGTGTTGATGGCGGCGGTGCTCGCCAGCGAATGGCAGGGCCGGCTGCCGCGCGCCGACTGGCACTTCGGCGTGGGACTGGCGACGGCGCTGGGGCTGGCGGTGCTGGCGCTGACCGGCCGCGCGCGGCATCGCATCCTGGCGCCGCGCCACGCGGACGAGGTCGCGCGGCTGCTGCGGTCGCTGCGGTCGCTGCCAGAGGCGCCGCATGGACCGATCGCGGTGCGGCGCACCTCGCAGGCTTTCGGCGTCTCGTGTCAGGCGCTGGGGTCGGTGGACGGCCGCCCGTCGACGCTGTACGCGCTCTCGCACGCGGGACGGGCCCTGGACGAGCGGGAGGCCCGCGTCCTGTCCGGATTGATCGCGAACCTGGTCGGCGCGCGCGGCGCGCGGGCCCTGCTGCGCGGCGCACGCGGCATCTACCACCTGATCGTGCGGGACGCCCCGCGCTGATCCCCTCCGTGGCTTTCGAGGAGACACCATGCCGGACCTCAATCCCGAACCGCTTCGCCTCGCGGCACCGCCCGTGTCGTCGCGCGGCGGCCAGGCCGTCTGGGCCCGGTCGGTGCTGCGACTGCAGCGCAGCGTGGGCAACCGCGAGGTGGTGAGGATGCTGGGGCTGTCGCCGGCCCTGCCGGAGGCACCTGCGCCCGATGCGCTGGCGCAGGCAGCACCGTTGGCCTTGGTGCCGGCGCCGGCGGCCGCGCCCTGGCGGCGTTGCCTGCAGCTCGCGTGGCGACGGCTGCGCGGCCTGCCGCCGCCGGACGAGGCCGTCGTCCTGATCGAGGGGCGGCGATGACACGGCCCGAGGCCCTTTCCGACATGCGGCCCGGCGCGCGGATCCTGGGCATCGACATCGGTTCCACCACCGTCAAGACCGTGGTCGTCGACGCGGCCGGCGGCGGGATCCTCTGGTCCGATTACCGCCGCCACGAGACGCGGCAGGCCGACGCACTGGACGCGCAGCTGGCCGCGATCGAGGCCCGCTTCGGCGAGCTGGACGCCGACACGACGCGCGCCTTCGTCACCGGCTCCGGCGGGCCGCCGCTGGCGAGGCTGCTCGGCGCGAAGTTCGTGCAGGAGGTCAACGCGGTCACGCTCGCCGTCGAGGCGCTGCATCCGGACGTCGGCAGCGTGATCGAGCTCGGCGGCCAGGACGCCAAGATCATCATCTACAAGCCGGCGCCGCCGGGCGCCTCGAACGCGGACCGGCGCGTGATCGCGTCGATGAACGACAAGTGCGCCTCCGGCACCGGCGCGACGATCGACAAGTGCGTGCTCAAGGCCGCGCTCGCGCCCGAGGCGCTGGGCGCGCTCGCCTGGGAACCGGCCAAGCTGCACCCGGTCGCCGCCAAGTGCGGCGTCTTCGCCGAGACCGACATCGTCGGCCTGCTCAAGGCCGGCATCCCGTCGGCCGAGGTCATGTGCTCGCTGGCCGACGCGATCGTGGCGCAGAACCTCACGGTGCTGACCCGCGGCCACACGCTGCAGCCGCGCGTGCTGCTGCTGGGCGGTCCCAACACCTACCTGCCGTTCCTGCAGGCCTGCTGGCGCCAGCGCATCGCCGAGCTGTGGGCCTCGCGCGGGACCGCGTTGCCGGCGGGCGCCACGATCGAGGACCTCGTCGTCGTGCCCGGGAACGCCGCGCTGTACGCGGCCTACGGCGCCGCGGTGTACGGGATGCAGGAGGCGCCGGACATCGGCCGCTACGCCGGCGCAGGGGCGCTGCGCGCCTCGATCGCGCGTGGCCGCGGCGCGCGCGTGCTGCCGGCGCAAGGACCCGGGCTGGTGGCCAGCGACGAAGAGCCCGACGCCTTCATCGAGCGCTTCCGCCAGGCGCCGTTCGTGCCGGCGGTCTTCTCGCCGGGCCAGCGGGTGCGCGCGTTCCTCGGCATCGACGGCGGGTCGACCTCGTCCAAGGCGGTGCTGGTCGACGAGGGCGGCGAGGTCCTGTTCAAGGACTACCAGCTCTCGCGCGGCAATCCGCTCGCCGACGTGCAGGAGATCCTGCGCCGCGTGCGCGGCTTCGTGGCCGGGCAGGGCGCGGCGCTGGAGGTGCTGGGCGCCGGCGCGACCGGATACGCGGCGGACCTGCTGGAGGAGACGCTCGAGGTCGACGCCAACATCGTCGAGACGGTGGCGCACATGATGTCGGCGCGGCAGGCCTTCGACGATGTCGACGTGGTCTGCGACGTCGGCGGCCAGGACATCAAGGTGCTGTTCATGGCCGGCGGCGAGATCCGCAACTTCCGCCTGTCCAACCAGTGCTCGGCCGGCAACGGCATGCTGCTGCAGGCGATGGCGAGCCAGTTCGGCGTCGCGCTCTCCGACTACGCGGCGCTGGCCTTCCGCGCGCGGATGAGCCCGCGCTTCAACTACGGCTGTGCCGTGTTCCTCGACACCGACCGCGTCACCTTCCAGAAGGAGGGCTACGGCAAGGAGGAACTGATGGCCGGCCTCGCGCTGGTGCTGCCGAAGAACATCTGGCAGTACGTCGTGCAGCTGCCGCGGCTGGCGGAGCTTGGCCGCGTCTTCGTGCTGCAGGGCGGGACGCAGCACAACCTGGCCGCGGTGAAGGCGCAGCACGACTACCTCGTCGAGCGCGTGCCCGGCGCGATCGTGCGCGTGCATCCGCACTGCGGCGAGGCCGGCGCCATCGGCGCGGCGCTGGAGGCGCGACGCATCGTCGCGCGGCGCGGCCACAGCCGCTTCGTCGGCGTGGACGCGGCGATCGGCCTGGCCTGGACGTCCCGCAACGACGAGGGCACCGTCTGCCACTTTTGCGCCAACGCCTGCCGTCGCACCTTCATCGACGCGGCGACCCCGCAGGGCCGCAACAGCCGCTACATCGCCGGTTTCTCCTGCGAGCACGGGACCGTCGAGTCCAAGGACGCGCTCAAGGCGCTGGTGTCGCACCGCAAGTCGCTGAAGGCGCAGTTCCCCAACCTGGTCGACTACGAGGCTGGCCTGGCCTTCAAGGCGGGGGCCGCGCCGCGGCCGCTGCCTGAGGCGGGCTCGCCCGTCGATCCGGGGCGGCGCTCGCGCGGCTGGGCAACGGCGGCGCTGCTGCCCTGGCGCGCCCGCGCGGCGCGCGGCTTCGAGCGCTCGGACGGCGCGTCGCGGCGGGCCGGCTTGCGCATCGGCATGCCGCGGGTGCTGAACATGTACTCGACCGCGCCGCTGTGGCGCGCCTACTTCGAGACGCTGGGCGTGCCCCCGCGCCAGATCGTGTTCTCCGACGTCACCAGCGAGGAACTGTGGGAGGCCGGCAGCCGCTACGGGTCGATCGATCCGTGCTTCCCGTCGAAGGTGGTGCAGGCGCACATCCACGACCTGCTGAAGGTGAAGCACCGGGAGCGGCCGCTGGACTTCCTGTTCTTCCCCTGTCTGACGCATGTACCGAGCTTCGTGCGCGGTCTGCCCGACACGACGGCCTGCCCGATCGTGGCCGGCGTGCCCAAGGTGATGCGCGCGGCCTTCACGCAGGAGGTCGACCATTTCGCGCGCGAGGGCGTGGTCTATGTCGACCCGGCGATCTCGCTGTGCGAGCCCCACTTCATGAAACAGCAGATGTTCGAGGCCTGGGGCGAGCGCCTGGGCGTGACGCGGGACGAGAACGACTTCGCCGTCGACGAGGGCTGGGCGGCGCTGCGCGCCTTCGACAGCGAGATGCAGCGCCGCGGCATGCAGCTGCTGGCGCAGCTCGAGGACGAAGGACGGGTCGGCATCCTGTTGCTGGCGCGGCCGTATCACGCGGATCCGGGACTGCACCATGGCGTGCTCGACGAGTTCCAGGCGCTGGGTTATCCGGTGCTGTCGATCCGCTCGATCCCGAAGGATCCGCAGTGGCTGGCGCGTTTCTTCGCCGGGGAGGGCGGCGACCCGCTGGGCGTGGCCGATGTCTGGCCCGAGGCCTATTCGACCAACAGCGCCGAGAAGGTCTGGGCCGCCAAGTTCGCCGCCCGGCATCCCAACCTGGTGGTGCTGGACCTGTCGAGCTTCAAATGCGGCCACGACGCGCCCACCTACGGAATGATCGACAACATCGTCGCGGCGAGCGCGACGCCGTATTCGGCGCTGCACGACCTGGACGCCAACAAGCCGTCGGGCTCGCTGAAGATCCGGGTGCGCACCTATGGGCATACGCTGCAGCGCCACGCCGAGCGCTTGCAGGACCTGCATGCCGCCAAGGACGAGCTGGCGCGGCGCATCGAGGCGAAGCGGCGCGAGCTGCGAGCGCGGGCGAGGGCACGTGACGGCGAGGTCGACCATGAGGAGAAGGGCGGCCTCGATGGTCTCGCGACGCACGATCCGGCCTCGGAGCGCGACTACGCGGCCTGGCTGGGCGAGGAGACGGTGCCGCGATTCGCGCCGCTGGAGCCGACCACCGGGCGGGCCTGCGACACCGCCGCGAAGGCGCATCCGATCACCATCCACCGGAGGACCTCATGAGATTGACGGACGAGGGCGACCGCCCGGTGATCTGGCTGCGCGACGAGCTGGCGCGGGCCGCCGAGATCGAACGCGAGCTCGAGGCCTTCGAGCGCGAGGAACGGGCGCGGCTGGGACTGACGGAGGTGCCGGTGGCGCAGTGGCGCGATCCGGCGCCGCGGCCCTTCACGCGCGACGAGCGCGCCGGCACGACGCTGCTGTGCGGCGGACTGACGCAGGCGCAGGACCTGCTGATCCAGGGCGCGCTGCGGGGCATCGGCTACCGGGTGGAGGTGCTGGGCACGCCGGACGACGAGGCCTTGCGCGTCGGGCGCGAGTTCGGCAACCGTGGCCAGTGCAATCCCACCTACTTCACCGTCGGCAATCTCGTCCATCACCTGCAGCGGCTGCGCGACGAGCAAGGCCTGAACCCGCGCGAGATCATCGCGCGGCATGTCTTCGTCACCGCCGGGGCCTGCGGGCCGTGCCGCTTCGGGACCTACGCGACCGAGTACCGCAAGGCGCTGCGCGATGCCGGCTTCGAGGGCTTCCGCGTGCTGCTGTTCCAGCAGCAGGGCGGCCTGCGACAGGCCTGCGGCGATGGCGACGGGCTGGTGCTGGATCGACGCTTCTTCTTCGCGCTGCTGCGGGCGGTGGTGGCCGGCGACGTGCTCAACGCGATGGGCTACCGGCTGCGGCCGTATGAACGCGATCCGGGCGCGACGCAGGCGGCGCTGGCCCGCTGCAAGGCGGTGCTGCACAACGCGCTGGCGGTGCGCGGCAGCGTCCTGGCGGCGCTGTGGCGATGCCGGCGGCTGCTGGGCGCGGTCGAGCTGGACCGCGCGCGGGTCAAGCCCAAGGTGTCGGTGATCGGCGAGTTCTGGGCGATGACCACCGAAGGCGACGGCAACTACCGGCTGCAGGCTTTCCTCGAGTCCGAGGGCGCCGAGGTGCTGGTGCAGCCGGTCACCGCCTGGCTGCTCTACAACCTCTGGCAGATGCGCTGGGACACGCGGCGGCGGATGGCGCTCCCGCGGCACGACGGCGGTCGCCACGGCCTGGCCGGCAGGTCGCCCTGGCGGCGGCTGGCGGCGGCGCTCGCCGCCGAGGCCGGCCTGCGCGGCTGCTATGCGCTGTATGCGGCGGTACTCGGCTTGCCGGCGCGCCGACTGTGCAACCTCGACGAGATCGCGACGCTGTCGCACCCGTTCTACGACAACCACCTGCGAGGCGGCGAGGGGCACATGGAGGTCGGCAAGCTGATCCAGAGCGTCACCGCGCGCAAGGCCCACATGGTGGTGAGCGTCAAGCCCTTCGGCTGCATGCCGTCGTCCGGCGTGTCCGACGGCGTGCAGGCGCTGGTGACCGAGAAGTACCCGCAGGCGATCTTCTGCAGCATCGAGACCACCGGCGACGGCGCGGCCAATGCCCACAGCCGGGTGCTGCGCGACCTATTCAAGGCCAAGCGGCTGGCGGCCGCAGAACGGGCGGCCGGCACCTGAGCAGGCCGGGCCGGCCCGGCTTCGCGCTCGCATCGGGGACTCGTACGACGAACTCGTTGTCGCCCACTGGAATGCCAGATGGGGGGCTTTCAAGGATGCTGGCGATGACATCACATAATGCACATTGTCAATTGCACGCATTGGTCAGCCAGGCCCTGGATCAGCAAATAGCCGGCGCTGAGCGAAGTAAGCGTGATCGCCGCCCCTCCATGCACTACGTTTCCCAGGGCACTCAGGAGGCGCTCTCCCAGAGGCGTGTTGGCGTGTTTTTCGAGCAGCGCGTCTCGGATCACCTCGTCCACGTCGACTCCGGCGATAGACGCCATGAGCGCTCGGTATTCGACGCCGCATGACGCTCGTTCGTTCCTCCAGTCGCTGACCTTGCTGCGACCGACGCCGAGGTTCTTTGCGAGCGCGTAGTCGGACCCGCACGTTTGGGACGCCTTGTCAAGCAGCGCAGCTAGCTTCATAACGGACTCTCTCCGGGGTACTATTTCGAAACGTTCTCTCAAAAGGGAACGTGGCCTCTAGAGGGAATGATACGCCGCGCACGGTGCCGTCCCTCTTGGGGGTTGACTGGGAGGCCGCAAGAGCGGATGGAAGAACGCAGCCGTTGCCCGTGATAGCCGGGATGAGCCTGCCCAGTCACTTCAACCACTTGCCCGGCTCGCGAGCCTGGGCGCACTCGGAGTGACCATGCAATCCATCATCCAGATCCTGAAGCTGAACGACCCGAAGACCGGCATCAGCGCCAAGACCCAGAAGGCCTATGACATGCAGGACGCTGAGTGCCTGCTGCTCAACGACGACGGTTCGGTCGATCAGGTCGGCGTCCTGCAGGTGCCCAAGAGCTTGCGCGACAAGGTCAAGCCTGGGACGTTCACTGCGACGTTCGCGCTGCACGCCAACTTCGCGTCGCGCCGCATCGAGGCCGTGCTGACCGGGCTGGTCGAGATCCCTCAAGCCACGGCTCGTTCGCCCAAGCCTGCGGCGGCCTGATCGTGATGTACGCGCCGAGTCCGCAGGCAGTTGCCGCTGCGATGGCTGCTGGTACCTGGGTGCCGTGTGATGCCGTCGAGCTTCGTTCGTTGCTCATGCGTCCCCACGGCCAGTGGGTTCGCGCGTGTCACGTGTCGCGCATTGCGTGGCTCGTCGGTCCGTTCGTGGAGGGCTAGCGATGCTCTGCGCTGAGTTCGTGATGACCGATGCGGGTGCCGTGCTGCGCCCCACCCCGGTCCAGCCCGCCGACGTGACCGGATGCCCGGTTGTTGTCATGCAGGGCTCCGACACCGCCCTCCTCTCTGTGTTCAAGACCCCCACGCCGACCGATTTCGCGGCCGCCTGGGTGTGGGGCTTCTCTCTCGTGGTCGGCTCCTACATCGTTGCGTGGGGGTGCGGGGCGGTCGTTAATTTCATCTCGAAGCAATAGGAGTGTTCACATGGACTTTTCCACCCTGACCGGCGCCGTCGATCTGACGACCGTCGCCACTGCCATCCTCGCCATCGCGGCGCTGAAGGTGCTGCCCGACGTCGCCAAGTGGGGCGCCAACAAGGTCATCTCGATGATCCGCTGATCGCGGACACACCGGTCGCCCCCAGTGCATTCGCCTGGGGGCGTTTTTCTTAGGGAGGCGTGATGTCGATTGTTCTTTTGCTCGGCTTCTTCGTGGGGACCTTGAGCGGCTGTGCGGCCGTGGCGGGATTGACCCATGGCTGATGCGCTGTGCCGGCGCGTTGTGCGTGCGTGGTCCTGCCTCGAGGTGCTTGCCGTGATGTTGATGCTTGTCGCGGCGACGCCGGCGATGGCGCAGGTCGGTGAAAGTGGGCAGCAGGTCGACGGCAAGGCGAAGTGGCGCTATATCGCGGATTGCGGGTCGCAGTCGAGTGACAAGTCTGACTCGCCGGGAGCTGCGCTCCAGGCTTGCGTGCCGATATTCAGTAAGCCGCAGGTCATCGGTGGGTGGACCTACACGTACACCTACGGGGTTACGTCGGTGCCAGCGGTTGACAACGGTGGTGGCGCGTATGGGACGCTGGCAGGGTCATCCTGCAGGTCGCATCCCACAGAGCCTGGGGGTGGTTGTTCGCCCGTCTCGGTGCAAGTTTGGGTGTACAGCGTCAATGACATGGAGTGTCCTGACAGCGCCGTGCCCGGGGCGCCGTCGTTCCCCAATACATGCTGGTGTCCGGTCAACACGAAGCCGACGCCGGACAAGAAGGCGTGCGAGCCGGTGTGCGCAGCCGGCGTCACGATGTCCAGCGGCTACTACGACATCGGCGCAGGTGCTGGCGCCAATCCGCCGCTGATGTCGTGCAAGAGCCGGTGTGAGGTGGTGTTTGACGGCAGCTCACCGGCAGGCAGCGCGCTCGTGGGTGGCACGAAACATTGGTTTGCGAAGGGGGAGTACGTCTCGACCGGCAACAAGTGCCCAGGGTCGTCGACGACTGAGCTCGGGCAGTCAACCGCGGGCGTCCCCAAGGATTCTTGTGGTGATGGGCAGGTACTTGGCGAGGTGAACGGGAAGCCGTATTGCGCCAACAGCTACAAGCCCGATGGGAGCGGTGGCGATCAGACTGATGGGAGCAAGGACAAGGAGTCCAAGCAGATCAACACTGAGTCGGGTATCAACGCTGATGGCAGCAAGTGGGAGAAGACCACGGCGGTGACGGTTGACCGCGACGGCAACAAGACCACCACGACGACAACGACGACGACCGGCACAGATGGAACGAAGACGACCACGGAGCAGACGGTGCACGAGGGTCGGCCTGGCGGTTCGGACTCGGCTGATCCCGAAGACCCTGACGATCCTGAGAAGACCGAGTGTGAGAAGAACCCGAGCGGAAAGGACTGCGGCGGTAGCCCAGCTGCGGTCGGAGAGTCGTACTCGAAGCGGGCCGGCACCAAGACCTTTCAGGAGGTTCTCCAGGGTGCGGCCGATGCGCTTTCTGGCACGGAGTTTGGCGGCGCGGTGAACCGGTTCTTTTCGGTGTCCGGCGGTGGCTCGTGCCCGGTGATCAGCGGTCATATCCCGTTCATCAATGCGACCTTCAGTTTTGACGCCTTCTGCACCTCGATGGCGTCGACAGCGTTCGTGGTGATCCGGAGCGTGCTGCTGTTGGTCGCGTCCTTCTTGGCGTTCCGTATTGCGATGGAGTGAGCAATGCTTGAGCAATTCACCACGTGGTTGTTGGCGCTGCTGAAGCAGCTGTTCAAGGACCTTTGGCAGTTCGTGATCGATCTGCTGTTGACGGTCTTTGAGCAGATCGTCAATGCGTTCGTCTATGTCGTGTCTCACCTCCCGGTGCCGGGCTTCTTGACCGCCGGTCTTGGGTCGGTGTTCGGGCAGTTGGACGGGTCCGTGATGTACCTGGTGACGCAGTGCGGGTTGCCCGCTGCGCTCGCGGTGATCGGCTCCGGCTACGCGTTCCGCATCGTTCGCAAGTTCGCGACGCTGTTCCAGTGGTGACCGCATGATCATCTTTCACGAGGGCTTGCCGCGTTCCGGCAAGAGCTATGAGTCGTTGGTGCGGCGGATCATTCCCGCGATCGCCGCTGGTCGTCCGGTGGTGGCGTACGTCGAAGGGCTGAACCACGAGAAGATCGCCGAGCTGGCCGGTGTGACGGTGGATCGCTGTCGGGAGTTGCTGACTGCGATCACTCGTGAGCAGGTGCCTGAGATTCCTGAGCTGTCGAAGGACAACGCGCTGATCGTGCTTGATGAGGCGCAGAACTTTTGGGGCACCTCTTCGAAGCTGAGCCAGTCGATGACGCAGTTCGTGACGGAGCACGGTCACCGTGGCATCGACATCGTGTTGATGGGCCAGAGCATTAAGGACGTGAACGCGTTGTGGCGCCGGCGTGTCGAGCTCAAGCTCTGTTTCTTGAAGCTGAATGGGATAGGTGCTGGCAAGCGGTATTCGGTGACGACGTGGCGGCATAAGGGCGATGACAAGTACACGAAGGTCGGCACGGTGGTCAGCGCCTACGACGTGAAGTATTTCGGCTCGTATGCCAGTCACGTCAGCGCTGACACGAACACGGCCGATTACCGTGAGTCGCGTGCCACGGTGTTCAGCAGCGGGCTGTTCAAGTACGGGATCCCGCTGGCGGTGGCAGCGGCGATCTGGGGCGCCTGGACGTCGTGGAAGTTCTTCCATCCTGAGCCGGTGAAGCCGAAGCAGGCCGGGGCGGTCGCGGCGCCGGGTTCAGCCGCGGCTTCGGCGCCAGTGGTGGCGCGTGCTGCGGTGGGGGCGGCGTCCACGCCGGTTGTCGAGCAGCGGCCTCGTAGTGCCATCGAGAAGCACTTGTCCGGGCTCGCCGGCAATCGGCTGCGCTTGGCCGGCTTGGCGAAGATGGGCGAGCGTGTCGGCGGTGTGGTGGAGTGGGTGAGCGGAGACATGCGGGTCATGGAGCGCATGTCGCTTGACTCTCTTCGACAGCTCGGTGTTGCGGTGCTTGTCAGCGGCGACACAGTTCAGTTGGCCGTTGGCGACTGGTTCGGGCTGGCGACGTCCTGGCCGCTGGATGGAGACATCCGGGTGCCTGAGGCTCGGCTTCAGCAGATGCGCGAGATGGCGGGTGTTCGCGGGTCACCCGTGGCGCCGTCGGAGTTGCGGGCGAACGTTGCGGCCAACGACTCCGGTGCGATGCCGGGTGCGTTGAGCGTTGGGCCTTCGCGCGGGGGGCCGTCGACTGGTCAAGGTCATACGTTCGGCGCTCGATGATGGCGGCCCATCTCCTCAAGACCGGCAGCGGCGTTAATGCGGCGTACGTCGCATGGTGGGCCTTTGGCCCGGATCTGTGGTTCGCAGCTGGACGGTGCAAGCTCTGGCGGCGTTCGCGGCGCCCGTTGCGCGTAGCGCGAGGGGCGGCGCGCAGCGCCGCTAGATTTATTCCTAGGACACTTCAGAACACAGGGGGGCTCATGGGTCGGAACGACGGTGGTCGTCGCGGTTCCTACCGCTCTCGTTGGGGCGCTGCTGACTCGCCGTTGGCGGATCGTCGGCGCATGCTTCAGTTGACCCAGCTTGAGGCCGCCAAGCGCTGCGGTAAGTCGCTGAGGCACTACCAGCGGATCGAGGCCGGTGCGTATCCATGGGAGGTCGCTGCGTGCTTGGCGAAGCTCTCCCCGTTTGTGTGAGCGCGCGCCGGCGATGGCATGTTTCGTCGGCCGACGAAATGCGCCATCTCCTGCAGTGGTGTCGTAATTCGTCGATCGACGAAATGCGTCATTCGCTCGAGTGGTTGGCGTAATTGGTTGGAGGCTCCATGAGCGCTTCGAAGCCATCGGTGAGGGTGCAGGTCCAGCCGGACTTGTTTGGCGGCCCTGACGTCGTCTACGGCCTTCCACGGGCCAAAAAGAATGCCCCCGCGACTGCTACCAACAGTCCGGGGGCGGTGACTAACACTCAACGCAGGAGTGCAAGTGAGAAGGCTTATAGACGGAATTCTGTACGAGGGCAAGCGAAGTGATGAACATGTGATGCGCGTGCATCACCTGGGCAACGGTCACAAAGAGGCCGTCATCACTCGGCAGGTGGTGTGGGAGGAGATGCGCCGGGCCACCCTCGCCGAGTTGGCGATGTGGGAGTTGGAGCGCAAGGAATTCGCGGAGGACCGCAAGCAGGCAAACCTTCTGCGTGCTGCTCGCCGTGCCAAGACTCAAGTGCGCCGACGCGTGAAGGCGCTCGGGCTCGATGCGCTGCTCACGCTGACCTATCGCGAGAATCAGCAAGACCTGACCCTCTGCAAGCAGCACATGAAGGAGTTCGTGCGGCGCATGCGTCGGTTGCTTCCTGGGTTCGTCTACGTCGCGGCGTTCGAGCGGCAGAAGCGCGGCGCGTGGCACGTGCACATGGCCATCCATCGGCTTCCGACTGCCCTGCCCTACGCCGGCGTCAAGGTGAAGTCCTTCAACGTGGTGCGCGCGGTCTGGCGGGCTGTCGTTGGTGACCTGGGCGGCAACATCGATCAGCAGCGTCGTAAGCGTTGGTCCCAGCAGTCAAGTGGCAAGCTGGCCGCGTACCTTTCGAAGTACATGCTGAAGGCGTTCGCCGAGGGTGAGGACTGGTCGAATCGCTACAGCGGTAGTCAGGGGATCGAGTTGCCGGCGCCGGTGGTGGTGCGCTTCAAGGCGTACGCGATGGCGGATCTGATCGCGTTGGCCTACGGTGAGGCAGCTGACGGTCCCGTCGAGTGCATGACGTGGCTGTCGGGCTTTGGGGACACCTTCTTCCTATCGACGGAAGGGCCGCCAGCAGCGCGTTTAGTGGCCTAGCGCGTTCTTCAGGCCGGCGAACACTATGCGGAGTTGGATCCACCAGAGCACGTACAGCACGATGCTCGCAGTGACGATTCCTCCTGCAACCCCAATGAGGATGTGGGCCCACAGGGGCATCGGTGGCTTCTCGAATGGTTGTCGGTTTGTGGTGAGCATGTGCATTCCTGCCTGCGGTGTTGCTTGCTGTCGTCATTTGGCGCAAAAAAGCCGACTGCATGAGTCGGCTTTTGGGGTCAGGTGTTGCTAGGGATTAACACCGACCGTGTGCGATGAGCGTGCGCCAACGAAACGACCTGCACATTGTCAATCACTCAAACTTGCGTTCATGCGCTGTCCTTGACCCATTCGTTATCGAGTTCACTCGCCCCGTTCGCGTTCTGTGATCCACCAACGCGTGTTCCCGCCTGACGCTCCCGCTTCACGCCCGCCGACACATCCTTGCGTCCCACGCATTTATTGATCCAAACGATGCACTTCACGTCATCAACGGCATGGCCGAGCATGCCGCTCCATGACACGAACCATCCCTTGCGTCCTGATGCGTGCGGGCACCTCCCGAGGCCCGTTCTTCCTGCGCGACTGGCTGCCCGCCGACGAACGCGAGCGTGACGAGGCCCTGATCGGCGCCATCGGCGCCAGCGACCTGCTGCAGCTCGACGGCGTCGGCGGCGGCAACTCGCTGACCTCCAAGGTGGCCATCGTGTCCCGGTCCAAGGAACCGGGCTGCGACGTCGACTACCTGTTTGCCCAGGTCGGCGTCGGCCAGCGCTCGGTGGACACGCGGCCGAACTGCGGAAACATGCTCTCGGGCGTCGCGCCGTTCGCGATCGAACAGGGCCTGATCGATGCCCAGGACGGCGAGACGACGGTCCGCGTGTTCAACGTCAACACCCGCTCGCGCATCGACGTGACCGTGCTGACCCCCGGCCGGCGCGTGGTCTATGCCGGCGACACCAGCATCGACGGCGTCGCCGGCGCCGCGGCGCCCATCCGCCTGAACTTCCTCGATGCCTGGGGCTCGGTCACCGGATCGCTGTTCCCGACCGGCCGCCGCATCGACGCCATCGACGGCCTGCCGGTGACCTGCATCGATGCCGCCATGCCGCTCGTCCTGCTGCGCGCCGCGGACCTCGGCCTGCACGGTCGCGAAACCCCGGCCCAACTCGACGCGGATGCCGCCTTGCTGGCTCGCATCGAAGCGGTCCGTCGTGCCGCCGGGCTGGCCATGGGCCTGGGCGACGTGTCGGCGAGCGTCGTGCCCAAGCCGGTGATCGTGAGCGCCGGCGACGACCCGGACAGCATCACGTCCCGCTACTTCACGCCGCGCCGCTGCCACGCTGCCCATGCGGTGACGGGCGCGATCGGCGTCGCCACCGCCTTCGCCTTGCCCGGCACCGTTGCCAGCGGCGCGCCCGCGCGCGACGGGACGCGCACCGTGTCCGTGCTGCATCCGCAGGGACGCATCGCCATCGAGGTCCTGGTCGCGGGCCAGGGCGAGGCGGCCTCGGTCCAGCGCGCCGCGCTCGTGCGCACCGCCAGAAAGATCCTGCAGGGCGAGTTGCATCTGCCCGAGGACGTGTTCTCGACATCAACGAAGGAGACAAACCAATGAAGACTCTGCTCGCGCCCGTGGCGCTGGTGGCCACCGCCGCTCTCACCGCCCTCACGGCCATCGGCGCCCTCGCGGTCCCCATCGCGGCGCCCGCCGCCGCGCCAACCGTCGTCCCCATCGCCTATCCCACGCGGACGATCACCATCGTCGTGCCGACGGCGGCGGGCGGCGGCAACGACGCGATGGCACGCACCATCGCGCAGAAGCTTGGACCGCTGCTGGGCCAGACGGTCATCATCGACAACCGCGCCGGCGCCAACGGCGCGATCGCCAGCGAATTCGTCGCCCGCGCGGCGCCGGACGGCCACACGCTGATGCTGGGCTATGTCGGGACGCATGCGATGAACCCGGCCCTGCAGAAACTCCGCTACGACCCGGTGGCCGACTTCGAGCCGGTCGGCCTGGTGGGTTATTCGCCGACGCTGATGGTCGCCAACGCCCAGGCGCCGGTGAAGGACGTCCGGGACCTCGCGTCCCAGCTCAAGGCCAAGCCCGACCGCTACAGCTATGCCTCCGCCGGCAACGGCACGGCGCCCCACTTCGCCGCCGAGCTCTTCAAGCTCAATGCCGGTGTCGACATGCTCGGCGTGCCCTACAAGGGCTCGGCGCCCGCCATCACCGACACGTTGGGCGGCCAGACGCAGTTCATGTTCCCCAGCCTCTTCACCGCGATCCCCTATGTGAAGGCCGGCAAGCTCAAGCCGCTGGCCGTCGCCGGCCCCCGGCGCAGCCACCTGCTGCCCGATGTGCCGACGCTCAAGGAGGCGGGCGTCGACGGCGTCGAGGTGCAGCAGTGGTACGGCGTCTTCGCGCCGGCGCGAACACCCCGTCCCATCGTCGACAAGCTGAACAAGGCCCTCAACCTGGTGCTGGCAGACAAGGAGGTCGTCAAGCGCATCGAGGACCACGGTGCCGACGTCGAGGCCAGCACGCCGGAGCAGCTCGGCACGCTGGTCAGGAGCGAGCTGACGAAATGGAAGGCCGTCGTTCAGAAGGCCAGGTTGACCGCCGAATGAGCAGCAGAACGCCTCGAGGAGCCCTCGGAATGACACTCCCCTCCCCCCTGCTGCGGATCGCCTGCGCCACCGCGCTAAGCACCTGCGCCGCCGCGGCGGCCGCCCAGGGCAGCGTGACGCTGTCCGGCGTCGTCGATGCCGCGGTGCGCAGCGTGCGCAACGACGGTGTCGGCCGTCTCCAGTCCCTGATCAGCGGCGGCAACGCGACCAGTCGGCTCGTCGTGCGCGGCTCCGAGGACCTCGGCGCCGGCTGGTCCGCCGGCTTCCATCTGGAGCACGGCATCGCGCTCGACACCGGCGCCGCGACCAGCGCGAGCCAGTTCTGGGATCGTCGCGCCACGCTCAGCCTGGCCAGCCGCGAGCTCGGCGAGCTGCGCGCCGGCCGCGATTACGTGCCGACCTACACCGTGTGGGTCAAGCAGGACCCCTTCAGCCACGTCGGCGTGGCCGGCTCGACCAACCTCTACACCGCCGCGCCCGCTGGTCCGATCCGCTCGGCCTTCGGCAGCAGTCCCAACACGCTGGTGCGCAGCAGCAACTCGGTGCAGTGGCTGTTGCCCGACCGCTTCGGCGGCCTGGAGGGCGGCGTGATGGTGGCCGCGGCGGAAGGCAGCACGCAAGCCCAGGGGGCCAACAAGCTGATCGGGGCCCGGCTGGGTTACGTGAAGGGAGCGGCGTCCCTGTACGCGGCGCATGCGAGGAGCGAGAACAACGTCATCGCGGCCAGCGGCGATTTCACGGACACGCTGATCGGCGCCGGCTACGACTTCGGCGTGGTGCGCGTGGCCGTGACGCAGCGCCGCTTCCGGCAGGCCAATGCCGCGCAGACGCTGCGCATGCTCGGCGCCTGGGTGCCGCTGGGGCGCGGTGAGCTGAAGTTCCAATGGCTGGCGAGCAACATGGCGGGCCGCGTCGGTGCCGTCGATGTCGGTGCCAACGATGCGCGCCAACTCGGCGTCGGTTATGTCCACGCCCTCTCCAAACGGGTGGCGGTCTATGCCCAGGTGGCGCGTGTCGACAACGATGGCGTGGCGGCCTATGCCGTGCCCGGCGGTCCGGCGGGGCTCTCCGCGGGCCGGTCCTCCACCGGCACCGAGCTCGGCATCCGCCACAACTTCTGACACGCGGCCCAGGCTGCATCGCGGGCGGCGCGGGCAGCGCGCTGGGGGGGGGACGGGCGCCGGATCGGCCCGGCCGATCATCGGGAACGCCGCCGTACCGCACGCGGCGGCAGCTTCATCTCCGCCAGGAAGTCGTACAGCTGCTGCGCCTCCGGCGACAGCCGACGGCCCTGGCGCGTGATCAGTCCGATGCGCCGCGTGACGACCGGGTCGACCAGCGGCACGCTGACCAGCAGCGGATGGTCCGGCCCCGGCATCGCGATCGACGGCACCGCCGCCACGCCCAGCCCCGCTTCCACCAGCCCCAGCAAGGTCGTCACGTGCTGGGCCTCGTACACCGGCTGGGGGCGGTCCTTCACGCGCGCCAGGGCCTGGTCGAGCAGCAACCGGTTGCCGGAGGATTTCGCCACCGCGATGAAGTCATGCGCGGCGAGCTGGCTCCAGCTGACCTCGCGGCGTCGCGCCAGCGGGTGGTCGCGTCGGCAGGCCGCGACGAAACGCTCCTCGAGCAGCGGCCGGAACTCGATGCCCGGCTCCGAACTGCCGATGAAGTTGAGCCCGAAGTCGGACTCCCCGCGCGACACCGCCGCCAGGACCTCGTTCGCGCTGGCGTCCAGGATCTTCACCCGCAGCTTGGGATAGCGCTCGCGGTAGCGGTGGATCACCTGGGAGAGGAAGTAGTAGACCGTCGACGGCACGCTGGACACCGTCACCTCGCCCATCCGGCCGGTGCCCACCCCGCGCACCGTCAGCAGCGTCTCGTCCAGCTCGTCCAGCAGCAGGCCGATCTTGCGCGCGAACTCGCGCCCCACCGCGGTGAGCGTGACACGCCGGGTCGTGCGCTCGAACAGCTTCACGCCCAGCGCCTGCTCCAGCTTGTCGATGCGTCGGCTGAACGCGGGCTGCGAGATGTGCACCGCCTCGGCGGCCTTGCGGAAATTCGACAGCTCCGCGGCGGCCCGAAAGGCGATGAGGTCGTGGAGATCGAATTTCATGCGACGCAATGCTCGGTTCAATTGATGTCGAGTATGCATGGACGCTGTGCCGCCGCAGCTCGAGCCGGAAGCGCTTCTTCGCCGGCGCGCTACCGACGTCCGTGCGTTGAGCATCACAGGGTTAGTTCTGATTAATTAGTGCAGCGCGCGAACTAACATCATCAAATAGGCCGGTTACGCACAGATCGTCTGTTCAAGACGACGACCGGCCAGGAGACAAGGCAATGTCGAAGCTTGGAACGAATGTGAAACGCCGCGTCGCGGTCATCCGGACGCTGGCGATCGCCGGCGGCGCGACGCTGGGCCTCTTGGCCGGCGGCGCCCGCGCCGAGGACAAGGGCCTGGTCGGCATCGCGAT
>NZ_JBQEOF010000017.1:0-6142 GCF_052044995.1 Roseateles sp. 22389
TGCAGCTGGTATCCGGACATCCTGCGCGTGCTCACGACCGGCTGATCGCAGAGGGCCGTATCGCCACGTGCACGCCCGATGCCCACCGGCCCCTCATGCCCCTGGCTTGGCCGAAAGAGGAGATGGGTGTTGCGGCAGCGCCGGTCAGCCGCGTGCGGACTGCGGCAGATCCGCGTCGGAGATTCCACGCCGCGCCTGACCTGCCGCATCTGGTACAGGACGTGCAGTGGCATCGTCGTCCGGAGGCACGTCGCTGCCTTCAGGCAGCTCTTGCGGCTTGCCCTCTGTGTCCTCTTGCGTCGAACGCCTCTTGCCATCATTGCCGGTTCGCTCGGCGCCGGAGTTCGATTCGTCCGATGCATCGTCGCCGGTACGAGCGTCCCCCGGCGATTGGTTCGCAACGGGATCACCGACGGGATCGTCGTTCTCGTTCTCAAGCTTCGAGGTTATGGGGCGAGTGGATTGGGAAGCGAATGTGCTGCTGTTCATGGTGGCGCCTTGATGTGGAGCGGGATGGCCCGCTTCCCACTGGCAAATCCAACTCCGCGCGAACTGCGACGTGAGCCCGGTTCGACCAGTAAGGAAACCCGCTAACGCGTAAACGCAGAGAGAACTTCCCGGCCAGTCGTGCTCGAAATGCCTGAGGCCTGACAAGCATTCCTTCAGCACCGCAAGCCCGTCCCTCACATTGCGGGTTATGGGGTTGAGAACCACCAAACCATAGCTTCGGCGCTGGACCGAGGTCAGCCGCATGCAGCATGCCTGATCTTGATGCTCGGGAAGCACATCGGTTCGCAATGTGGGAACCGGTGGAGAGTGAACTCTCGAAGGTGAGCGTCCTTCGCCTATGCGTCGAGAAGTAGCACAGATCGAGCAGAGCGTACGCCTCGTTCTTCGGCGAGGCGTCCGATTCCGGCGCCAGCCCGGCCATAGGAGATCGGATCACCTTGGGCCGAGTCTCAGGAGGCGGACGTACTCGGCCTTGACCACCGCGTAGCACTCACAGGTACGCCGCTCGAGACCGGCACGGTCGAGCACCTTGATATGACCACGGCGGTAACTGATCAGCCCAGCATCTTGAAGATTACCTGCCGCCTGAGTGACTCCCTCTCTCCGCACCCCGAGCATGTTGGCGATGAGGTCCTGCGTCATGACTAGATCGTTGCCGTGGAGCCGGTCCAGGCTCAGGAGCAGCCAGCGGCAAAGCTGCTGATCCAAGGAGTGGTGCCGATTGCAGACCGCCGTCTGCGACATCTGCGTCAGCAGAGCCTGCGTGTAGCGAAGCAGGAGATGCATCACATTCCCGGCCCGGTTGAATTCCGTGAGCATGAAATCGGATCGCAGCCGCAGCAGTTCCCCTGCGCTCTGCACGACGCCGCGGCTCGGAGTGGTCTGACCGCCCATAAACAGCGACACACCCAACACGCCTTCATAACCCACGACGGAGATCTCCGCAGAGCCGCCGTCCTCGAGCACGTAGAGAAGAGACACGATGGACGTCGTAGGGAAGTAGACGTGGGACAAATGCCCTCCCGATTCGTAGATCACCTGCCCCAAAGGCGCCCACACGGCTTCCAGGTCGGGGAGCCATCGCGACAGTTCCTCGTCCGAGAGCGCGGCAAGGAGGAGGTTCTGGCGGGCGAGTTGCATCGACACCATCTGCGTCGCCTTTGAATGTTGACCAGAGATCCGGCTGGCGCCGGCGGCCGATCCGTGAGGAACGAGCGCGGCAGCCGATATCCGATTGCTACGTGCGATGGCGTACCGACGCCCTGCGAGGAATGGCGCAGCCTGCGGTCATCACGGGCATCAATGCGTTCGTCCCTCGACGGGTGGATTGTGCGCGCCCGCTGCCTTGAACTGTGGAAGGATTTCATATGGCGAAACGTCAACATGGCAACAAGGAACTGAAGAAGCCCAGGCAAGAGAAGCCCCGCGAAGCGGAGCGTCCCGCGTCGCTGGCGCCTCCAGTCGTTGTCCCAGCGCGCCCGCGGGTTGGAAGGCGATAGATGCCGGACGTCCCCACGCGTCTGAGCAGCCTGAGTCTCCTGCACCGTTGCAAGGTCACGGGCAGCGACGGAGATGTCGGAATTGTGCGGCTGGCTCTCATCGATCCTGCCGATTGGCGAATCAGATTCCTTGTTTTGGAAACTGGTGCCTGGCTGTTCGGTCGCTGGGTCCTGATCCTGCCGTCACTGCTGCTCCAGCCGATCCAACGCGGAAGCATGCACATGGATGTCAACCAGCGCACCGTCAGGACCAGTCCCACCTTGCATCCCCTGCAGGGCGTATCCACGCAACAGACTCGCGCCACCCTGCTTCATTACGGCCAAACGGTCCCGACTTCGAAACAGCTGCTCGTTGTGTCCGATGAGGACCTGCGGGGATATGAATTGATCTCGGACGGTAGAGGTATGGGCAACGTTGTCGATCTCATCTACGACGACGTCGCATGGAGACTTCGCTACCTCTTGGTCGATACGTCCGCTTGGTGGCAAGGCGGACCGCGTGTGTTGATCAGCCCCCTTTGGCTCACCGAGATCGATCCAGCAACCAAGCGGATTCGACTGACTGTCGATCGTGCGGTCGTGCGGGCTAGCCCCCGCTTCCAAGACATCGGCACGATCGACCGCGATTACGAAACGGCACTGCACCGTGGATACGGACAGCGCCCCTACTGGCTCGAGCCGGCAAACGCGGGTTGATCGTTCTTGGTCTAGCCGCCATCTGTGGCGGCGCGCAGAGGACGCCAAGGGGTCGAACTCAAATTCAGGTGCGTGCGATGGCACACAGACGGCACGGCGTCCAAAGAACAAGCTGCGACATGCAGGAGCATAACCATGAACCCCCTTTGGATCTTTTCAATGGCGCCTTGGGCAGTGCTGGGCGCCGTGCTTGTGACAGTCGGCTGGTTCGGGTGGGGCGTCGCGTTCTGGGTCTTGGCGATAGCCTTGGGTCAAGCACCATTTCTGGCCGATGTATGGGCGAAGTACCGGCAGCAGGGGGCAAACGAGAGGTCTCTCTTTGCCGCGTTCGTGAGCTGCCTGCGCCAAAGCGCATGACCGGTGCATGGAGTGAAACGCGTGCCAGAAAACCCAGCGTTCGCCTCGCAGATCACTTTTGACGAGCGGGCGAACGACACGTTCACGGCCGAGGGCGGACGACCACGTTTGCATATCGACCACACGGATCTACCGGCCGATTTCACCGCGATAAGCGGTTCACGACTCGTGCCGGACATGAAGGAGTTCGAAATGCATGAATCCATCCTCGTTCCCATCGACGGAAGCCAAGCCGCCGACGCGGGGCTCGCGTTCGCGCTGAACCTTGCCATGGCACTGAAATCTCGACTCGTTCTTTTGCATGTGGTCGACGTCGAGCCGCTCTTCCTGCAAACCGCGGCCGACTTCAAGCAGCATCGAGATAGTCTTCGCGAGTATGGCAACGAGCTCCTGGCGAAAGCAGCCGTGACAGCGCAGGACCGTGGGCTTGCCGTGTCGTATTCATTGCACGAGACCATCGAATCGAACGCTGCATCCATCATCGTGGCGGAGGCAATGAGCCGCGGGTGCTGCTTGATCGTGCTCGGGACACATGGCCGTCGCCAGCTCAGCAAACTGCTTCTCGGACGAGATGCAGAGTTGGTGCTGAGAGACAGCGCGGTTCCAGTGTTGTTTGTCCGCGCCACGCGTGCATCGGATGCTGCGCCTGGACTACACGGATCGCACGCGATGAAAGAGGCTCATGCCTGACATCGAGACCTCACCCATGTCCAGGCTGCTACTGGAACTCGACAATGCGACCGAGGAACATGCCAGTCTTTCACAGGAAGAGCGTTGCGCTTGGCTGGCATTCGTCCGGAGTCGCGAGGGTAGTCGTACGTTCGCCCTGGGCTGGCGCAGATGGGCGATTGCGACTGAGCGGTTGCGTGCCAGCGCTAAGCGCCTATGGGAGCTCCGCGTCGAACTACTCATGGACGGGAGAGCCGGGCTCCCGAATCGCCAGAGCGACGTTTAACCGACACCCTTGCTAGGAAGGAAGGTGTCAAACTTGCCATATCCGTCTGGCGGGCGACGTCTCGACCGCTAGATGGAGAACCAGTCATGGACTTGCCGAGCCCCCAGAAATCGACCTCCGGTTACGAGCTCGTTTTCTCGACACTGCATCGCGGGTCGAATTTCAGTTTTCCATGCGATTCCCTGGGCGTCGTGGACATGAATGTCCTTACCGACCGTGCCCGTGACAACTACCTCTTGGCCCGTGCCCTTGTCGGCCGCGAGTTCTCTGTTCCGCGGATCCTCAGAACTGACGCTCCATCCGCGTGATCCGCGTTCGTGGCGTGCCACGGAGCCTACCGATTTCGACTTGACCTGTGAGCCAGCGCTGTTTGACGTCAATCTGCACAACCTGGCCCCAGAGGGATTCGCTCGGAAAAGTTTTCAACGAAGGGTTGCCCCGATAGCGGGGCGCTTCCGGTACAGACCAGACCGCAGCTGCACACGCTGCCGAACGTGGCATGCAACTGGCCTGAGACGCGCAAGCAGTGTCCGTCCAAACCGGCCGGCCTTAGCACCGAGTTGCGCTGGACTGCCACGACAGCAGTCGTGGCGCGCGCGCGAGCCACGCGCATCGCGCAGGCACCGACCGCGTCAGAGCATCTGGATTACGCCGTCGCCTTCTACGCGCTGCGCGGGAACCCGGGCACTAGGGTCTATACCTGCGGCTGTGTCAGTGGCATCTAGTCCGGCGTGACCTCGCGAGGCCATACGAAAAGTCCTGGCGCAAGCGTTTCGCGGCCAGCCACACGGCGATGCCGTTATGTGCGAGCACTGTCATGCGGTCGATGCGCCGGTCGGCAAAGAGGGTAGAAATGCTGTGGCTTTGCGCCGCCAAATGGCGGCTTTTTAGCAGGAACCCGGAAGCCAGCTATTTGGCGCGAAGGACCACAACCGCTGCTAAGCGCGCGCTCGTCTCCCGCTTGCCGCTCAGGGCTCGTCGATGCCTTCGCGCAGTCGGGCTCTGAGAAACTTCCCCGCGCCTCCCGCCAACTCATTGCGATTGAAGAGCTTACCGGTGAACGTGAAGTTCTCATCGATGCGCACGAGCAGCAACTGCTCGAAGTCGCCGTGACTCTTGACGACCACCTGGTTGCCGCCTTTTTCAGGTGAGATGGTCTTCACCTCGACGAGCTTGCCGTCGATGGTCCCGTCGGAACCGGCACGGTGCGTCCCATGACGGCACAGGCCAAACTTCACTTCCGCGTAAATCTCGCCGAGTTCTCCCCACACCTGCAGGTACCTGCCCGTGTTCGTGAAATGGCGCTCGGCACAGTCGACCAAGTCCTCGAGGATCTCGGCCTGCTCCAAAACGGAGAATGGGTACCCATCCCGACTCTTGAACGGCTCCCTCGACTTCAGCGACCTAGAGGGATCCGGTGGCTGGTCCTTCAGCTCTTCGTCGATCCATTCCCTGCTGATGTGGACCTCTTCCCAGGGCGCATACCCGACGCCGGCTGCCAGTGCGATGTCGGCGGCGCTGTAGCCTCGGTCGTGCATCTCGTGCAGGAAGTCCCAGTCGCTCATTGTCCCCCCGTCTCTTCGAACTCTCCGGGTCACCGCCGCCCAAGCTGGTGGCTAGGCCTGAGGCCCAGTGATCAGTGTCATCGAAATCCGAGATTGTGTCAGTCCTCGAGTGCCGTCGAGCAGGCGCCTACAGAGGGTGGACTCGAACTCGAGTGGACGTACGGCCCTGGCCATCGGCGCTGGTCTCGCTGGCGGCTGGCCTGGGCGCGGAAACGCTGGCGGCACTTGTGCTTGAGGTATGCCTCCAAGTCCGTGGGCGGTCGCCAGCGAATTGCTGCCGTAGCATGGCAAATCACCTGGTGACCGCGCGGCAGCGCGTTAATGTGCTTGATGTGTGGCGGTGGCGGCGAACTCGTCACTGAGCAAATGTAGCCCCCGGCCCTTGTGCTGAGGCCTGATGGCGGACCCATTCCAGATCCTTGCCCGGGACACACCAGGCGGGGTCTTTCACCCAATCTTTGAACCAGATCGTGGGATTTCCCTTGAGGGCGTTGCATTCGGCGTAGCCGATCGAGGACATGTAGTCGTCCTGCAAGAACCTGATCACAGGGAGCACGAGG